>JAIXWZ010000240.1 GCA_027491035.1 Comamonadaceae bacterium | reverse complement strand
CTGCTCGCGCCGGTGACCGGAACAAAGTAGCCGTAAGTGGCGGGAACACAAGCAGAGCCGCCCCCGGGGTCGTAGCCGCCCAGCGCACACTGCGCCTGTGCGGACCCCACGTGCCAGCTGCCCAGCAGGCCTGCCAGCAGGTGCAGCCACAAGGCACTGGGCTGGCGGCGGCGTTTCAAGTGAGCTCGGGTGGCCATGTGTGGGTTGCGCCGCTTTGTGCCCCAGCCGGGCCCAGGCAGAAAGGGACCTGGCTTGCGCCCTCCGCAGCAGGCTAAATTGCAATAAAAAGTAAACTCTAATCATGCTAGCACATCCTCTGACGCAGACGGCCCAGCGGCTACTCCAGGAGGGCCAAGCCGGCCAGGCCAGCGCCACCTTGTGGCACATGCTTCAAACCGAGCAGGGCCTGGACCGGGCCTGGCTGGACTGCGTGGTGCAGTTGGTCATCTGCCTCGATGGCGCAGGCTTTCGGCCACAGGCCCAGCACTGGCTTGCGCTGGCTGCACCCGTGGGCCGGCGTCTGGGCTTGATGCTGCGCGAGCCCCTGCCCATGCCTGCACATCTTGCGCCCGAGGTGTTTGACCAGGCGCAGCTCAAAACCCTCAAGCGTTATCCGGCGCTCGAAGATCCCCAGTCCTACATTTACGTGATTGAGATCGCGGGCAACTGCAATTTGCGCTGCCCCAGCTGCCCAGTGGGCAATATGCCCGAGGAGCCGCGGGCACGGGGCCTGATGCCGCTGACCTTGTTCGAGCAGATCCTCGACAAGATCGCCCAAGACCGGCCGGATACACCCATCGTTATCCACCTGTTTAACTGGGGCGAGCCTTTGCTGCATCCTCAGTTGCATCGGTTTGTGCAAGCAATTCGCGCTCGCCGCTGGCGCTCGATTGTCTCGACCACCTTGAACATCGACCGCGGTTTGCCTGAGCTGGTGCAGGCCGCGCCCGATGTGCTCAAGGTCTCGATGTCGGGCTGGACGCAGCAAGACTATGGCAGCACCCATGTGCGCGGCCAGGTGGACAAGGTCAAGGCCAACTTGCGCCAGCTGCGCAGCCTGATGGACCAGGCCCCGCCAGCGGACCGTGCGGGCATGCATGCGGGCATGCAGGTCGTGGTGGGCTACCACCTCTACAAGCACAACAGTGCGGGCGCGCAGCAGGCCAGGGCGTTTGCGGCCAGCCTGGGTTTTGCCTACATGGAAAACAACGCGGTGCTCATGCCGGTGGAGCGCAACCTTGATGTGCTGGCGGGCCGGGCCGACGCGCTGACACAAGACATTGTCAGCCGCCTGCCGATACACCCGGTCGAGGTGGCCCGGATCAACCGGTCCCGGCGCAGCGGCCAGTTCGATTGCGAGCTGCGCTTTAACATGACGGCTATCGATGCCGATGGATCGGTCGCGCTTTGCTGCGGCACCTACTCGAGGCACTTGCGCCTGCACCCCAGCTTTGTGCAGGCCAGCCGGCAGGAGCTCGAGGAGGCCAAATACCGCAGCACCTTTTGCAAAGAGTGCATGGGCAGCGGCCTGGCCTACACGGTCAACGACATCCTCTGACGCGGCTGCGACCGCAGCCGGGTCGGGCTCAGGCGTCCAGGGCCTGCCGGATGGAGCCCATGAACTGCGTGGCCACTGGGGCGACGCCGTCGCGGGCCTGGCCCTCGATCAGTTGAATCAACCGTGAGCCGATCACCACCGCATCGGCGCTGCGGCCTATGGCCCGGGCTGTGTCGGCGTCGCGGATGCCAAAGCCCACGCCCACCGGAATGTGCACATGTTCGCGGATGCGCGGCAGCATCTTTTCGACCTCGTCCACATTGAGCGTGCCCGCGCCGGTGACGCCCTTGAGCGAGACGTAGTACACGTAGCCGCTGGCCACCTGCGCCACTTGCGCCATGCGCTCGGAGGTCGAGGTCGGGGCGAGCAGAAAGATCAGGTCCATCTGGCGCGCGCGCAGCTTGGCGGCGAAGTCGGCGCACTCCTCGGGCGGGTAGTCGACGATGAGCACGCCGTCGACGCCCGCTTCGGCGGCATCGCGCACGAAGGCGTCGGCGCCGCGCTTGTGGTCATAGGCTTCGACCGGGTTGGCATAGCCCATCAGCACCACCGGGGTGTGGCCGTTGCTCGCGCGAAAGGCCTGCACCATCTGCAGCACCTGGGCCAGGCCGATGCCCAGGCCCAGGGCTTTTTCGCCGGCCTTCTGGATCACCGGGCCGTCGGCCGAGGGGTCGGAAAACGGCACGCCCAGCTCGATGATGTCGGCCCCGCCGGCCACCAGGGCGTGCATCAGATCGGGCGTGACATCGGCGTAGGGAAAGCCGGCCGTGACATAGGGGATCAGGGCCTTGCGGCCGTCTTTGGCCAGGGCGGCCATCACAGCGTCGATCCGGCTCATGGCTTGAACTCCAGCGGCTGCACGCCGCCCTTGACGCCCTGACCCTGACAGGAGGGGCGGCAGTAAAAATCGGCGTTCGACAGGTCGGCCACGGTGCCGATGTCCTTGTCGCCCCGGCCCGACAGGTTGACCAAGATCGACTGGTCGGCGCGCATGGTTTTGGCCAGTTTCATGGCGTAGGCCACCGCATGGCTCGATTCGAGCGCCGGGATGATGCCTTCGGTGCGGCACAGGTAGTGGAAGGCTTCGAGCGCTTCCTTGTCGGTGATGCCCACGTATTGGGCGCGGCCGATGTCTTTGAGAAAGGCATGCTCCGGGCCGACGCCGGGGTAGTCCAGGCCGGCGCTGATGCTGTGCGTCTCGGTGACTTGCCCGTCTTCGTTTTGCAGCACATAGGTGCGGTTGCCGTGCAGCACGCCGGGGGTGCCGCGTTGCAGCGAGGCCGAGTGCTTGCCCGATTCGAGCCCCTCGCCGGCCGCCTCCACGCCAATCAGGCGCGTGCCCTCAAAGCCAATGTAGGGGTGAAAGATGCCCATCGCATTGCTGCCGCCGCCCACGCAGGCCAGCACCGCATCGGGCTGGCGGCCACCGGTGAGCAGCGGCATCTGCTCGATGCATTCCTTGCCGATCACGCTTTGGAAGTCGCGCACCATCATGGGGTAGGGATGGGGGCCGGCGACGGTGCCGATGATGTAGAAGGTGTCATCGACGTTGGCCACCCAGTCGCGCAGCGCCTCATTGAGCGCGTCCTTGAGCGTCTTGCTGCCCGACTCGACCGGCACCACGGTGGCGCCCAGCAGCTTCATGCGGTAGACGTTGGGGCTTTGGCGTTTGACGTCTTCGCTGCCCATGTACACCACGCACTCCAGGCCATAGCGGGCGCAGATGGTGGCCGTGGCCACACCGTGCTGGCCGGCGCCGGTCTCGGCGATCACCCGCGGCTTGCCCATGCGCTTGGCGAGCATGGCCTGGCCGATGGTGTTGTTGATCTTGTGCGCGCCGGTGTGGTTGAGGTCTTCGCGCTTCAAGTAGATCTGCGCGCCGCCCATCTCACGGCTCATGCGGGCGGCGTGGTAGATCGGTGAGGGCCGGCCCACAAATCGGGCAAGCTCGCCCTGGAATTCGGCCAGAAATTGTGGGTCGTGCTGGTAGCGGGCGTAGGCCGCCTTGAGCTCGTTGATGGCGTGGGTGAGCGTCTCGGAGACAAAGCTGCCGCCGAAGATGCCGAAGTGGCCGCCGGCGTCGGGCTGCTGGTAAGTGATCATGGATGGGAGGCAAGTGGCTCGTCGGCGGCGCGCACCGCGGCGACGAATTGGTGGATCTTGTCGGCGCTCTTGATGCCCTTGGACACCTCGACGCCTGAACTCACGTCAACGGCCAGCGTCTTGCAACGCGGCCGCACTTGCAAAATGCCATCGGTCACATTTGCAGGCGTCAGTCCACCAGACAAGACGAGGTGAGCGTTGACGTTTGTTGGAAGCTGTGACCAATTGAATGTCTTTCCGCCGCCGCCATAGCCTTCGACATGGGCGTCGAGCAAGATGGCCTGTGCGCTGTGAAACTCTTGCACGAATTTTAAGAGATCGAAGGCGGGGGCCGTATCGGTGGGGGCATCGCCGGCGGGCAGGCGCGCGGCGCGCAGGAAAGGGCGGCCCCAGACGCTGCATTGCGCGGGCGTCTCGTCGCCGTGAAACTGCAAGGTGGCGTTGGGCACCTCGCGCAGGGCTTGCTCGATCAGGTCCGCCTCGGCGTTGACGAAGAGCAGCACCGGCGTGACCCAGGGCGGCAGCCCTCGCGCCAGCTCGCCGGCGCGCGCCGGGCTGACGTAGCGGGCGCTGGGCCGGTAGAGCACAAAGCCCAGCGCGTCGATGCCGGCGCTGGCCGCAGCCTCGACGTCGGCCTCTCGGGTCAGGCCGCAGACCTTGATGCGGGTTCGGTGGGCGCGGTTCATGGCAGCCAATCATAGGCCGCGGTGCGCTCGGGCAGGCCCCAGCGGGCGTCGTAGCGCGGCCCGAGAAAGTACAGCCCGTCGGGGCAGAAGGTTGGGGCGGCGGCCTCCCGGCTGCGCGCGGCCAGTACCTGGGCCAGCCACTCGGGCGTGCGCAGCCCCTGGCCCACCTGGAGCAGGCAGCCCATGATGTTGCGGATCATGTGGTGCAAAAACGCGTTGGCCTCGAACTCGAAGCGCCAGTAGGCGCCGCGCTGACGGATCTCGATGCGCCGGATGGTTTTGATGGGCGTGTGCGACTGGCACTGGGCGGCGCGAAACGAAGAAAAGTCGTGCTCGCCCACGAGCAGGGCAGCGGCCTGCTCCATGGCGGCCTGATCGAGCGGCCGAAACACCCAGCCGACCCGGGCGCCTTCGACGCTGGGTCGCACCGGCGACTGCAGCAGCACATAGGCGTAGCGCCGGGCGCTGGCGTGGGTGCGGCAATGAAAGTCGTCGCTCGTGTGCCGGGCCCACTGCACTGCAATGCCGGGGGGCAAAAAGCTGTTGGGCCCGCGCACCCAGGAGTTTTCTTCGCGCTCGGCGGTGGTGTCAAAGTGCACCACCTGCATCAGCGCATGCACGCCCGCATCGGTGCGGCCGGCGCACATCGTGCGAATCGGCTGGTCGCAAAACTGGCTTAGCGCGCGCTCGAGCTCGTCTTGCACCGTCTTGCCCGAAGGCTGGCTTTGCCAGCCGTCGTAGGCGCTGCCGTCGTAGCTCAGGCCCATGGCCACCCTCATGGCCGCGCGCCCCTCACGGCTTGTCCCGCTGCGCGCTGCCCAGGTCCAGGTCGATGCCGCTGAAGTCCAGCGGCCGCGATGGGGCGGCGGGGCGGGCGGCAGGCTGGGCCGGGCTGTCTGGTGCCGGGCTGTCTGGTGCCGGGCTGTCTGGTGACGCGGCCGGCTTGGCGTGACGCGGCACCGAGGGTTGGCTCTGTGGCGGCAGGGCGGGTCGGTAACGGCTGGGCTGTGGCTCGGGTGGCGTGGTCGGGGTGGTCGGGATTTGGGGTTTTGGGCCGCCTGTGCTGGCCCGGTCGCGGCCCTCGTAGCGGGTGCGCCTGAACAGCAGCACCGCCAGGACCATGAGGGCAGCGGCGCAGACAACCCAGACCATCTCAGGGATGGGGCGGGCGGCCTCGGCGCTGGGTGTGGGTGCCTGCACGAGCGCAGCCGCGTTGTCTGCGCGGTTTGCGCGCAAGGCCAGCAACTGCGCTCGGGCCTGGTCGGCCGGCACGCGCCCCGCCTGTTCGGCGCTGGGCAATTGCAGGCGCGAGCCGCTGAGCAGCCGGTCGCCCTGCGAAAAAGCCTGGGGATTGAGCTCGATCAGCGCCAGCACAAACTGCTCGAGCG
>JAIXWZ010000049.1 GCA_027491035.1 Comamonadaceae bacterium | reverse complement strand
AATCCAAAGCCCGCATCGCGCCGAGGGCGGCGCTCCTACAGAGGTGGCCGCATCGGCGCGATGCGTCTCGCAGGGCTGGGCAGTGAGGCGGGTTCACAAACCCTGCACGGGCCCGCCTGAAGTCAAGACGTCTTCAATCAACTGCTGGGTCAACAATGCCTGCCGGCCATCGACTCGCAGGTTATGGCCATGTCTGGTGGCTGCCATGAAGTTTTCGATCAGGGCACGATGCGCGTCATGGGGAAAGTCCATGATGTTGGCGCCGCTGCCCGTTCCGCCTTCGGCCTCGATCTCAAGGCGACGCCCGTCGACGTAGTCGACCTTCAGCCGCCCACCCTCGAGCACGGCCAAGGCTTGCGATCCCAGGATTTCAATGCGCTCGGGGCGACCCGGATAGTGGGCGGTGCTGGCCATCAAGAGGCCTGGGGCGCCGTCGGCCAACTCCAGCAAAGCCTGCGCGTGATCTTCTGTTTCCATGGCATGCAAGCGCGTTCGACTGATCTGGGCTGCGACCACGCGCCTGACCCCCACAAGGCTGCGAAACAGGTCGATGCTGTGAATGGCCTGGGTGATCAGCACGCCGCCGCCATCGCGCGCGCGGGTGCCTCGGCCGGACTGCTCGTAGTAACTCTGGGGGCGCCACCACGGCACCTGTACCGACGCGGTTTGTATGGGGCCGAGTGCTGATTGCGCCATCAACTCAGCCAGCGCCTGGGCGGCGGGGCGAAAGCGATGCTGCAGCACAACGCCCAGACGACAGCCGCTTTGGTCGGCCAGCTCGACAATCTTGCGGGCCCGCTCCAGGGATACGTCCAGGGGCTTTTCCAGAAGCACATGCTTGGCGCGTGCAAAGCAGGCCTGGGCCAACTCAAGATGGGTGGCGGGGGGCGTGGCAATGATCACGGCCTCCACAAGCGGGTCATCCAGTACCCCCTCAAGGTCTGAAACGGCGCGCAGTTGGCCCGAAAAAGGCCCCAGGTCGGCCAATTGGGGGCGCCGGGCGACAACGCCGCGCAGGGCGATCTGTTCGCGCAGATCCCAAAGGCTGCGCAGGTGCGGCACGGCCCCCGGGCCCACGCCGATCAGGGCCACGCCCAGCGGCTTCACGCGGGCCGACTCCGTGGGTGTGCCAGGGCTTGGGCTTGGAGGGCCAGGGCGCACACTTCAAAAGCATGGGCCTGGCTCATGGCCGTTTGGGTTCTGGCCTGAACATCGGCGACGAAGCGGGCAAAAAAGGTCAGCGGCATGGCACTGCAGTCGATATGGCGCGTGCCCTGCCGATCGGCCAAAAACAGGTGGTTGCCCCCCGGCCTGCCCTCAATGTCCAGGTACTTTCGAATTTCCAGGGTGCCGTCCGTGCCTGTCACGAAAAACCGCCCATCCCCCCAAACCGGCAGGCCGTCCGGGGTGAACCAGTCCACACGAACATAGCCCCGGTGGCGCTCGGTTTGCAAAATGATTTCGCCAAAGTCATTGAAATCGGCGCCCGCCCTTTTGGGGTGGTACTGCCCAACGTGGCTGTGAGCGATTTCGGCCGTAGGCGAACCCGTGAAGACCAGAAACTGATCAATTTGATGGGAGGCGATATCCACCAAAATCGCGCCGGCGCGATCTTCTTGAAAGAACCAGTCCGGGCGTATGGCGGCGTTGAGCCGGTGTGGGCCTATACCCAAGGTGTGGAGCGGCTCGCCGATGGCGCCGCCTTGCACCAGCTCGAGGGCATGCTGTACCGCAGGAACCAAGAAGCGCTCGGTAAAGCACACCGAGAAGATACGTCCGGTCTGTGCAACGGTCTGGGTGACCTGCGCCAGCTGCTCGGCCGTGGTGACCCCGGGCTTGTCAACCAGCACATCCTTGCCGTGGCGCATGGCCGTGATGGCAATCTCGGCGCGGTCTGCGGGAATGGCGGCGCAGACGATGACGTCAACCTCAGGGTGCGTCAACAGGTCTTGCGCCCGAGAAAAAGCTTTGAGCTCAGGAAAGCGGCTGGCCAAGCCTTGGGCCACCCGTGGGTCGGAGCCTTGGTCGCAGTAACCGACGCCCTGCGCACCTGCAGCGAGCAGGCCCTCGACGAGGTCATAGACGTGGCGGTGGTCAATACCCACCACCGCAAACCGGACCGGTGAATTGCGCATGGCCGCCATGGTAGCGATCAGCCGATGAGTTTGCCCAGCCCCAGGCTGATCGAAGGAATGTAAGTCACCAGCCCAAGAACGACCAGCAGCGCCCAGAAAAAGGGCATGACCTCTTTGTAGACCTCATTGATTTTGACCTTGGCGATGGAGGCCGTGGCGAACACCAGCACACCCAGTGGCGGGGTCAAGGCACCGAGCACCAAGTTCATCACCATGATGATGCCCAAATGCACGGGGTCGATACCGGCAGCCACAGCGATGGGCAGCAAGATCGGCACCAGGATCACCAAGGAGGCGATGAACTCCATGGCCAAGCCAACAACCAGTAGGAAAAGGTTGAGGACCAATAAAAAGACCCATTTGTTTTCGGACAGGAAGGCGAACGATTGGGCGATCTGCTGCGGTATGCGCTCGATGCCCAGGGCCCAGCCGAAGGGTGCGGAGGCCGCCACCACGGCCACGATGGCCACGGTATCGAGCACGCCGTCTTTCAAGACCTCGGGCAAATGACGCCAATGGAGTTGACGGTAGGCAAACACGCCAATGACGATCGCGTACACAACCGCAATGGCTCCGGCCTCTGAGGCGGTGAACGCGCCCAAGCGCATGCCCAGCACCACAAAGATGGGGACCATCAAAGCCGGCAAGGCGTCACGGCAAGCGACCATGCGCTCGGTCCAGCTCATCGGGGTGGACTCGGGTTGCAAGCCGCGGCGCTTGGCCTGCACATGCACCATGAGCATCAGGGCCGCAGCCATCAGCAGGCCAGGCAGGATGCCGGCCGTGAACAAGGCGCCCACTGAGACGGCTCCGGCGGCCGAAAAGATGATCATCCCGATGCTCGGAGGAATCAAGTTGTCGATGGTCGATGCGCAACTGGTGACCGCCGCTGCGAAGGGCCGCGGATAGCCACGCTTTTCCATCTCGGGCACCATGGCTTTGGCCGTCCCGACCGCAACGGCCAATGAGGAGCCCGACAAGCCGCCCATGACGGTGTTGGTGACCACGTTGACCTGGGCCAGGCCGCCACGCATATGGCCCACAAGGGCTGCGGCAAACCGGATCAGGTGCGCCGTGATGGCGCTGGCGTTCATGACATGCGCCGCCAAAATAAAAAACGGGATGGACATCAAGATGAACGAGTTGACCGAGCTGGCCAAGCTCTGCGAAATCGGCAGCATCATCAAGTCGCCCTGCTTGGCAAAGGCCGCATAGGCCGCAAACACCAGGCAGTACGCAATCGGGACATCCAAAAACATGAGTGACAGGGCCACGATATGCAGTGACCAGCCCACGCTCAGGTCGATGGGCAGCAAAGCGGTGGCACTCAAAACCGTCTTGTAAACGGCAGCGCCCAGCAGCAGGCCCAACAGGCCCGAGCCGCGCATCTTCCCAGCCATGGGGCTCTCGTAGGCCAGCACGATCAGCGAGATGGCCGCGCTCACAGGCACTGCCATGTAGAGGTACTTTGACGGCCACTCCAACGAGCCGCTGGTGCCCGTGACACGCGAGCAAAAGTCCCAGCCGTGAAACATCATGGCCCAGCAGGCAGCCGCCACAACGACTTGGCTGAGCATGTTGATCCGCTCGGCCTGGGCTGGGCCGACGCGGCCGAGCAAAAACTCCAGCCGCATGTGCTTCTTTTTGCTGATCAGCAAGGGCCAGCCCAGGTAGACCGTCCAGACAAACAACCACCGCGCCAGCTCTTCCGACCAAGACAGGGGGTCGCCCACCACGTAGCGGAAGAAAACCTGAATGACGGTCAGGATCACGGTCGAGGCCAGCATGGCTGCGCAAGCCCAGCCCAGCAGCCGCACCAGCGCGTCGTAGGCTCGGATCGATGGGTTCATGTTGCTCCAAACGGTTGTGCGCCAGCGGGTGCGGCGGTAGAGCCACGCGCAACCAAAGCCGGCGGATATTGCGTCATCTGGCCGACCACCGCTGAGGGGTCGTGACGACCCTGAGCCATTTTGCGAACCAGAAAATCGACACTGGCCATGGAGACTTCCCGCACGGGCAGTCGCATGGTCGTCAAGCCCGGCCCCCACCAAGAGACGGCGGGCGAGTCATTGAAGCCAACGACCGAGATCTGCTCGGGCACCTTGACCCCTCTGGCGCTGAGCCCCTCGATCACGCTCTCGGTGCCCCGCGAGGTGGCCACAACGATGGCCGTGGGCGCCAATGACAGCAGTCGATCGAGCACCTGCGGCCCGCTTCGTGCGTCAGGGGCGTCACAAAAAATCAGCGACTCGTCCACGCTTCTTGCGTGGGCCTCATGGGCGAGCACAAAGCCTTTGAGCCTGCTTTCACCGGTGCTCAAAGAACGGGGCCCTCCCACGTAAGCGATCCGCTGGTGCCCCAGCTCAAGCAGGTGCTCAGTGGCCTGGCAGGTGGTGGCCACGTCATCGATGCCGAACCAGTCGGAGCGAAGCCGAGAACACCGGCGTATGAGCTGGACGTGGGTGATGGCCTGCATGTAGGTGACGGTCTGGGCCAAGGGCTTGACCGTCGGGACCCACACGATCGCATCGACCCGGGCCTCGGCCAAACTGCGCACCTGCCGCAACTCGACCTCGGGCTTGTCCTCAGAAATCGACAGCACGGTCTGGTAGCCCGCCTCATCAAAGCTGCGCGAGATGGCCTGCGCCGCCGTTGAGTAAAAAGCGTTGAGCACATCGGGAATCACCAGGCCAACGAGCAAACTGCGCTGGCTGCGCATTTGGCGGGCGGCGGAGTGGGCCACATAGCCGAGGTCTTGTGCGGCCTGCGCCACGCGCGCTCGGGTGGCGGCGCTGATGCGCGAGTCCTGGCTCAAGGCGCGGCCAACGGTCGACGCGGCCACGCCCAAATTCTCAGCAATGTCTTTGATGGTGACCACAGATGTCCGAACGAGCCAAAGGAAAAACCTCGGGCACTATAGCTGAACTTCATTTAGTTGCGCAAACGATGGCAAGAAAGTTAAGCCCAAAAAGGCAATGCTTTGATGTTGGTAATCAGACCAGCGAAGGCTGAGCCCGTCCAACAAATTCGCCCCTTGAGCCCAGATTAACCGGCGGCCCAGCCCGAAGCAATCGAAAATTTCTTTTAAATCAACACTTATCCTCTTTGACCCCAGAGCTCGCCCGACGGGTCCAGCCAAATCACTGGCTGGGTCGCCGAGTCGCACGGAGACCTCCCGCTGATGTTTTTTGAGACATCATGGAAAACACCAATCTCAGCAGTTTGCCGTCTTGTGCTATCGTTTGCGCACCTTGTGCTCGTCCCTTTATCCACCAGGAGGTCCCCTTATGTCTGATCGTCCCATCGCCCCCAAGCTGCCACTGAGCCGTCGGCAACTGATGCGCGCCACCGGTGCAAGTGCGGTTTCTCTGGGCCTGGCCGGCCACGCCCTAGGGCAGCAAAAGTTCACTCTCCGGCTTGCCCACTCAGAGGCCGTGGGGTCACCTCTCACACAGGCTTTGCAAAGATGGTGCGATGTGCTCAACAGCCGCAGCGGCGGCCGCATCGATGCCCAGCACTTCCCAGGCAGCCAGCTGGGCAGCTACACGCAGTTGATCGAGCAAAGCCGGATTGGAACCATCCAGGCAACGGTGGGCGGGCCTGACACCGAAGAATCTGTCGCGCCGGAAATTGCAGCCACCGGCGGCGCGCCCGGCTTCATCTTCAAGGATGAAGGGCATGTGGACAAGATCCTCCAAGGCCCTTTGGGCGATGAGGTATCGGCCGTGGCCAGGCGCAAAACCGGCGTGGAGTTCGTGGCGTATGCCGAAGTCGGGTTCAGGCACATCTTGTCGAAGCGGCCGGTGACCAATCTGGAGAGCCTCAAAAGCCTCAAGATCCGCGTGCCCGAAATCAAAGTCTGGGTGGACTTTTGGCGGCGCCTGGGCGCCAGCCCAACGCCCCTGCCTTACGCCGAGCAGTACACGGCTTTGTCGACCGGCGTGATCGAGGCGGTAGAGGCTGACTTTTTCTCCATACTGGGCTTCAAGTGGTTTGAACAGGCCAAGCATCTGACGCTGAGCTACCACTGGTTTCTTCCCAAAGCCGTGCGTGTCAATGCGCGCTGGCTCGATGCACTGCCGGCCGATTTGCAAGCGTTGGTGCGGCAAAGCGCTCGCGACATCTTTGCCGAGCAGCGCCGAGACAATCGCCAGCGCACCGATTCGGCCTTGGCTGAGTTGGTCAAGGCTGGCGTCACGGTGCACCGCCTTCCCAACGACGAGGCCAGCCGTTGGTTCAACACAGCGCGGCCGCTGTTTGACGAGTTCAGCAACAAGAGCGCCGAGACCCGGGCCATGGTGGGGCGCATCTTGGCAGCACGATGACCGGGCTGAGCCTGAACAACGAGGAGATCGCCCTCCCCGCGGGGGCCTGGGCTGCGTCGGTGCGCAAGATGATTTATCTTGCGGATCGGCCGCTGGTCGGGTTCACGCAGGGGGCATTGAGACCCTATCTTTTCCCCGTCTTCACGCCGCAAGGCTTTGCGGTCACCAGCGAAAGCCCGGCCGATCATCCGCACCACCAATCGATCTGGGTCGCCGCCGACCATGTCAACCTGCATGTGCCGGCCGCCGGCGGCGTCGAGGTCTACAGCTACAACTTCTACGTCAATGAGGTGTTCCAAGGCCGCGCACCCGGTCGCATCGAAGAGCAATCCTTCAATGCAACCGTGCATGCAGACCATGCGACGATCGAGCAGGTGATGCAATGGCGCGGGCCCAGGGAATGGGGCGCCTCGCAAGGGCGCGAAATCCTGCTTGAGCGCCGCACCACCCAGATTAAGGTCGACCCGAAGGACTCGGTGATCACCCTGGACATCTGCTCGCAACTGCGCGCGCCTGGACACCGGGTCAGCATCGGTCCCACGCGTCACGCATGGTTCAACCTGCGCGTCGGACCGGGCATGGGGCAGCAGCATGGCGGCACGCTGCGCCAAGGATCAAGGGCGGGCAGGCAAGGACAGGCGGACTGGCACGGATGCACCGCCCCTGTCGGCGCCGGCCACAAGGCCACGCTGGTGCTCGCGCCGGACGCGTCGCAGCATGGGCACGATTGGTATGTCAGCCCGTGGGGTGTCATCACGGCCAATCCGTGCCGCAACGCCAGCCTTGAGATCTCCGAGCACGGCCCTCCCGTCGAATTGAAAGCACGACTGCTCATCGCCGATGGCTCGCCCAGCGACGATCAAATCGCAGCCTGGCTTGAGCCTTGAAGGCAAGCGGGCTGCAGCCCGGCAAGACCATCGACTCCACACACCCCTACAGGACACCCTTGATATGCTCATCGCCCGCTACGCACTCGGCTCTGAAATTCACTACGGAATACAAGAGTCGCCGACAACATGGCGGCGCTTGCGCGGCCTGCCCTTTGAGGGGCTTGAAGAAACCGGTGTGATAGACGAGAGCCGCCAGCTTCGCCTGCTCTGCCCGATCGAGCGCCCCAGAATCTTCGGCGTCGGCTTCAATTACGCAGCCCACGCAAAGGAAACCGGGCACCCCCTGCCTTCGCGACCGGCGATGTTCATGAAGCCCGATGGCTGTGCGATCGGGCCAGACGAGGCCATCGTCTATCCCCTTGAAGGCACGCGCGTGGACTTCGAGTGCGAGCTGGCCGTGGTCATTGGCAAGCCAGGTCGCCGCATTTCGGTCGACGCGGCACACCAGCACATCTTCGGGCTGACCTGCGCCAACGACATCAGCGAGCGCCCGATACAGTTTTCCGAAATGGAGTCGGGCTGTCTGCTCATCGGCAAAGGGTTTGACACCTTCTGCCCCCTCGGGCCTGTGATTGCGACCGGCCTGAACCACCGCCAGCTCAAGCTGAGCACGCGCGTCAACGGTCAGGTGCGACAAAGCAGCAACACCTCTGACCTGATCTTTGGCGTCGACGAGCTGGTCTCCTATGTCAGCCAGGCCATTACCCTGAGGCCTGGAGATGTCATCATCACGGGCACGCCCGAGGGAATCGGCCCGCTGAGCATCGGTGATACCGTCGAGGTAGAGATTGAGGGCATTGGCATCCTGAGAAATCCGGTGATTGCCGAAAGCCGCTGAGGCCACCCGAAAAAAGTCTGTTGACACCCCGTCATGACCGAGAACACCTCCGAGATCTTGCTCCAGGCCATGCACAAGCTGGGCCTTTCAAAAGGCCAGCAGATTGCGACCATGGCTCCGCTGACCGGCGGCGTATCGTCGGATATTTGGCGCATCGATTTCGAGACTCACAGCATTTGTGCCAAGCGGGCGCTGGCTCAGCTCAAGGTCAGCGCGCTCTGGCAAGCCCCCCTGTCACGAAACGCCTTCGAATACGACTGGTACCAGGTTGTGGCCCCGCATTTCCCCCAGCATGTGCCGCAGATGCTGGGCCGCGATGAAGAGCACGGCATTTTCTTCATGTCTTTCCTGGAGCCGTCGCAGCATCCCGTCTGGAAAGACCGTCTGCTGCAAGGCCAGATCGACCCGGACTTTGCCGCCAGCGTGGGCGATGCACTCGGCGGGATTCATCAACTGAGCGCCAACCGCGCAGACCTGGCCCAGCGCTTCAAAAGCGATCCGGAGTTTTATTCCCTCCGGCTTGAGCCCTATCTGCTGGCAACCGCGCAAAAGCACCCCGAGCTGGCCGCGGTGCTTGAAACCCTGTGCCAAAGCTGCGCCCAGACTCACCTGGCCTTGGTTCATGGAGACGTGAGCCCCAAAAACATTCTGTGCGCACCCGGCCACCCCATCTTTCTTGACGCCGAATGCGCTTGGTATGGTGACCCGGCCTTTGATCTGGCCTTCTGCCTCAATCACCTGTTGCTCAAGATGATCCATCGGCCCGATCGGCAACAGGCACTTGCGCTGAGTTTTTCCCGGCTCACTCAGGCCTATCTGAGACAGGTCCAATGGGAAAGCCTGGCATCATTGGAGCAGCGTACTGCGCGGCTGCTGCCCGCCTTGCTGCTGGCCCGAGTCGACGGCAAGTCTCCGGTGGAGTATTTGCGCGAAGCGCACCAGCACCAAACCGTCCGGCACATCGCCCAAGCCGGCCTGCTCAAGCCGGTAGACGAGCTCGAGCGGGTGCTCGAGTTAACCATGAAAGCATTGAACGCATGAGCCCAATCAAGTCCGTCCAAGCGCGCTCCGTGTGGGACTCGCGGGGCTGCCCCACGGTGGAGGCTGTGGTCACACTGGTCGACGGCACCCAGGCCAGTGCCATCGCGCCTGCCGGCGCATCGACCGGATCGGGCGAGGCCAGAGAGCTGCGCGACGGCGGCACCGCGCTCAAGGGCCTGGGCGTCAAGGCGGCCGTCGAGGCCACCCATCAAATCCTTGCACCGGCCATTGTGGGGATGGACATCACCGACCAGGCGGGGATCGACCAGGCCATGCAAGCGGCCGACGGGACGCCCGACAAGTCGCGCGTTGGCGGCAACAGCATGATCGCCGTGTCCCTGGCCTGCCTGTGGGCGGCCAGCAAGCAGGCGGGCCAGCCTCTGTGGCAATATCTGCGCGCAGACAACGTGGCAGCACTTCCCCTGCCAGAGATACAGATTTTCGGCGGTGGGGCCCATGCCAAGGGCAGTGTCGACCTGCAGGATTTTCTGGTGGTGGCCAACGGCGCAACGTGCTTTGAACAATCCCTGGAATGGACGGCCGAAATCTATCTGGCCGCCAGCAAGATGCTGGCGCAGCAAGGCAAGATGTTGGGCGTGGCCGATGAGGGCGGCTTTTGGCCCCAGTTCGGATCCAACGAGGCTGCGATAGCGGCCCTGCTGGATGCCATCGTGATGGCCGGCTTTACCCCCGGCAAAGAGGTCAGCATCGCCCTGGATCTGGCCTCCACCCAATACTTTGACGGCACCCGCTATCACTGGCGCAGCGAAGGCCGCTCCTTCGACCGCGACCAACTGCTGGCCACCTATGCCCGATGGGCCGACAACTACCCCATCATTTCGATGGAAGATGGCTTCGCAGAAGATGACGTCGAGGGCATGTGCGCCATGACGCAGTTGCTGGGGCACAAGATGCAAATCATTGGCGACGATTTTTTTGTGACCCATGCCCCCCGAATTTCCGAACGGGCCGGTCGCGGGGCCTGCAATGCGGTCTTGATCAAGCCCAATCAGGTCGGAACCGTCACGGAAACACGGCAAGCCGTCGAGCAAGCCAGGCGCCTGGGCATGGACTGCATCATTTCCGCCCGATCCGGTGAAACAGAAGATGTCAGCATTGTTCATCTGGCCGTCGGTTGGGACGTGCCGCAGCTCAAGGTCGGCAGCTTTGCGCGGTCAGAGCGGATGGCCAAATGGAATGAAGGCTTGCGCATCGAGCAGACGGCCGCCCGCACACGGCCTTTCCCCAGCCCGAATCTTTTCCCGTGGATCAAGAAGGCCGGGGCAGCGCGTTGAAAGTCCTGTTTCATTTCAATGCCAGTCCCTCGCTGTTGCAATGGCTGAACCCGCGTATTCCCCCCGATTGGGAGGTGGTGTGTTGTCCGGAAGACGACCCTGAGCGCTTTGAGGCCCACTGGCCGGGCACGCAGGTGCTGTGGCATGTTCTGCGACCGGTGAGCGAGCGCATGATCCGAGCCAACCCGGCGCTGGCGCTGATTCAGAAAATCGGGGTGGGCGTCAACACGATCGATGTGTCTTCGGCGGCCCAACAAAACGTCGCGGTCTGCAACATGCCCGGGGTCAACAGCCGAGCGGTTGCAGAAATGGCCTTGATGCTGATGCTGATGGCCACGCGCCGCGTCAGCTCGCTGTCGAAAGCGCTAGGCCAAGGCATCTGGTCTATCCCGGAGGCCACCCAAGAGCGCCTGTTCGAGCTCGGCGGCAAAACCGTCGGCCTGATCGGCACCGGCCATGTTCCAGCCATCCTGGGCCCCTGGCTCAGCGCGATGGGGGCCCAGGTGATCAGCCACAGCCGCCAGCCCAAGCCCGATTGGCCTTACCCATGCTGCTCACTCGACGAGTTGCTGTCTCAAAGCGACGTAGTCAGCCTGCATGTGCCGCTGACCGAGCAAACCCGAAACCTGCTGGATCGAAAAAACCTCAGCAAGATGAAAGCCGGCTCGGTACTGATCAACACCGCGCGAGGCGAGCTTGTCGATGAGCAGGCGCTTTGTGATGCGCTCGACCGTGGCCAGTTGTCGATGGCCGGTCTGGACGTGTTCGCCAGCGAGCCGATTGCCAAGGATCACCTGCTGCTCCAACGCGAGGATGTGATCTGCACGCCCCATATGGCCTGGCTGACGCAAGACATGTTCCAGAGGGCCATTGCGGTGGCCATCGAGAACACCCGGCGCCTTCAGTCGGGCCAGGCGCTGCTGCACCGCATTGCGCCACCGACTGGGGTCCGATAGGCAGCGGTGCAAGCTTATCTCATTGCCCCGGCGCGATAAGGCCCCGCAATAGGCCCCGCAATAGGCCCAGCTCGAAATCCAAGGCCCAATCGCCGCGAGGGCGCGGCTCCCACGTGCTGCAGAGCGCCGGGCAAGGTCACAAACCCATTGGCCTGATCGCCGGGCGGCGCGAGGGCTGCTGATTCTTACCGCGCCACCACCCGAATCATCTCCAGGCACTTGTTGGAATAGCCCCACTCGTTGTCGTACCAGGCCACCACCTTGATGAAGGTGCCGTCCAGAGCGATGCCGGCGTCGGCATCAAATACGCTGGTGCAGGTCTCGCCCACGAAATCGGTGGCCACCACCTTGTCTTCGGTGTAGCCGAGCACGCCCTTGAGTGCGCCTTGGCTCTGGGCCTTCATCTCGGCGCAGATCTCGGCATAGGTCGCGGCGTTGTTCAGCTCGACCGTGAGGTCGACCACCGACACGTCGGAGGTGGGCACGCGAAAGCTCATGCCAGTGAGCTTTTTGTTGAGCTCAGGAATCACCACGCCCACCGCCTT
>JAIXWZ010000107.1 GCA_027491035.1 Comamonadaceae bacterium | reverse complement strand
TTTGGCAGCGCCAGTAGCGACTTCTTTGGTGTGCACATAACCGGCGTCCAACACGCCAGAAATCGTCACGCTCGACTGAGCCGAAGCGACGCCCACAGCTGCCAGAGCAGCCAAAGCAATCAGGGATTTTTTCATTTGAGAGATCTCCAAAGTTGAACATGAGGCACTGGGGACTCAAGTCCTCAGGCCGAGCTCCGATTAGGAAGCTGAACCGATTGCAACAGAGCTGCGCCGGCAAGGCAAAGGATTGGGCCTAAAAAGGCTGGGTTTCGTTGCGGGTGTGCAACAAGTGGGCTGTTTGCGCCGCCCTCGGGCGGATTGGGAGGCCTGCGGGGACTTTGGGGCTCGCGACAGGCGCCCTTGCGGGCCTGGTTCTAAACTGACCGCCATGACCCTGACCGACACCCTGCTTTGCGCCGCCGATGACGCCCTGCGCACCTTGTTTGCCGCCCCGCGGGCGCGCCGGCCCAACCCGGCCGCTGGCCTGGCGCCGGTGGATTTGAGCCCCTCCGAGCGTGCCGAGGCGGGGGCGCTGATGCGCGTCAACCATGTGGGCGAAGTCTGCGCCCAGGCCTTGTATGCGGCGCAGGCCCTGAGCACGCGCGATGCGGCGCTGCGCCAGCACTTCGAGCAGGCCGGCCGCGAGGAAGAAGATCACCTGGCCTGGACGCGCGAGCGCCTGGACGAGCTGGGCGCGCGGCCTTCGCTGCTCAATCCGCTGTGGTATGCCGGCTCCTTTGGCCTGGGCCTGGTGGCTGGGCGCCTGGGCGATGGTGTGAGCCTGGGCTTTTTGCAGGAAACCGAGCGCCAGGTTGAGGCGCATCTGGCCGGCCACCTGGACCGCCTGCCCGCCGCCGACCGCGCCTCGCGGGCCATCGTGGCGCAGATGATGGACGACGAAGCCCGTCACGCCAGCGACGCCGGCAAGGCCGGGGCCAGCCCCCTGCCCACGCCCATCACGGCCCTGATGAAGGCGGCCGCCAAGGTGATGACCACCACCGCGCACCGGATTTAGGCCCAGGCCTTTTGCATCGGGTCCGGGCGCCTGTCCGGACCGCTTGCTCCCAGGCCGTCTTGAGGCTGCTTTTTTCGGCCCTGCGCATGAATCCGAGCTCTTCCCATCTGGGTGGCTTGCTCACGCGGCGCCCCTGGCTTGCGCGGCAAGGGTTTTCTCTGACAATTGCGCCATGCGCCATGCGCCTTGCCCAGGATCAGGTTCACGCCATCAAGTCGGTCGCCCAGCGGGTACTGGGTGACGATGCGCGTGTGATTTTGTTTGGCTCGCGCACCGACGACGCCCAGCGCGGTGGCGACATCGACCTGCTGTTTGAAACGCCGCATCCCGTGGGCAACCGCGCAACAGCGCTGGGGCAACTTTATGCGTCCCTGATCGGCGAGCTCGGAGACCGCAAGATTGATGTGCTGCTCAGTGATCCGGACACGCCCGATGCACCGGTGCTTCGCATTGCCCGTGAAACAGGCGTGGTGCTATGAGTTTGCGCTACCTGCCCGAGCATGTGCCCCAGGTGGTGCAAAGCCTGTCTTTGGCGCGCAAGGAAGCCGAGCATTTGCGCTACAGCCAGACCACGCTGTTTGCCCTGCCGCTGGATAGGGCTTGGGTGCAAGCCCTGGGCCAGCAGCCGGCCTTGGCCGAGAAGGTCGATGCGCAACTGGTGCGCTTGGGCATCGCCCGCGACTGAGCGCGGCTTCCCGGCGGCCCCGCCGCCAAGTACTAAAGCACTTCCTTGAGCTCGAAACTGGTGGTGATGTCGGCCGTTTTCGCCAGCATGATGCTGGCCGAGCAGTACTTGTCGTGGCTCATGGCGATGGCGCGCTCGACGGCGGCGGCAGTCAGTGCCCGCCCGGTGACCACGAAGTGCATGTGGATGCGGGTGAAGACCTTGGGGTCGGTTTCGGCGCGTTCGGCCTTGAGCTGCACGCTGCAGCCACGCACATCGTGCCGGCCGCGCTTGAGGATGAGCACCACGTCATAGGCGGTGCAGCCGCCGGTGCCGGCGAGCACGGTCTCCATGGGGCGCGGGGCCAGGTTGGCACCGCCGTTTTCCGGCTTGGCCGCATCGGGCGCGCCGTCCATCATCAGCACATGGCCACTGCCGGTCTGCGCGATGAAGGACATGGCCGATCCCTGGCCCTCGATGGCGGGGTTGCCGCCCCAGCTGACTATGCATTCCATGAATTTCGGTCTTTCTATTTGTTGATGATGGGCAAAAACACCGTGCCGCAGTCGCTTTTGTGTCTCATTGGATGTTGCGCCGCAGCAAGTCGTCTTTAAAATAGGTTTAACGCGACGAAAGAAGCCAGCGTTCCTGAAGATCGCTTGGCCAATTGTTGCACCGCTTGTCTCCTCCACTTCTCTCAAAGAGTGGTTTACAGCCCAGGCCGCAAGGCCCGGGCTTTTTCTTTGGCGCAATCGCGCCCCTGTCTCGTCATTGCGGTGCTCGCAGCGCAATCCGTCATTGCGAGGAACGAAGCAATCCATGGGGCGGTTGATCGAGCGCGTAGATTGCCACGGCGCTGCGCGCCTCGCAATGACGGGGCGGGTGCGCAATGACGGGCGCGGCTTCAAC
>JAIXWZ010000034.1 GCA_027491035.1 Comamonadaceae bacterium | reverse complement strand
TCGATCATGTTGCCCGACAGCTCAGAGTCGACCGACATGCCCACAAAGGTCTCGATTTCCGAATGCTCGCCGCGGTGCGACATGCCCAGCTCCATGGCGCCGGCCACCTCCTGGCCAAAACGCACGCAACGGGTGCAATGAATGCAGCGACTCATCTCCTCCATGCTGATCAAGGGGCCAACGTCCTTGTGCAGCACCACACGTTTTTCTTCGTCGTAGCGCGAGCCGCTGCCGCCATAGCCGACGGCCAGGTCCTGCAGTTGGCACTCGCCGCCCTGGTCGCAGATCGGGCAATCGAGCGGGTGGTTGATGAGCAAGAACTCCATCACGCTTTTTTGCGCCTTGATGGCCTTGTCGCTCTTGGTGTGCACGATCATGCCCTGCGTCACGGGCGTGGCGCAGGCCGGCATGGGCTTGGGCGCTTTCTCCACGTCTACCAAGCACATGCGGCAGTTGGCCGCAATGCTGAGCTTCTTGTGATAGCAAAAATGCGGGATGTAGGTACCGGCCTTTTCGGCGGCATGCATCACCGTGCTGCCCTCGGGCACTTCAATCTTGCGCCCATCGAGTTGGATTTCAACCATGGTGTGTGCTCTTGCTGTGCTGCGCTCAGGCGTAGGCCGGAACCATGCAGCTCTTGTGCGTGATGTGGTGCTCGAACTCGGCGCGAAAGTGCTTGATCATGGCGCGCACCGGCATGGCCGCGGCATCACCGAGCGCACAGATCGTGCGGCCCTGAATGTTGTCGGAGACCGAGTTGAGCAAGTCCAGATCGCTGGGGCGACCCTGGCCGTGCTCGATGCGGTGCACCATGCGCCAGAGCCAGCCGGTGCCCTCACGGCAGGGGGTGCACTGGCCACAGCTTTCGTGCATGTAGAAGTAGGACAGACGCAACAGGCTCTTGACCATGCACCGGCTGTCATCCATCACGATCACCGCGCCCGAGCCCAGCATGGAGCCGGCTTTGGCGATCGAGTCGTAGTCCATGTCGGTGGCCATCATGATGTCGGCCGGCAGCACCGGCATGGACGATCCGCCCGGGATCACGGCCTTGAGCTGTCGGCCGGTGCGCACGCCACCGGCGAGCTCGAGCAGCTTGGCGAAGGGCGTGCCCAGGGGCACCTCAAAATTGCCCGGGTTGTTGACGTCACCACTGACGGTAAACAGCTTGGTGCCGCCGTTGTTGGGCTTGCCGATCTCGAGGTAGGCCGGACCGCTGTTGCGAATGATCCAGGGCACGGCCGCAAACGTCTCGGTGTTGTTGATCGTGGTGGGCTTGCCGTACAGACCGAAGCTCGCCGGAAACGGCGGCTTGAAGCGCGGCTGCCCTTTCTTGCCCTCGAGCGACTCGAGCAAAGCGGTTTCTTCGCCGCAGATGTAGGCGCCAAATCCGTGGGCGGCCTGCAAGTTGAACGAAAAGCCCGTGCCCAAGATGTTGCTGCCCAGCAAGCCAGCATCGCGCGCCTGCTGCAGCGCCTCCTCGAAGCGCTTGTAGGTCTGGAAAATCTCGCCGTGGATGTAGTTGTAGCCGGCCGTGATGCCCATGGCATAGGCGGCAATGGCCATGCCTTCAATCACCACATGCGGGTTGTAGGTCAAGATGTCGCGGTCCTTGGCCGTGCCAGGCTCGCCTTCGTCCGAGTTGCACACCAGGTACTTCTGGCCCGGAAACTGGCGCGGCATGAAGCTCCACTTCAGGCCCGTCGGGAAACCCGCGCCGCCGCGGCCGCGCAAGCCGCTGGCCTTGACCTCTGCGATCACCTGATCGGGCGTCATCCCGGGCCCGCCGTCTTGGCCCAAAATCTTGCGCAGCGCCTGGTAGCCGCCGCGCGCCTCGTAGTCCTTGAGCCGCCAGTTGCCGCCGTCAAGGCCCGCCATGATCTGCGGCTTGATGTGCCGGCCGTGGAAACTCGATTGCACGCCCGTGGCGGCGAACTGCGAAAGGATGCTCGCTGCGCTCATTGCTTGCCCTCCAGTGCCTTGAGCCCGTCGACGAGCTGGTCGAGCTTGTCATGGCTCATGAAGCTGCACATATTGACGTCGTTGACCAGCATCACGGGGGCATCGGCGCAGGCTCCGAGGCACTCGCTTTGCTGCAGCGTGAACAGGCCGTCGGACGTCGTCTCGCCCATCGCGATGCCCAGCCGCATCTCCAGATGGGCCATAGCCTGCGTGCCATTGCGCAACTGGCATGGCAGGTTGGTGCAGACATTGAGCTTGTACTTGCCCAGCGGCTTGCGGTTGTACATGTTGTAGAAGGTGCTGACCTCGTGCACCGCCATCGGCGCCATGCCCAGATGGTCGGCCACCGCCTTTTCGCTCTCGGGGCTGACCCAGCCCAGCTCCTGCTGCACGATGGTCAGGCAGGCCATGACCGCCGATTGCTTTTGATCGGACGGGTACTTGGCCACTTCACGATCGAAGAGCGCCTTGGTGTGTTCGGAAAAATTCATGGCATCAACGGTCTATCTCACCAAACACGATGTCCATGGTGCCGATCACGGCCACAGCATCGGCAATCATGTGACCACGCGACATTTCGTCCATCGCAGCCAGATGGGCAAATCCAGGCGGGCGTATCTTGAGGCGGTAGGGCTTGTTGGCGCCATCGCTGATCAGGTAGATACCAAACTCACCCTTGGGGTGCTCGACGGCGGCATAGGCTTGGCCCTCGGGCACATGAAAGCCTTCGGTAAAGAGCTTGAAGTGGTGGATCAGCTCTTCCATATTGGCCTTCATCGCCTCACGCGCCGGCGCGGCCACCTTGTGGTCGTCGGTGATGACCGGCCCCGGATTGGCCCGCAGCCACTGCACGCACTGGGCGATGATGCGGTTGGACTGGCGCATTTCCTCAATGCGCACCAGGTAGCGGTCGTAGCAGTCGCCGGTCTTGCCCACCGGAATGTCGAAGTCGAGCCGGTCGTAGACATCGTAGGGCTGCTGCTTGCGCAGGTCCCAGGCGATGCCCGAGCCGCGCAGCATCGCGCCGGTAAAGCCCAGGTTGAGCGCACGCTCGGGACTGACCACGCCCACCCCCACCGTGCGCTGCTTCCAGATTCGGTTGTCGGTGAGCAAGGTCTCGTACTCGTCGACCAGCTTGGGAAACTTCTGCACGAAGTCGTCGATGAAGTCGAGCAGCGAGCCCTGGCGGTTTTCGTTGAGCTGGGCCATCGCCTTGGCGTTGCGGATCTTGCTGACCTTGTACTGCGGCATGGCATCGGGCAGATCGCGGTAGACGCCGCCTGGGCGAAAGTAAGCGGCGTGCATGCGGGCGCCCGAGACCGCCTCGTACATGTCAAACAGCGCCTCACGCTCGCGAAAGCAGTAAATCAAGATGTTCATCGCGCCGCAATCGAAGCCATGGCAGCCCAGCCAGAGCAGGTGATTGAGCAGGCGAGTGATTTCGGCATACATCACCCGGATGTACTGGGCGCGCTCGGGCACCTCGATGGCCATGAGCTTTTCAATCGCCAGGCAATAGGCGTGCTCGTTGGACATCATGGAGACGTAGTCGAGCCGATCCATGTAAGGCAGCGACTGGATGTAGGTGCGGCTCTCGGCAAGCTTTTCGGTGGCCCGGTGCAGCAGGCCGATATGCGGATCAGCGCGCTGTATCACCTCGCCATCGAGTTCGAGCACCAGGCGCAGCACGCCGTGAGCCGCCGGGTGCTGTGGCCCGAAATTGAGTGTGTAGTTCTTGATCTCAGCCATGTCCTGCCTCTCAACCCTGGCCGCCCGAGGGCCGCCCTGCGTAACCGTCTTCGCGAATAATGCGCGGCGTGACCTCGCGCAACTCAATGGTCACTGGCTGATAGATCACCCGTTTTTGCTCTGGGTCGTAACGCATTTCGACATGGCCCGTGGTCGGAAAATCCTTGCGGAAGGGATGACCGATAAAACCGTAGTCGGTCAAAATGCGCCGCAGATCGTCATGTCCCTCGAACACGATGCCCAGCAAATCAAAGGCTTCGCGCTCAAACCAGTTGGCGGCATTCCAGACCTTGCAGACTGAAGGCAGCACAGGAAAATCGTCGTCCGGGCAGAACACCTTCAGGCGCACGCGCTGGTTCAAGCTGACCGACAGCAGGTGCAGCACCGCGGCATATCTCAGGCCATCGTACTGGCCGCCCTTGTAGTCGCTGAAGTCGACACCGCACAAATCCATGAGTTGCTCGAAGCGGCACTGCGGCGCGTCACGCAGCGTGGCGGCCACCTCCAGGTAGTCCGCCGAGCTCACCACGACGGTCACCTCGCCCAGGGCCAGCGTGATGCGCTTGGCCTTGGGGCCGAGCACTTGCTCGAGGGTCTGCGCCAGCGCCTGCGGCGACGGTCTTTGCGCTGCGCCAGTGAGCACGGGATTAAAGCTCATCTCAAGCCCTCGCAATGGTGTTGGTGCGACGGATCTTTTGCTGCAGTTGAATAATGCCGTACAGCAAAGCCTCTGCGGTCGGCGGACAACCGGGCACATAAACGTCAACCGGTACGATCCGGTCGCAACCGCGCACCACCGAGTAGCTGTAGTGGTAGTAACCGCCGCCGTTGGCACACGAGCCCATCGAGATCACCCAGCGCGGCTCAGACATCTGGTCATAGACCTTGCGCAGAGCCGGGCCCATCTTGTTGCACAAGGTGCCCGCCACGATCATCAAATCCGACTGCCGCGGGCTCGGACGAAACAGCATGCCGAAGCGGTCGATGTCGTAGCGCGCCGCACCGGCGTGCATCATCTCCACCGCGCAGCAGGCCAGTCCGAAGGTCATCGGCCACAGAGAGCCGGTCTTGGCCCAGTTGACGACCGAGTCGTAACTGGTGGTCATGAACCCTTCGTTGAACACACCTTCAAGTGACATACGCTACCTTTTTGGCAGGACGCAGCGCCGATGAAGCGCACGCGCAAGCAACAAGCCCATGGCCGCTCAATCCCAGTCGAGCGCGCCCTTTTTCCATTCGTAAATGAACCCGACGACCAAGATGCTCAGAAAGACCATCATGGCCCAGAAACCGACGAGACCGATGTCCTTGAAGGCCACGGCCCAAGGAAAGAGAAAGGCGATTTCGAGGTCAAACAGAATGAAGAGAATGGCCACCAGGTAGTAGCGGACATCGAATTTCATGCGGGCGTCTTCGAAGGCCTCGAAGCCGCATTCGTAGGGGGAGTTTTTTTCGCTGTCCGGGCGATTGGGGCCGAAGACCCTGCCCAGCACTTGGGGAACGACGCCAACTGCGACCCCCACCAGAATGAACAACAGGACTGGAAGGTACTGGTCGAGATTCATTGTGTCGTGCCGCCCTTGGTCGCGTTCAGACCGCGCAACACCTGGAGACCGTCCTTCAGACCTGACCCCAGGCTTGCAAGCCCGATACGCTACGCTACTGCCCAATTCTTGGTGCGGACGGCGAGACTCGAACTCGCACAGCTTTCGCCACTACCCCCTCAAGATAGCGTGTCTACCAATTTCACCACGTCCGCGCTTGTTTTTCTGCTTCGACCGATCCAAATGAAGGCGTGAGGACTGCCCGTCAAAGCGAGCGGTAGTTTACCCCGAAAACAAGGGGTTTCTCGTGAGCCGGCCTTGCGAAAAAGCCGGCGACGTGATTTATTTGGCCGGGATTTGCGCGGCGCCCGCGGGCTCGCTGGCCGCAGCAGCCGGCGCACTGGCCGCGCCTTGGGGCGCTGTCACGCCACCGGGAATCTGCTGGGCTGCAGCAGGGGGCGCGCCTTCAAGGACGCTCGAGCTGGCACGCGGCTGGGCTGTGCCAAAGTAGGCCAGCGCCAGAGTGCTGACAAAAAACACCACCGCCAGCACCGAGGTCGAGCGCGAGAGAAAGTTGGCGCTGCCGGAGGCGCCGAACAGGCTGCCCGATGAACCACCGCCGAAGGCAGCGCCCATGTCGGCCCCCTTGCCGTGCTGCATGAGGATCAGCCCAATCATGCCCAAGGCTGAAAGGATCTGCACGGCCAGCAAAATGGTCAGGACAATGTTCATACTCAACTCCTAGTTCTTGTCGATCTAAATCTCAGCGCGCCGCGCCGATGATGGCCAGAAAATCGGCCGCTTTGAGAGAGGCGCCCCCAATGAGGCCGCCGTTGATATCGGGCTGCGCCAGCAAGCCCGCCGCATTGCCCGCGTTCATGCTGCCGCCATAAACGATCCGCATGCGCGAGGCTTGCGCCGTGGCCGCCTGCAACTGCGCGCGCAGGACCGCATGGACCTGCTGCGCCTGCTCGGCGCTGGCCGTCTTGCCGGTGCCGATGGCCCACACCGGCTCGTAGGCGACCACCACCTCGCTGATGCAAGGTCCGTTGGCATGGATGACCGCAGCAAGTTGGCGTTTGACCACATCGAAGGTCTGGCCCGCCTCGCGCTGCTCGAGCGTCTCGCCCACACAGACGATGGGCGTGATGCCGTGGGCCAGCGCCTGCTGCGCCTTGGCAGCGACCACCGCGTCGGTTTCGCCATGGTACTGGCGACGCTCCGAATGCCCGACGATGGCATAGCGGCACCCAAAATCGCCAAGCATCGAGGCACTGACCTCGCCGGTGTAGGCGCCCCCCGCATGGGCTGAAACATCCTGCGCGCCCAGGCCCACCGCTTGCAGGGCCGTGTGCTGGGCAGCCAGGGCCCTGAACTGGGCCAGATAGGGTGCAGGCACGCACAGCGCCACCTCGGCTGCTGCACCCCCTGGAAGGCCCGCGGCCAGTGCCCCCAGCAGTGCCTCGTTGGCCGAGAGACTGCCGTTCATCTTCCAGTTGCCTGCGATCAATGCCACCATGGCCATCTCACCAGGTCAAGACAATTTTTCCGATGTGCTGATTGGACTCCATCAGCGCATGGGCTTGGCTGGCGTAGGCCGCCTCGAAGGTCTTGTAGATCACGGGAACAACCGCGCCCGACTCGATCTGGGGCCAGACATGGCGCTGCAGCTGATCGGCGATCGCCGTTTTGAAGGCCACCGGCCTGGGCCTGAGCGTCGAGCCGGTGATCGTCAGCCGGCGACGCAGCACCAGTCCAGCATGAATTTCAGACTTGACGCCACCTTGCACAGCGATGATGGCCAATCGGCCGTCTTCGGCCAGGCAGTCGATCTCGCGGGCCACGTAGCTGCCAGCCACCATGTCCAAGATCACGTCGACACCCTTGCCTGCGGTCAGGCGCTTGACCTCGGCCACAAAATCTTGCGTTTTGTAGTCGATGGCGTGATCGGCGCCGAGGGCTAGGCAAGCCTGGGCCTTTTCTGCATTGCCCACCGTCACGATGACTTGGGCACCCGCGGCCTTGGCCATCTGGATGGCTGTGACGCCAATGCCGCTGGAGCCGCCTTGCACCAGCAAGGTTTCGCCCGCTTGCAGGCGCGCCCGGTCAAAGACGTTGCTCCAGACGGTGAAAAAGGTTTCGGGCAAGCTGGCCGCCTGCACATCGCTCAGGCCCGCGGGCACGGGCAGGCACTGGCCCACCGGCGCCACGCACAGCTGCGCGTAGCCGCCACCTGCCACCAGCGCGCAGACGCGCTGGCCCAGTTGCAAGCCGCGCGACTGCATGGCCTTTGCGTCACCGTCGATGATCTCGCCGGCCACCTCGAGTCCCGGAATATCGGAGGCGCCAGGGGGGACGGGGTAGTTGCCCGTGCGCTGCAGCACATCGGGGCGGTTGACCCCACTGGCTCGCACACGAATGAGCACCTCGCCCACGCCAGCTTGCGGGTCGACGCGATCGGCCAGGCGTAGCACGTCGGGCGCGCCGTAGGCGGTGATTTCAACAGCTTTCATGACGGATGTCCTGCGACGGCGCAGCGCTGCGGCCGTCGCCGGGGACTCAACCCTGTGCGGGCCGCTCGAGCAGCGCCTTCATCGACAGCTTGACGCGGCCCTTCTCGTCGGTCTCGAGCACTTTGACCCGCACCACCTGACCTTCGGAGAGGTAGTCGGTGACTTTTTCAACACGCTCATGGGCAATCTGGCTGATATGCAGCAGGCCGTCCTTGCCCGGCAGCAGATTGACCAGGGCGCCAAAGTCCAAAATCTTGGTGATCGGGCCTTCATAGACCTTGCCGATTTCGACCTCGGCCGTGATCTCTTCGATGCGCCTCTTGGCCTCGTCGGCCTTGGCCCCATCGGTAGCGGCAATGGTGATGGTGCCATCCTCGCCGATGTCGATCTGTGTGCCGGTCTCCTCGGTCAGGGCGCGGATGGTCGCGCCGCCCTTGCCGATCACGTCGCGGATCTTCTCGGGGTTGATCTTCATGGTGTAGAGCTTGGGAGCAAAGCTCGAGACCTCAGTCTTGGCCTGTCCCATCGCGTCCTGCATCTTGCCCAGGATGTGCATGCGCGCCTCTTTGGCCTGTGCCAGCGCGACTTGCATGATCTCCTTGGTGATGCCTTGGATCTTGATGTCCATCTGCAGCGCGGTGATACCGTTGGTGGTGCCCGCGACTTTGAAGTCCATATCGCCCAGGTGATCCTCATCGCCCAGGATGTCGGTGAGCACCGCAAAGCGGTTTTCGTCCTTGATCAGCCCCATGGCGATGCCCGCGACGTGCGCCTTCATGGGCACGCCGGCGTCCATCAGCGACAGGCAGCCGCCACAGACCGAGGCCATGGAAGAGGAGCCGTTGGACTCGGTGATCTCGGAGACCACGCGCATGGTGTAGGGGAACTCTTCCTTGGTCGGCAGCACCGCCACCAGGGCGCGCTTGGCCAGGCGGCCGTGACCGATCTCGCGGCGCTTGGGGCTGCCCACGCGGCCGGTCTCGCCTGTGGCAAAGGGAGGCATGTTGTAGTGCAGCATGAAACGGTCTTCGTAGTCACCCGACAGCGCATCAATGCGCTGAGCGTCGCGCTCGGTGCCCAAAGTGGCCACCACCAGCGCCTGCGTCTCGCCGCGGGTAAACAGCGCCGAGCCATGGGTGCGCGGCAACACGCCGTTGCGAATTTCGATCGGGCGCACGGTGCGCGTGTCACGGCCGTCAATGCGCGGCTCGCCAGCCAAAATTTGGCTGCGCACGATCTTGGCTTCGATCTCAAAGAGCAGTCCATCGACTTTGACCGAATCAAAGGCCACGCCAGCTGCAGCCAGGCCATCCTTGGTCTCGGCATAAGCCACGCGGCACGCCTGGGTGCGAGCCTGCTTGCTGCGGATCTGGTAGGCCGCTTGCAGCTTGGCCTGTGCCAGCTCGTTGATCTTGGCAATCAGCGGCTCATCCTTGGCCGGTGCCTGCCAGTTCCACACCGGCTTGCCGGCATCGCGCACCAACTCATGAATGGCATCGATCGCGATCTTGCCCTGGGTGTGTCCAAACACAACCCCGCCGAGCATGATCTCTTCCGACAATTCCTGGGCCTCGGACTCGACCATCAGCACGGCCGACTCCGTGCCGGCGACCACCAGATCCATCTGCGATTGCGCCAGCTGGTCTTTGCTGGGGTTGAGCACATACTGACCGTCCACATAGGCCACGCGGGCTGCACCGATCGGGCCATTGAAGGGAATGCCCGAGATGGCCAACGCGGCACTGGAGGCGATCAGGGCCGGGATGTCCCCTTCAACCTGCGGGTTCAGCGAGAGCACATGCACCACGACCTGCACTTCATTGAAAAAGCCGTCCGGAAAGAGCGGGCGAATCGGACGATCGATCAGGCGGGAGGTCAGCGTCTCAAACTCGCTGGGGCGACCCTCGCGCTTGAAGAAGCTGCCCGGAATCTTGCCGGCTGCGTAGGTTTTCTCGAGGTAGTCGACCGTCAGCGGGAAAAAGTCCTGTCCTGGCTTGGCATCGCTTTTGGCCACCACCGTGGCCAGCACCACGGTGCCGTCCATGTCGAGCAAGACCGCGCCGGTCGATTGCCGGGCGATCTCGCCGGTCTCCAGGGTGACCTTGTGCTGGCCCCATTGGAAGGTCTTGCTGACTTTGTTGAAGATACTCATGTTCGGTCTCCGAAATCACAAAAACAGGGCATGAGGCTGCCCCGAGGGCCCAGAGAGACACCACCGAACACGATGCCATTCCAGGAGAAACCAGGGGGTTGCTCGTGGAATGACACAGCGCGTGTTCCTGCTGCCTTGCTCCGAAGTGAAAAACGCCTGAGCCAGCGAACCAACTCAGGCGCTCTTGTGGCTCATGGGGCTTACTTGCGCAGCCCGAGCTTGCTGATCAGCGCGGTGTAGCGGTCGGCGTCCTTGGCCTTGAGGTAATCGAGCAGTTTGCGACGACGGCTGACCATGCGCAGCAAGCCGCGGCGACCGTGGTGGTCTTTGCCATGTTGCTTGAAATGGGGGGTCAGTTCATTGATCCGGCCGGTGAGCAAGGCAACCTGAACTTCGGGGCTGCCGGTGTCGCTGGCCGAACGGGCATTGGCCGAGACGATCTCGGCCTTGGTGGATTTGGCAATCATGGTGTGTCCTGAACTTGCGAACGCTGCAGTTTTCAGCTGAAAACCGCTACGCGCCGTGCTGGCCTGTGTGGCCCACGCCGAAGACCCATTCCTCGGCGAACTGGGAATTATAGCGCCATCCAGCGGGCCAGCCGGTCAACCCCCTGCCCCAGCCGCTGCAGGTCGGCGCTGGCAAAACACCAGCGCAGCCAACCCTGCATGGCAGGCTCGCGGCTGTCGTGAAAAGCTTGACCGGGGGCCAAACCCAGACCGGCTTGCTCAACCAGGCGCTGGGCCAGCACCAAGCTGTCATCGTGACCGGCCAGCCGGAAGAACGCATACATCGCCCCGTCTGCGGCCGCGACCTGCACCCCCGGCAGCGCCTGCAACTGGGGCACCAGGGTGTCGCGGCAACGCCTGAGATGCGCAACCACCGCCGGCGTGATCTGTGGCGCATGGGCCAGGGCCGCAAGGCCGGCGCGCTGCACAAAAACCGGCGAGCAGGAGGTGTTGAACTCGAGCAGCTTGCCCAGGGCGGGGGCCATGGCACTGGGCGCGGTCAGCCAACCCAGGCGCCAGCCGGTCATGAGAAAACTCTTGGAAAAGCTGTTGACCACCAGCAGGCGGTCGTGGTCCGTGGCCAGATCGAGAAAGCTCGGCGCACAGGCCGCGTCGCGAAAATAAAGGCGCTCGTAAACCTCGTCCGCGACGATCCAAATACCGCGCTTGCGGCAGTGCTCCAAAATGACTTGCTGCTCCCGGCGGCTCAAGGTCCAGCCGGTGGGATTGTTGGGCGAGTTGAGCACCAACACCCGGGCCTGGTCGTCCAGCGCATCGAGCAGGCGATCCATGTCGAGCGACCACACCCCTTGCCGGGGCTGCAGGCTGACCGTTTGCACCCGCGCGCCCATGACACGCGGCTGGGCCACCAAATTGGGCCACACCGGGGTGACCACCACGACCCGATCGCCGGCGTTGACCAGGGACTGGGCGCTGAGCATTAAGCCATTGACGCCACCGGCCGTCACCGCAATGCGATCGACTGCGATCGGCTGGGCCCCTGGGCTGCGCAAAGCGCTGCTATAGGCGGCCAGCGCCTCACGCAGCGCTGGCAGCCCGAGGTTGTGCGAGTAAAACGTCTCGCCAGCCGCCAACGAGGCGCTGGCGGCCTGCACGATCGGCTCAGGGGTGGGCGCATCGCTCTCGCCAAACCAGAACTTGAGCACATCGCTGCGATCGAGCGCGGCATTGGCCACCACCCGGATCAGGGACTCCTCGAGTTGCTCGATCACCTGTCGCATGCCATCACCTCTGCGGACGCTGCATCTTGCAGCTGTGTGGCTGCTCGGCCTGCTCGGCAGGCAGCGTCTTGATCACCCGAAAACCATAGCCGGACCCTTCGGCATCGAAGGCCACGCCAGGCGTGCCCTGCCGGTCCATCAACACCACCCGCAAGGGCTGCTGAAACTGATGGTCGGCCGCCCGCATGCTGCCCGTGTGCCCGGCCAGGGCAACCTGGGCGCGCTCGAGCTGCTGGGCCAGGGCCTCGGCCTGCAAGGAGCCCGCCTTCTCGATCGACTGCGCCAGCGCCTCCATCATCAGCTGCATGCGCATGTGCACATAGTCATCTTGTGGCCGGGGAAAACGCTGGCGAAAGCTGCGGTAAAAAGCCTGCGCCGACTCGCCCGGGACATTGGCAAACCATTCGGCCACCGCCACCACCTTGCCCACACCGGCCTCGCCGAGCACGCCCGGAACGCCCAGGGCGTTGCCATAAAAGGTGTAGAACTTGCCTTCAAAACCAATGTCACGCGCAGCCTTGACCAGCAGCGTCAGGTCGTTGCCAAAATTGCCCGTGAGCACCGCGTGCGCGCCACTGGCCTTGATTTTGGTGGCGTAGGGAATGAAGTCCTTGACCCGCCCCAAAGGATGCAACTCGTCACCGACGATCTGCACGTCCGGACGCAGCAAGCCAAGCTGGCGCCGGCCTTCGCGCAGCACCGCCTGGCCAAAGCTGTAGTCCTGCCCGATCAGGTAGATGCGCTGCACCAACCGGTCCTCGCGCAGCACCTGCATCAAAGCAGCCATGCGCATATCGGCATGGGCATCAAAGCGAAAGTGCCAGTAGCTGCAGCGCTCGTTGGTGAGCACCGGATCGACCGCCGCGTAATTGAGAAAAACGACCCGCTTGTCCGGCTCTCGCTCGTTGTGCTTGCCGATGGCATCGATCAGGGCTGCTGCCACGGCCGAGGAATTGCCCTGCATGATGATGCGAATGCCGTCATCGATCGCCGCGCGCAGGGCGGCCAGCGCCTCCTCGCTTTGACCCTTGCTGTCGTAGCGCACCATCTGCACAGGCCGGGCACCGCCGGGCAAGGCCACGCCGCCGCGGGCGTTGACCCGCTCGGTGGCCCACACCAAATTGCGAAAAGCCGCCTCCCCGCCGTTGGCCAGCGGCCCCGACAAGGTTTCAATCAAGGCAATGCGCACCGGCACGCCAGACGGTGCAGCCACCGCCGCACCCGCCGCGCCCAGGCACAAGAGCAAAGCCACCCACCCGATGCCAAACCACCGACTGGCCAGATGCGACCACCGTCTCATGCACACACCTCCTGCAAAGGCCAGCGCGGCTTGACGTCAAAGGCGTAGGCGCTGTGCGCAGGCACCAGATCGGCCTGCAGCCGCATGGCAGCGGCCATCGCAATCATGGCCCCGTTGTCCGTGCACAGGTGCAGCTCGGGGTAATGCACACGCACCCCCTGCTGCTGACAAGCGGCATCCAGGCGTTGCCGCAGAGCCAGGTTGGCACCGACCCCTCCGGCGACCACCAGCCGCCGCAGACCCGTGGCTTGCAAAGCGGCCATGCACTTGGCCTGCAAGACGTCGACGATGGCCGCTTGCGTGGCAGCGGCCAGATCGGCGCGCCGCGGGCCCAGGCCATCGCCCAGGCGCTGCACTTGGGTGAGCACCGCCGTTTTCAGGCCGGCAAAAGAAAAATCCAGATCGCCGCTGTGCAACAAGGGGCGCGGCAGCTTGAAGGCCTGCGCATCGCCCGACTGCGCCAGGCGCGACAGGTGCGGGCCACCCGGATAGGGCAAGCCCAGGAGCTTGGCCGATTTGTCAAAAGCCTCGCCAGCCGCATCGTCCAGGGTCTCGCCCAGCAGCGCGTAGCGGCCCACCGCGTCGACCCGCATGAGCTGGGTGTGGCCACCGGAAACCAACAAGGCGACAAAGGGAAACTGGGGTGGATCGTCGCTGAGAAAAGGCGACAGCAGATGCCCCTCCAGGTGGTGCACGCCCAGAGCTGGCTTGCCCAGACCGGCCGCCAGCGCGCAGGCCAGGCCCGCACCGACGAGCAAGGCCCCGGCCAGACCCGGGCCCCGGGTGTAGGCCACCCAGTCAATCTGGCCCAGTTCGAGCGCCGACTGGGCAAGCACCTGCTCGATCAGCGGCAAGGCACGGCGGATATGGTCCCGGCTGGCCAACTCAGGCACGACTCCGCCATAGGCCTGATGCAAGTCGATCTGGCTGTGAAGCGCCTGCGCTTTGAGCACGGGAAGGCCGGCCCCACCGGCATCGACCACCGCGACGCCGGTTTCATCACAACTCGACTCGATACCCAGAACCAACATGGGCAGCAAGTGTAAGGGTGCAACGAGGCCCAACTGGCCGGCCCGCATTAGGATCCAGACTTACTGCAGCAAGGAGCCGATGGCGATGGATATCCCCGTGATAGAGACGCAGCGCTTGATTTTGCGAGGTCATCGTCTCGAGGACTTCGAGGCACTGGCCGCCATGTGGGCCGACCCACAAGTGGCCCGGTTCATCATGGGCACACCAGCCACGCGGGAGGAGAGTTGGGCCCGTCTCTTAAGGTATGCGGGCCACTGGCGGCTGCTTGGATTCGGGTTCTGGGCCGTAGAACTCAAAGCTGGCGCCTCCTTCATCGGCGACGTTGGCTTTGCAAACTGGCAAAGGCAAATCACCCCGTCGCTCGATGCAATGCCTGAAAGCGGGTGGGTGTTTTCCTCGACAGCGCATGGCCGGGGTATTGCGACCGAGGCGGTTCAAGCGGCTCTGGCTTGGGCGGACCGTCACTTGGACGGCCAGACCACCACCTGCATCATTGGCGTCGATAACCTTGCCTCGATCCGTGTTGCCAAGAAGACTGGGTATCAGGAGTACGCCAGAGCTCAGTTCAAGGGCAAGGAAGTGATTCAGTTGAGGCGATAGAGGCAGTCAAGCAGCCTGGCGCTGGTCGCACGAGGCCGATCGGCCTGGGCCCTTGCTGCGCAAACCCTTAAGCTCATGACGGCCGGTTATCAAGCCCGTCCCAAAATCGTCCTCGGTCACCCCAACCGCATCGAGGCCCTCGCCATGACTTCTACCGCCCCCGCCACGCCCTGCTGCACCTTGGTCGGTGCTGGCCCCGGCGATCCCGAGTTGCTGACCCTCAAGGCGCTCAAAGCCATCGAGTCGGCCAGCGTGCTGCTCGTCGACGACCTGGTGAGCCAGGCCATCGTGGCCCTGGCGCCCGCGCAAGCCCGCGTCATCCATGTCGGCAAGCGAGGCGGCTGCCCCTCGACGCCTCAAGCCTTCATTGAAAAGCTCATGATCGCGCAGGCGCGCAAAGGCGAGCGGGTGGTGCGCCTCAAAGGGGGCGACCCCTTCATCTTCGGGCGCGGGGGCGAGGAGGTCGAGCGCCTGCGACGAGCCGGTATCGCGGTGCAAGTGATCAACGGCATCACAGCCGGCTTGGCCGGCGTGAGCAGCCTGGGCTTGCCCCTGACCCATCGCGAGCATGCCCAAGGGGTGGTTTTTCTGACCGGCCATGCCAAAGTCGGCGGCTCGACCGACTGGGCCGCCATGGCCACGATGGCCCATCGCGCTCGGCTGACGCTGGTCATTTACATGGGTATGTCACAGGCCGCTGCGCTGGCCAAGGCCCTGATGGAAGGCCTGCCGCCCGACACGCCGGCCGCGGTCATCCAGGACGTCAGCCTGCCCGGGCAGCGCCACATCGCCACCACGCTGGCTCGCCTGGCCAGCGACATCGCGCGCCACAAGATGCGCAGCCCGGCGGTGATCGTCGTCGGCGACGTCATGGCGGCTCTGGCCTGGGCCGACCCGCCAGCCCAAACTGCCGACCTTGCGGCAGCGGCCGGCTAAACCGCCCAAAATCTGGGCTCAAGCGCCCGATCGGGCCGACTCAAGCGCCAGCGCCACGCCCTTGTTGGCCAGCGCATCGGCCTGTTCATTACCGGCATTGCCCGCGTGACCGCGTACCCAGCGCCAGTCGATCTGGTGGCCGCCGCCGCTGACCAAAGCGTCGAGCCGCTGCCACAAATCGACGTTCTTGACGGGGGTCTTGCTGGCGGTCATCCAACCTCGCGACTTCCAGCCCGAGATCCACTCGGTGATGCCCTTGCGCACATATTCGCTGTCCAAGTAGAGCGTGACCTGGCAGGGGCGTTTGAGCGCCGACAGCGCCTCAATGACCGCCATGATCTCCATGCGGTTGTTGGTGGTGTTCAATTCACCGCCAAAAAGCTCCTTGCTGGCGCCGGCGCCTTGCAACAGGGCGCCCCAGCCGCCCGGCCCGGGATTGCCCTTGCAAGCGCCATCGGTGTAGATGGTGACGGACTGCACAGAAAGTTGCTCTTCGGTTTGGGGTGATGGTGGACCGGACAGGCCGGCACGGGCTGGCGCAGCGGCCGCAGGTTAACAGACACCGGGCCGCTCAATCCACACCGGGCCCATGGCCTTGCTGGCGCGTGGCCGTCGCCGGCGCCGCGCTGCGACGACGCGATTGGCGCCAGGCCGGCTCGATCAAGCGCATGCCACGCACCCGCTTGACCGCCACCACGAAGTACACCGCCCCCAAGATCGGCCACCAGCGGGCACCCATGCGCTCCATCCAGGCAAAGCGCTCGAGCCAGCGCGCGCTGCTCAAGGCCGGCCGATAGACGCCAAAGCGCGCCGACTCGACCTCGAAGTCGAGCAGGCGCAGCCAGTCGCGCAGGCGCCAGTAGCCAATGAAATGCCCTTGCTCGGGCAAAAACAACTGGCCCCGACCCAGGGAGCGCAGCCAGCGCCCACGGCGCTGGCGCAGGCCCCACAAACTCGCAGGATTGAGCCCGCTGATCACCACCCGCCCCTCGGGCAGCAACACCCTCTCGACCTCTCGCAAGGTCGCATGCGGATCGTCGCTGAGCTCCAGCGTATGGGGCAGCACGACCAGATCCAGGCTACCCGACGCAAAGGGCAAGGCAGCCGAATGCAATTGCAAGGCTGCAGGCCAAACCACGGCCCGGGCGTCCTGATCTGTCAGGCCCGCCCCGTCAAGGCCCTCGACACTGGCCAAGTCGCCACCGACAGCCAGCCACTGGTGCGGCATGCGGTTGCTGCGCAGCGCGGCCAGCTGCGGCAGGCCCAGTTGCAGCGCGTGGTAGCCGAACACGTCGGCCAGCGCCTGCTCGAACTGCGCGCGCTCCCAGGCCAGCAGGCACTGCCCCGGCGGCGTGTCCAGCCACTGCGTCAAACCTATAATTTCAGAAGACATCACGTTTGTGCAGCCGCTTGATCGGCGGGCAAAGTCGCCGTGACGCAGGACACAGTGCCGCAAAGTTGGGGGCCAGATGCCGTGCACCGCGCCCCCGTCGCCAAGTCCGTCACGACCGTCAGGCCATTCTAGACAGAGCCGCGTCTGCCCCGTCCGTTGCGCCCGTCCACCCCAAACGGCACCACCCGCCGCCCCGCATGAGCCCACTGCCACGCATGAACAAAAGCCCACAGCCAAGCCGACCCAAAAGCCCGCCCCGCTGGGTCGGGCCGGCCCTCGGGCTCGCTCTGGCGCTGTGCAGCAGCGCCTTGCATGCAGCCGGCCCCGAGTCGGGGGCTCAAGGGCAACCACCCGCACAAACGCAAGCTCAAGCACCCGCTGGGCCCGTCCAAGCGCAGTCTAGCGGCGGCGCGACCGCTGCGCCAGCCGGGCAAGCGAGCAGCCCGAGCCGCGAGGCCGACTCGGCCGGTCTGGGCGCAGCGGCCCCTCAAGCGAGCGCGCCGAGAGACGCAGCAACGAACCCGGCAAGCCCCAACCCCAGCGAAACCGCCACGGCAGCGCCTGCCCTGCAAGCCGATCCCGGCGGCATCCAGCCGGCCGCGCCGGTGGAGTTGTGGCAGCGCATCCGCTCGGGCTTTGCCATGCCCGACTTGCAAAGTGACCTGGTGCGCCAGCACGAGCGCTGGTACACCGCCCGTCCCGAGTCACTGCAGCGCATGATCGAGCGTTCGCGCAAATACCTGTTTCACATCGTCGAGGAGCTCGAACAGAGAAACATGCCCAGCGAGCTGGCGCTTCTGCCCTTCGTCGAATCGGCCTTCAACCCGCAAGCCGTATCGATCGCAAGGGCGGCCGGCCTGTGGCAGTTCATGCCAGCCACAGGGCGCGACTTCGACCTCAAACAAAACGTTTTTCGAGACGACCGGCGCGATGTCCTGGCCTCCACTCGCGCGGCACTGGACTACCTGCAAAAGCTCTACGGCATGTTTGGCGACTGGCACCTGGCACTGGCGGCCTACAACTGGGGCGAAGGCAGCGTCGGCCGGGCCATTGCGCGCAACCAACGCGCGGGCAAGGGCACACGCTACGAAGACCTGAGCATGCCCAACGAGACGCGCAACTACGTGCCCAAGCTGCTGGCGCTCAAGAACGTTGTCGCAGCGCCAGAAGACTTTCGCGTCGAACTGCCGACCATCGACAACCACCCCTACTTTCAGGATGTCGAAATCCGTCGCGACATCGACGTCGCACTGGCGGCGCAGCTGGCCGATATGCGGCTGGAGGACTTCAGGGCGCTCAACCCGTCAGCCAACCGACCCGTCATCGTCGCTGCCGGTCTGGGCAAGATCTTGCTGCCTTGGGAGAACGCAGAAGTCTTCAAGCGCAATCTGGAGGCCCATCGAGCAGGCCGCCTGGCCAGCTGGACCGCCTGGAGCGTGCCGGCCACCATGAGCGTGGCTGAAGCCGCCAAGCGCTCGGGCATGAGCGAGACCGAGCTGCGCAGCATCAACAGCATTCCGCCGAGAATGCTGATCAAAGCCGGCTCGACCTTGGTCGTTCCGCGACTGGCCCACGTGCAGCACGATGT
>JAIXWZ010000173.1 GCA_027491035.1 Comamonadaceae bacterium | reverse complement strand
CCGCGCCCCGAGGGCGGATGGCAATGGAATTTTTCAGCGCATGGGGTTTGCGAGACCGAGGCCCAATTGATGCGCGACATCTTGCCCCTGGTTGAGTTCACAGGGCCTGCTCTGGTCTTCGGGGGCGAGCAATCGGTCGTCCTGCCGCCGAGCATGTTTGAACGCGTGGCCGGCCACCTGAGCGGCGCCGAGCTGTCGAGCCTGCCCGATGCCAACCACCGACTGTGTCAGGACAACCCGGTGGGCTTCGCGCAAAAAATGGACAGGTTTTTGCAGCAGGTGGCTTGAGCGCAGACCCGTCGAGGCCCCATCGCGCTGAGGGCGGCGCTCCTACAGGGCTTTGTAGGAGCTGCGCCCTCGCAGCGATGCGGCCTGCTAGGCAGCGAGCGTGCGTTCGGTCTGGCGCGGCAGTCTGAGCTGCACACACTCGAGCTCGGTTTGGGCGATCAAGGCTGCGTCTTCGCTTTGGCCCAATTGCACCGTGGTGTGCTTGGCCACGGCTTGCCCGGCCACTTCCCCTGCACCCGAGAGGACGAAGTAAAAACTGCGGGCCTCAAGCGCCAGCGCGCAGCCCGCCTGCACCTTAAAAAAAGAGATCTTGGTTTCGAGCTCGCTGAACACGCCCATGAGTTTGCTGCGCACGCCCGGCTGGCCTGGCACGCCGACCCAATCGAAGTGGCCCGAGTTCATGAACACCGGACGCTCGTAACGTTCCTTGGGATAGACCAGCGGCCGGCCGTGGATGTGCTCCCAGATCGCTTCATAGGCATCTTGGTTGACCTTGGTGCCGTCTTCCTTGTAGCGGGTGAACACCCCTTTTTCAAACGAGCCTTGTTGCTTGAGCGCGCCGGCAGCGCGCTCTTCCTCGGACTCGGCGGTGTAGCCCGATCCGCTCGCTCCGCCAAACTGGAGCAGGAGGTTCCAGGTGACGCCGCTTGACGTCTGCGGGCCGTAGCGTGTGCCTTCTGGGAAGTAGCCCACCGACCCCGGCGTGAAGCAGCCGTCTTTGTCGTAGTCGAACTGGCCTTCGAGCTGGACTCGGATCTGGTCAAAATTGTGGCGATGGCGGGGCGAGAAAAAGTCGCCTTCGATGTTGACCAGCTTGAGCGAATAGTTTTCCGCACCCGGCTCGCCCTCCAAGATCCGGTAGGCGCGGATGACGCCGTCTCGGATCTGGTTGTTCAAGGTGGTGAGGGTGCGGCTTTCAATCGGAACGACTTGCATCAAACTGTCTCCATGATCGGGCCTGTTTAAACCAGGCGCCGGGAAGGCTCGGTCGGCGCCAGGGCGTCTTCAGGCCACGCGCTGGGCAGATTCTTGGGCTGTCTGCCATGGTATCGCAAGGCTTGCCGCTGCCCGCGAGCTGGCGGTCGGCCTAGAATGGTTTGACACCCACCAAGGAGCCCCACGATGCCCGCACTTCGCTTCATCTCCGCAGTCCTGTGTGCCGGGCTGGGCCTGGTTAGCGTGACCAGCGCGCAGACCGACACGTTTCCCAGCAAGCCGATCCGATTTGTCTCCTCGTCGGCCCCGGGTGGCCTGACCGATGTGGTGGGCCGAATTCTGGGCGAGCGCATGTCGGCCAGCCCTGAGATGCGGGGCCAGTCCGTCGTGATGGATAACCGCCCCGGCGCGGGAGGCGTGATCGCCGCCATGGCCGTGGTCAATGCGGCGCCTGATGGCCACAGCCTGCTCATTGCCGACTTGTCCAACTCGGCCATCGCGCCGCTGCTCATGGACAAGCCGCCGTATGACACCTTGCGCGACTTTGCGCCGGTCTCCCTGATCGGCACGACGCGGTTTTACCTGGCCGTCAACAGTGCGCTGGGCGTGAACAATTGGAAGGAATTTGTCGATTTGGTCAGGGCCAATCCGGACAAATTCGCCTACGGCTCCTCTGGCTCGGGCACGATTCACCACCTGGCCACGGAAATGATGAAGACGCGCGCGGGTCTCAAGATCACGCACGTGCCCTACAAGAGCAGCGCCCAATCAACGCCCGCTTTCCTGGCCGGTGACATCCACGTTCTTTTTTCGGCCTACCAATCCGTCGCTCCGCATATCGCGACCGGCCGGGTCAAGCTCTTGGCCGTGGCCAGCCCCGACCGCTCGCCCCAGGTGCCGGGCGTGCCCACCTTTGCCGAACTCGGCGTCAAGGACATGATTTTCGTGCCCTCGGTGCATGCCCTGGCGCCGGCCAACACGCCCAAGCCGGTGGTCAACAAGCTGTCTGCCGAGATCAAGAAGGCGCTGCAGTCGCCCGAGGCCATCAAACGATTCGAGACCCTGGGCATCGATCCCATGGGAACCACGCCCGAGCAGCATCTGACCCAGCTCACGACCGACCAGACGATCTTTCGCGCCGCGGTCAAGCTCTCTGGTGCCAAGGTGGATTGAGCGGGCGGCTCATTGATGAGCCTCATCTGAAGGCCCCATACGAAGGCCCCATACAAAGGCCCCATACAAAGGCCTGATCGCGCCGAGGGCGGCGCTCCCACAGCTGTCGGGTCGGCATTGGGTGCATGAGCATTGTGGGAGCCGCGCCCTCGCGGCGATGGGGCGCTGGATCAAGCCAGGCGCCGCGTCTTAGCGGTTCGTGCGCTCTTGCAGCATCTGCTCGCGCAGCAGCGCCTGCATCTGTCGCGCCCGGGTGTCGACGATGGAGGCCTCGATGTGCAAATTGGCCGGTGCCACGCCGCTCCTGCCACCGCGCAGCAGGTCTTGCGCCGCCTTGATCCGGTCGACCGCGCCCTGGTAGTCAAACTGTGCGGCCTGGCTTTCGGCTTCGGCCCGCACCGCCTGCACCCGCAGGCCCTGCGCGTGCAGCGCCTGCGCCAGCAGGGACCAGGCACTGGCATCGCGCGGATGCGTGCTGACCCAGCTTTGCAGGCGCTCGCTGGCCTGCTCGGGCCGACCCGCCAGCACCAACACCTGGCCTTGCGTGAGCAACTCGGCGCGCGAAGGCGAGCCAGACCAGCTCACGGCGCTGGCCGCTTGGCCGATGTCGCCCAGTAGCACGTCAACCTCAAGGGCCAGCAGCCGGGCGGCCTGGCCCACCTGAGGCTGGCCAGCGGCCAGCGCCATGAGCTGCCCGAGCAGGTCGCGCGCCAGCGGCGCCTGGCGCAGCCGCGCTGCGGCCAGCGTGGCGGCATAGAGCACCGACAGGCGCTGCTCGGGCGCCGTATCGGCGCGCAGATCACGGGCCTGGGCCAGCCGCATCTGCAGCGCGTCAGGGCTGCTGTCGCCAAGCACGCGGGCGCGGCCGCCCATCATGGCGTGCCAGGCCAGAGTCGGCCGGTCGGCCCGCGCCAGCGCGCTGCCCGGTGCCGGCGGGTTTTGCTGGCGCGTGCGCGCTTCGGCAATGCGCTCGCTGGTCAGCGGATGCGAGCGCAAATAGGGAAAGGCGCTGTTGTCGTTGAAGCGGTTGGCTTGCTGCAGCTTCTCGAACATCCCGGCCGCCCCTTCGGCGCCAAAGCCGGCGTCGAGCAAGATGCCAAAGCCCACCCGGTCGGCCTCGCGCTCCATGTCGCGCGAAAAGTTGAGCTGGCCTTGCGCCGCCACCGCTTGGCCGCCAACGAAGGCGGCACTGGCGGCGTCGGGGCTGCGGCTGGCGGCCATCACGCCCAAAATCATGGCGGCGATCATCCAGGGCGCCATGTTTTGCTGCTGCGTGAACATCCGAGCGATGTGGCGCTGCGTCACATGGCTGAGCTCGTGGGCCAGCACGGCCGCCAGTTCGTCGGCCGAGCCCACGGCGGCAATCAGGCCGGTGTGCACGCCCAGATAACCACCGGGCAGGGCAAACGCATTGACTGAGCGGTCGCGCACCAGAAACAGCTGCCAGGCAAAGCGCTCCTGTAAATCGGTGCTGAGATCGCCGCGCCGCAGCGCGGCCTGCACCAGCGGTTGCCAGATGGCCTGAAGGTAGTCGCCCAGCACCGCATCGTCGAGCCAGGCCGGGTCGCGGTAAATGCCGGTGGCGATGCGGTCGCCCAGGCGCCGCTCGCTGGCCATCGAAACCTCGACGCCATCGCCCAGCGCTGGCAGCGCCTGCGCACCGCCAGGCTGTGCGGGCGCCAGCGGGCCGCTCAGCGTAAGCACAGCCGCCAGCAGGCCCGCGCGCCAACGCGGCGGCTTGGAGCGGCGCACGGAGCAGGCCGGCGTCATGTCGGGGGTGGTGGCCATGCTCTTATGATGCCAGCTG
>JAIXWZ010000099.1 GCA_027491035.1 Comamonadaceae bacterium | reverse complement strand
CTGGGCGAGCGGCCCAGCGACATCGAGGCCGGCGAGGTGCTGGTGCAAGCCACCGACCGCTCGTCCATTCGCTCCTTTGCCGGCGCCGCCTCGCTGGCTGCCGCTTTTGGTGGCAGCGTGGGTGCGGCCCTGTCGATCGGGGTTTCGCTGGCGCGCAACATCATCGACGGCTCGGTCATTGCTTCGCTCGACGGTGCCACGCTGAGCTCTGGCGGCACCGTGTTGGTACAGGCCCTGTCCGATGCCGATATCCAGGTCTTCGGCCTGGCCGCCTCGGTGGCCATTGGTATCGGCGGCAGCGCCGGTGTGGGCATCAGCGGCGCGGGTGCCTCGGCGCTCAACGTCATCCTGGGCGATACCTTGGCGCGGGTGCACGACAGTGCGATCACTGCCGCCGACGACGTGACCGTCGATGCCAAGGCCAACAACCGTATCAAGGCCACCATCATCTCGGCCTCCATCGGCGTGGGTGCCGGTGGTGGGGTCGGTTTTGGCGCATCGATCGGCATCTCGCTGGCGCGCAACTACGTGGGCTATGACCCCACCGGTTACACCGGCCCGGTCAGCTATGTCTCGGGCACCGACAAGCCCAACCGCATCAGCAACGGCCAGATCGTGCGCCTGGGCGCCGCTTCCGGTGCGCGCGCCAACGAGGTCTACAAATACATCGGCGACGACGACCTCGAGGGCAAGGACGACGACGACGGCAAGCCGATCGACCTGATCCTGAGCCAGGATTTTTCGGACACCGCGAAGTGGGAGCAGCTGACCAATCCGGCGGCCAACCGCATCGAGGCCTTCATCACCGAATCGTCGGTGGGCAAGACGGCCGACGTGTTCGACAGCACGCTCGACCTGACGGTCTCGGCGCTGTCGCAGCAGACCATCCACTCCACCGTCTTTGCCGGCTCGGTCGCTGCCTCGGGCGGCGGTGCGGCGGCGGTGGCGATCAGTGGCGCCGGCGGCAGCGCGGTCAACCGCATCGGCTCGACCACCCGCGCCTATGTGGCCAACACCACCGACCGCGGCATCAAGGTCGACGGCGACATCGACATCATCGCGCTCGACAGCGCCAGCATCTCGTCGTCGGTGTTTGCGGTGTCGGTCGCGGCATCCTTTGGCGCTTCGGGCGTGTCGGTGGCGGTCAGTGTCTCACTGTCGGACAACAGCATCCTGAGCACGGTCGAGGCCTTCACCGACCGCGCCTTGCTGTTCTCCACCGAGGGCTCGATTACCCTCGACGCGCGCGAATCGGCCAGCATCGATGCGGCCTCCACCGCAGTAGCAGTGGCCCTGTCGGTCAGCGTGGGCGCGGCGGTGGCCGGCGGCGGTGCCAATGCCTACAACACCATCGACACCACCACCCGGGCCTGGTCGGGCCGCAGCACCGAAGAGAAGGTGGTCAACAGCATCACCGGACTGAGCGAGTTGTATGCCCTTGAAGACATCACCGTCAATGCGCTCAGCGCATCGAAGGCCAACGCGGTGGTCACGGCGGCGGCGGCCAGCTTCGGCGTGGTGGCGGCTGCCGCCGCCGGCACCCAGACGCGCAACACGCTCTCGCCGGTGGTCGATGCCTTCATCGCCGCCACCGAGGTCAAGTCGCCCGGTACGGTGCTGATTTCCGCGCGGGCCGACCAAGACGCCAATGCCCGGTCGAATGCGCTGGCCATCAGCGGCGGCCTGTCGGTCTCGGTCGGTGTGTCCTCGGTCACCACGGTCGATTCGAGTGCCATCAACGCGGCCGTGGGCGATCTGTCCCAGGTTCAGGCCGGCGTGCTGCGCGTCAGCGCCAAAGCCTATGACCGCATCTACCAAAAGTCGTCGGCCTCCAGCGGCGGCCTGATCGCCGGTGCCGGCGCCCTGTCCAACCTGAGCATTGTGGGCAGCACAGTGGCGGGCATCGGCAAAAACGCCACGGTCGAGGCTGGCCTGGTCGACCTGATCGCCCACCGCGACCAGGACTTTGATTCGCAGGCCTTCAACCTGGCCGTGGGCCTGTTTGCCGGCAGCGGCGCGCTGGTGACCAACCTGGTGGCCGGCACCGCCGACGTGAAGATCGGCCAGGGCGCGCAGGTCGATGCCGAGTCCATCTTGATTTACGCCAGCAACCAGGCGGTCAAGAACAAATACAGCGCACTCGAAAATTCGCTCGAGTCCTTCTCGGTCAGCGGCGCCTCGATCAGCGCGATTGCCAGCACCACCAACGTGGGCCGCGCCAGCAGCCGCTTTGGCTCGGTGGTCGATATTGCCGACGATGCGGCGCTCACCGTCGACAGTGCCGCAACCGGCGTGTTCCGGGTCGAGACGCTCTCGAGCGTCAAGCTCATCGACAAGGTGCGGGTCGACGGCATCTCGGGCCTGGGCTTTACCGTGGCGCTGGCCACCCAGTCCACCGACTCGGTCTCCACCATCCGGGTGGGCAAGGGCGCTTCGCTGCGCAATTTGAGCGGCGACCTGATGATGGCCACGCGCACCGACGCCGATGTGCTGGCCGCGGCCAACACCTTCTCGCTGGCGGCCTTCGGTGCCTCCAATGCCACCGCGCTGGTGACTCTGAACGCCAACAACGACATCGTGCTGACCGATGCCGAACTGGTGGGCCGCGACGTCAAGGTCATGGCCGGCCAAAGCCGCGACCGGGTGCCCAACATCCTCTTGGGCAAGGCGCGCGCCGACATGGTGATGATTGCGCTGAACGGCGTCACTGCTCCGGTGCGCTCGGTCAACCTGTATGAGCAAAACCGTGTGGTGCTCGATGGGGCCAGCGAAGTGCGCGCCATAGGCAGCGTCGACCTGCTCGCCGAAAAAGGCCTGGGCCGTGCCAAGCTCGACGGCTCGGTGGTCAACATCAGCCCGGGCGCCTTGGCCAACGGCCTTTTCCCGAAAGGCGACGAGAACCTGACCGGCAGCAACGAGGTCAGGGTGAGCAATGCAGCCCGCATTGAAGCGGGCATGAACTACAAGACGGTGCTGAGCATTCAGCCCTACACCGTCTCGGGCAAGCCCAATCTGGCCGGTCACAGCGAAGCGGGCAGCGCTCAATCGGCGCGTCTTTCGGCCATCAAGCGGGCTGGCGCGGCCGGCGTGGACTTGACCAAAGCGGAAAAAGAGGCGCTGGGCCTCGACGAGCTGCAGTCCTACCAGTACGTGGCGCTGGAGATGCAGCAGGTGGCGGTCAGCATCTCGGCCGGCACGATTGTCGAGCTGGTGGGGCAGGACTACGGCAAGGGCGTCTCGGGCGCGGCCTACCAGCTTGCTCCTGGCTCTATTGCCGACCTCAACCTGGTGCTGGACCAGGAGGACTACACCAACGCCAGCCGCTGGACGCGCATTGAAGCGGACCACAGGCTGGCCACTTCGGGCAGCTACTTTGTGGGCAAGTCCCAGCTGGTGCGCAGCAGCGACGGCCGATGGTTCCGGCGCACAGGCGATGCGGTGACGGTCGACGCGTCGACCGAGAGCTTCAACAGCTCCGGCTGGCAAGCCATTCAGGTGCAGACCAGCGACCGCGGCAAGATCCTGGCGCGCGAGCTCAGCGACGACTTCTATGTGGTCAAGCCCAAGGCCATGGCCTTGCCCACGCTGGTCTACGCCAATGTGGCCAACCAGCTGTTTGAAGACCGCGCCAAGATCGTGGGCTGGATGTCCAGCCACGCCGGCAATGCCGAGGCGATTGCGCGCTACCAGGCGCTGCTGGAGAAGATCGACGCCCAGCTCGAAAAAATGGGCTTGGCCTCCAAGAACAGCGGGGTCGTCGTGCCGCGCAGCCAGTTCGACCAGATCTTCCTGCGCCTGCCCAAGGTCGAGGCCTCGGCCGGCCTGATCAACATCCTGAGCGACAGCACGTCTGCGGCCAGCATCCGACTGGCGCAAACCAGCGGCCGCTTGCTGGCCCATGCCGACGCCAACATCACGATCAAGAACGAGACGCCCTTTGGCCTAGAGATCAACAACGTTGGCATCCTCAAGGCCAGCCGGGTCGATACGCTCAACGGCGCGCAGGTCACGCTCAGTGCCGGCGCGACCTACCTCAACAAGATCGCGCTCAATGAGCCCGGCCCGGGCGGCCAGAGCGTGATCAACATCACGCAAGACGCCTTCCCCAAGGAGGCCTATGGCGTCAACGGCAGCCTGGGCGCCTTGAATGCGCCCAGCGGCCCGCAAGACCTCTATGTGCGCGGCAAGATCAGCAATGCCGACGGCACGCTGAACCTGACCAACCGCGAAGGCAGCATCCACGTCACCGGCGAGATCCGCGCCGGCGCGGTCAACATCAATGCGGCCGGCGACTTCAACCTGTCGACCGAAGACTGGTTCCACACCGGAGCCGACCCGCGCCAGTACCTGGACTTCAACAAGGTTTTTGGACGCACGGTGTACCGCGAAGACGGGACTCCAGGCACTCGGCTGTTTGGCCCCGCCGACTCGAAGGTTCAAGCCCTGCTGGCTGCGGCCAGTGGCGGCGCCATACCGCAGACCAAAGAGGAGGAGGGCAACAGCACCCGCGCCAACGCCGATCTGCTGACCAGCAATGTGGCCATCAGCGCCGCGCTGCAAAACAAGTTTGACCAGGACTTTTTCAAGCTCACGACCGCCGGCGCCGGCCGGGTCACGGTGGCACTTGACACGGGTTTGACCGCCTCCAACACGAGCAACTTTTACGAGTTGTCGCTGCTCGACAGCACCGGCAAGGTGCTCAACACGGTGCAGACCGGCCGCAACAACAGCTACAGCTTCAACGTGGGTGCGGCCGGTGACTACTACGTGCGCGTCAGCGCGGTGCGCACCTACCCGGCCACCACGCCGTCCAACCCGGCCACCACGCCCGGCTACACCTACACCATCTCGGACGGCAAGAAGACCATCAAGCCTGGCGACACCGTGTTGGTCAACGACAAGGTCTATGTCTACGACGACAACGGCAAGGGCAACCCGGTCGGGGGCAAGGAGCGCGAGCTGGACCTGACCAAGACCGATCAATACGCCGACAAGGACTACTGGTGGCAGGTGCAGTACAACCACCGGCCCAACACCTACAAGATCACGGCGGTGTTCACGCCGCCGCAGGCCGAGCCGATCAAGACCATCTTTGCCATGGGCGCGATCGACATCAATGCGCGCTACCTCAACATCGACGGCACGATCCAAAGCGGGGTGGACAACATCACCCTGAACATCGCGCAGGACTTTGCGCCCAGCCGCTCGACCAATTTCACCGATGCCTTGGGCAAGACCATCAAGGGCCTTGACTACGGCCCGGCCGGCTTTGCCACGGTCGACGGTTTCTTTGATGCCAACAGCGGCACCATCGTGCTCGAGGACATCAAGCCGACGGCCGGTGTCATCAACCTGACCGGCACCATCATCAGCACCGGCAACGGCGCGCTCAAGGTGGCCAGCGGCTACGCCTCGATCAACATCAACAACCAAAGCCGCTATGCGCTGGCTGCGGGCCTGATCGACGCCTCGGAAAACCGCGTTGGCAAGATCACCGTCACCGACAGCACCACGCTCAAGCGCGAGGTCTACACCTTCAGGGACGGCGGTTACACCCAACAGAAGTTCCAGGGTACCTTGGTGCCCCCGGGCATCCCGGGCGGGGTCAGCAGCATCCGCTACGACGACCGGGGCCTGACCGGTGGCCGTGTGGCCGACATTGCCGGCAGCCTGATCTACCAGCCCGAGGTCGGCCGCTACTACGTCTGGACCGAGGGCCAGGCCAAGACCAGCACCACGCTCGATATCTACGAGCAGCGCAGCTTCAACCTCTTGGGCTGGGACTGGGACTTCCTGGTGCCCGACACCGCCGCCAAGCTCAGTGACACCCGCTTCACCGACGGCGCGCCGCTGCTCGAGTCGGAGCTGGTCTACAGCGCCGCCGAGGTGGCCAAGCTGATCAATGCCAACCCCAATGTCCTGCCACCGGTCTTTGTGCAGTACATGCAAAAGCGCAATGCGGCGGTGGACATGGTCAAGGACAAGTCGCAGGTGCGCGACGTGCGGACCAACAAGCTCTACACCTATGTGGCCGACAGCGGCAAGGTGCAGTTTCCGGTGGCTGATTTCAGCGACACCAAGACCTGGAAGTTCACCGAGCAGCTCACCGGCGGCAAGGCCATGCCCGATCCGGCCAAGGTGCTGACGGGCGACATCATCAAGGCCACCGGCGAGTCGCCGATCAAGATGACCGACACCTCGGGCAAGAAGGTCGACTGGAAGCCCAAGAAGGCCAACGACACCTTCGAGAGCGACTTTGCCAACCAGGAAATCACCATCGACGGCCCCACCGAAGAAGGCGGCGGCTGGCTGCGCGAGAAGGTCATCACCACCAAGAAGACCACGGTCACTGGCCTGAAGGACTTCTACACCTACGGTCTGCGGGCCGATGCGCCGGTGCGCGTGTCCACCCTGATCGGGGCCAGCAAGCCCACCATCAACGTGCAGACCACCGGCAAGCTGCTGCTGCGTGACAGCATCTCCATCGGTGCGGTCACCGCGCCCGAAGACCCGGATGCCGTTTTCACCCCGCTGGCCCTGTCGGCCAATGCGCTGCAGGTGGGCGGCAATGTGGTCATCAGTGGGGCCTTGCCCGACATCCAGGCCAACAGCGATGTGACCATCACGGTCAAAGACCCGGTGGGCAAGCTCAACATTCGCGCTGCCGGCAATGTGGTGGTCAACCACCTGCAAGACCGCGACCACAACCCCTTGTTGGGCAACCGCGGCCTGAAGATCGGCCAGGTGATTGCGGCGACCTATGCCAACGGTGTGGTTGCCACGGCTGGCAGCGTGACCATCCGCTCGGTCTATGGCGTGGAAGACGCGTCGGTGCTGACTTCGCGCATCGTCGGTGAATATGTGGAGCTCGACGGCGGCGCCGGCTCGATCCGCGCCACCGTCGACAGCAATGTGCTGGGTGAGGGGGGTCTGGCGGCGCGGGCCAAGGGCAGCATCACCTTGACCGAGGTGCTGGGCGACATGGTGTTGGCCGCGCCCGAGGGCTGGGATGGCGCCTCGGTCCTCTCGACCGGCACCGACGGCAGCGGCAACGATGTGCGTTTGACCGTCAAGCGCGGCGCCATCGTCGACGGCGCGCTCGAGCGCGCCACCGCCAACGTGGGCGACAGCCTGGAGGCGCTCAAGGCCTCGGGCTTTTCCGAAAAGCAGCTGCAAGCCATCGGCATCGGCAGCAAGGCCAATCTGATGGAGCGGGCCCGCTATGCGATGGCGCCCGACCTCATCAAGGCTCTGCTGCCGCACGAAGAGTTGCTGGGCCAAGGCGACAGCGGCGGTGCCGAGTCCCTCAACGTGCAGGGCCGCAACATTGTCCTGTTGTCCCAAGGCACGACTGCTGGCGTGAAATACGGCGTGGGTCGCTCGTCCGACCGGGTGACCATCACCAACCCGAGCGATTTCGGCAGCTTGACCGAAAGCCACAAGGCTTTGCTTGCGCAGGCCAGCGCAGCCGATGTGATCGAGACCCAATACCGCCGCTACGAATGGATCGGCGACGAGGCCACGGTGGACCTGTCGGCGGTGGGCACCTTCAACAACGCGCTGCTGTGGCGCGAGGTGGGCGCCACAGCCAGGGCGCCGGTCAATTTGCCGGTGCTCGCTTCAAGCGACGGCATTGCCGATGTGGTCAAAGGCCAGTGGGTGGAAAACCGGCGTGACCTTTTGAGCGTGACGCTGCAGGTCACCGACGACATCAACATCAGCGCCAGCGGCGATGTGGCGGTCAAGACTCCGGGCGATGTGGTCATGCGCGCCAAGGACGATCTGCGCATTGCCGAGGGCAGCCGCAGCATCACCGACTTGTCGGGCATCGATGCCGGCGCTCGCATGCGCCTGGCCGCGGGCGGTGCCATCACGGCGCTGGGCAGCGTCGCGCAACCTTGGCTGCTGCGCTCGGGCGGCGACATGAGCTTGTTGGCTGACGGCTCGTCCAAGGTCAGCACGCTGGCCGGGCGCATCGCCATGGCCAATGGCACGGCTCTGCGCATTGAGATCGGTGAGAAGGGCGAGCCCAAGCCCACCACGGGCTTCATGCCCGGCGTGCTCAACCTCAGCGCCGCCGGACTGGTCAACGTGCAGGAACAAACCGGCGACCTGTGGCTGGCCTCGGTGGCCTCGAGCGGTGAAGGCGTCGATGGTGCGCTGACCTTGCAGGCGGCCACGGGTGAAATTCTGGCGTCCGAGCGCATCTACCATGACGGCGTGACGCATGTCAGCGGCGCCGATGTGCGCCTGGTCTCGGGCACGGTGGGCGCCCAAGACGTTGCCCGCAACCTGGGCAGCTTGCTGCGGCCGCTGCGCCTGGAGGCGCAGAGCCTGGCGGCCTCGGCCTACACCGGCCAAAGCGCGCTGGTGCACATCGCCAACACCGGCGATCTGGAGCTGCGCCAGCTTGATCTGACCAGCGGCCAGGTTTTGCTCAGCAGCAGCGGGTCGCTGCGCGTGATGCAGGCGGTTCAGCTGACCTCCGATTCGGGCAACAGGCTGTCGCTGACCGCGATGGGCGGCGATATCGATCTGCGCAACGACCTGACCATGGGCCGCGGCCAGATGCTGCTGAGCGCGGCTCAGGGCCAGGTGCTGCAGTCGAGTAATTCTGACGTGCTCAACGCCGGCGGTGCCATCACCCTCAACGCCTTGGGTCTGGCGCAGGCCTGGGGTGCAACCCTGTCCAGCCATGCGGCCTCGCAAGGCGGCAACATCACGGTGCGCGTGAGCGGCGATGTGGTGGCTTCGGCCATCAACGCCAGCACGGGCGTGCTCGATGTGCAAAGCACCCAGGGCCGAATCATCGAGGCGCTGGCTGCCGATGGGCAGGGCGATGCCGCGGCCGATTTGACCGGTGCGACGATGAAGCTTCAGGCCCAGGCCATAGGCGCGCTCGGTCGCGGCGGCGAGGCGCTTGAAACCTCGGCCACCACCCTGACCGTTACTGCCGCTGGCGATGTGGCCCTGTCCAACGACAAGACCCTGAGCCTCTTGGGTCTTGCGGCTGGCTCGGCCGTGATGCGCACCAGCGCGGGCAGTCTCAATGTTGACGGCCCAGTGGCCGCCCAGCAAAACCTGCTGCTCGAGGCCGGCACCGGCGGCTCGGTGGCCATCAAGGCCAACACCTTGGTCAGTGTGGCCCAAGGGGCACTGAGTATTCTGGCCGCCCAGGGCATCAATCTGGGCTTGGGCAGTGTGGTCTCGGGTCTGGGCAGCGTGGATCTGCAGGCGGCAGCCGGCGCCCTGGCCATGAACGCCAGCGCGCGCATCGCCAGCGGCGGCGGCAACATCCGCCTGGCCGCCGGCACCGACATCGTGCTGGGCACGGTCGATGCCCGCCTGGCCGATGGCACTGTGAATGCCAACGGCTCGCGCCTGGGCGTGCTGGCCGGCGGCAGCATCGCCAGCGCCTTGCTGTTGCCTGCAGCCACCGATGCCAACCTGCGCGGCGCCGATGCGCTGCTGCAAGCGGGCACCGGCATCGGCAGCGATCTGGGCGCGCTGCGCCTGGACGTGTCACGCGTGTCGGCGCACACCGCCGCGGGTGACATCCATCTTTATGCCCTGGGCAACCTGGAGATCGGCGCCGTGGCCGATCTGCGCATCGAGCGGGTGGTGGAAACCGGCCGCAGCGCTGCGCTGTGGACGCTGGAGCAAAGCGGTCTGCGCGCCCCCGGCCGGGTGCTGGTGACTGCGGTGGGCAGCATCCGCTTGCTCACCGATCCGGCGCTCGATGCCGGCACCGCGATCGCCACAGGCGCCCTGGGCCAGGTGAGTCTGACGGCAGCTGGCGCCATCGACGTGCCCAACCCGTGGCCGGCCGATGTGCCGCTGATCGACACCCGCGCGCTCAGCCTGAGCGGCAGCAGCATCGCGGCCATGGTGCTTGCGGTCAACGAACTGCGGGCCACTGCATCGACTGGCAACCTGAGCCTGACCGACGTGGACCGCGAGGGCGAGTCCAACCCGGGCCTGACGATCAAGGACATCGCCGCACCGGGCAACGTGACCGTGACGGCGCAAAGCACGCTGTCCGTCGAGAAAATCCGCACCGGCAACAGCGCCGATGTGAGCTTGCTGTCGCTGGCCGGCGACCTGCTGCTGGTGGTGGCCGATGCGCTGGCCAGCAACCTCGATGAACTTAGCCTGCTGGCGGCAGGCTTTATTGGCAGCCCGCGCCTGTTCACCGGCGCCACCCGCACCGAATACCGCAGCGGCGCCGCCCTGCGTCTGGGCGGTAGCGCCTCGCAGTTGCCTGCTGGGGCCAAGGTGGTCGAACCCACCAACCTGACCGCCACTCCGGCGGTGGCAGGCCTGAGCGCCGTGCTGCCCACGCAAAACCTGGTGCTGCGCAGCGACAGCGCCATCACCCTGGCCGGCAGCCATCTGCCCCGCGGCGCAACAACAACGCTGCAAGCCGCGCAAGGCCTCTTCATGAGCCAGGCGGTGGCCAACCAGGTCACCAGCTTGGGGCAGGCGCTGCAAGCGCCGCAGCTCGTGGTGCTTAGCGATGCGGGACTTCAGCTGCTCGATGAGCCGCAGGCCCTGGCCCTGCTCACAGGCGCGCTGGGCGCCGGCCCCGCGCCGTTGCTGGCCAACCCGACCGTGGCCTTGCCTGGCGCCTTGCCGATCACGCCCGACGTGGCCTCGCCCCTTCGCACGGCCGGCAGTGCCTTTGGCAGCGGCAGTGAAAGCCTGAACGTCACCCTCAAAACGGGCAGCGGCCAGATCGGCGGCACGCCGCCGGCGGGCATCAGCGGTTCGGGCACTGCGAGCGAGCGCAGCTTCATCGGCCAGGCCTCAGCCTTGAGCAACTGGTTTGCCAGCGCGGATGCGCCCACCTACCTGGGTGCAGCCGGTCAGAGCCTGAACATCACCGTGACCCGCGGTGCGGTGTCGGTGCAGACCGAACTGGCGCTCTACGGCAGCAGCGCGGCCAGCAGTACCGCGCCCAGCCTGGCCGCCGTGCCGCAGACGGTGTTTATCACCGCCGGCACCGCCTCTAACCTGAGTCTGGCCGGTGTACAAATCACCGGCGAGGGCCAACTGACCCTGAGCGCGACCGCCCCGGCCGGCGGCAGCCTGAATGCCGCGACTACGGCCACCGCCGCAGGCGTAACCGCCAGCGGCAGCGCCAATGCGCCCACCTTCACCGGCACGGCCTCCGCCTTGCAGGCCTGGTTGGCCGGCGCCAATGCGCTGAGCTACAGCGGCAATGCCGGCACGCTCACGCTGCGCCTGGCCGATGCCAGCGGCCAGCGCTACAGCCAACTGACTGTGGCCCTGGCCACGCCCACAGCCAGCAGCGCGACCCAGACCAGCGGCGGCCTCACGCTGCCCACGCAAATCGCGGCCACCCCCGGCGCAGCCTTGCCGCTCAAGTGGGCGGCCAATGCGGTGAGCAGCAGCAATGCGTCCGAGGAGCTGGCGCTTGAATTGGGCCTGCCCCAGTCGGCCTTGAACCTGCCCAGCCTGGAGGGCACGGGCGTGACCGTCAGCAATGGCGCCAGCCTGACCCTGGGCGGCAACACCTTTGCTGCCACCCGCCTGAGCGGCACGGCCGCTGCGCTCAGTGCCTTGCTTGCGGGCGGTGCGGTGTCGCTGCAGCCTACGGCGCCGGCACTCATTAACAACACCCTGGGTGTGCGCCTGATCAGCAGCGGCGGCAGCAGCGATGCCAGCGTGGCCATCACCCTGGCCAGCGCCAGCGGCAGCCAAAGCACCACGGCGCTGGGCCTGAGCCTGCCCGCTGCACTTGGCGTGGCGGCCGGTGCCACACCGATTTCACTGCAGAGCGCGCTCAGTGGCCCCGCAGGCACCTACAGCCTGAGCCTGAATGCGGGCAGCGCCACCCTGACGGCCGCCGCAAGCAGCGCGCTGAGCCCGGTCACCGCGGACGGCACGCTCACCCTGAGCGGCACGCTGGAGGCGCTGGGCACCTACCTGGCCTCGGGCAACCTGAGCGTCAGCGG
>JAIXWZ010000191.1 GCA_027491035.1 Comamonadaceae bacterium | reverse complement strand
GTGCCCGTGCCGGTGCTGGTGCTCGTGCCTGTGCCTGTGCCTGTACCTGTACCTGTACCTGTACCTGTACCTGTACCTGTACCTGTACCTGTACCTGTGCCTGTGCCACCCCCCTGGACCGGCACTTTCTTCAAGGTGGTCTGGATCTCGACCGCAGGTGTGCCAGCCGCAAATGCCACCACCCACTGGCCCGACTCGCTGCCGAGCTTGACCGTGGGCTTTTTGATGCCGTTTTCAAGCAGGGTCTTGCCTTTGGCATCTATGGCCGCAGCGAGCTTGGACGCGAGCTGGCTGGCCGTCACGCCGACGGCCACATCGTCCACCGTGTACTCGACGCCCGCGAGGGTCAAGCGCAGATCGAACAATTCCTGATCGGCCTGGGCCTGCAAATCAATGAGATAGCTCGGGCCGGTCGCGGCCTTGCCCTCGGTCTGGGTGGCGGTGCTGGCCTTGACGCCGGCTGTGGCATCGCGCACCTGCAATTGGTCAAGGTTGATGTTGGCGTAGCGGCCGCCCATAGTGAGCAGGTAGCCGCCCTCGGCACCGGGGCTCACGGTGATCAGGCCTGAGCCCAAGGTTTTGTCGAGCGCGGCCTGGATCAGCGCCGCCTGGTTTGCCGCGGTGTGGGCCCTGCTGCCATCACGCAGCGTGCCCGTGGCAAAGGCCAGCTTGCCGGGATTTGTGGCACCCGCAAGCACCTCGAGCTGCGCCAAGTTGGGCGAGGCTGCGGCCTCGGTGACGTAGTCGATGGTGAAGGTGCGCCGGCTTTGCGCGTCGGTGCCGTAGCGCACCTTGGCGCTGACGATGCTCGGATGCTTGGCCAGCTCGTCGCCGATTTTCTTGGCGTCGAACTCGGGGTTGCCCGAGTAGATGATGTCCGTAGACTTCCAATCACCGATCTTGAGCGCAAAGCGCTTGTTCACATCGGACTGCAGCAGCGTGATCTGCTGCTGCTCGGCCGCGGCCGTGCTGCCCAAGGGCAGAACAGCAATCGCATCGGTGACCTTGCTCTTGCCCAGGGCCAGCTTGAAGCTGCGCTCGCTGCCCAGGCCCAGGCCGGCATCGATGTCCAGCGCCACGGTCTGCACCTCGTTGACCGCAGTCGCTGGGGCCAGCGCCTCTTCGGCCGTGGTCCAGGTCAAGGTCACACCGCCCACGACCTCGGTCTCGGTCTCGGGCGGCGTCTCGTCGTCCCCGGCATCGCCGGTTTCGGCCTCGGCCACCGGGTCGCTGCTTTGCGGATCGAGGTTGAGGAAGGGCAGTTTCAGGCCGAGTTTGTTGAGCAGGGCCGTGCCCAGCTTGACGTAGGGCACGTACTTCTGCATGCCCTTGGGCGTGAAGTCGCCCAGGTCGAGCTCGATGGCGCGCAGCTCCATCGGCTCCTTGGGCTCTTCGCCCTCTTCAGGCTCTTCGTCATCGATCAAATAGCCCAGAATGTCCTGGAGGGTCTCGGGCAATTGGTCCATCACCTCGAGGATGCTGAACTCGATGTAGCTCTCGCTCGGATCGTCTTCGTTGATCTCGAAGGTAAACAGCTCGATGCCCAGCTCGTCGGCGATGAGCTGCGCCACCTCGGTCAGCGGCAGGGTCTGCTCGATCGAGATGCCCAGCAAGGCCGCCGAGACCGTGGGGTTGAACAGCCGCACCTCGCTCGGCATCGTCTTGAGCATGTCGACGAACTGCTCGACAAAGGGCACGCTCGGCCCAATGTCGGGCAGCTCCAGCTCCGGCAGGGTGATCAGCACCGGGTCTTCGTCCGAGCCCATGGGCCGGATGAAGGGCTCCATCAGCTGGTACACGCTCTCGGGCAGGATCTCCGACAGGCTGAACTCGACCAGTTCGGGCGCGAGCTTGCTCAGGGGGATCGTGGAGTCAATCTCGACACCAAAAATCTTGCCGCTGAAGGTCGGGTCGGCAACACGATAGCGCTCGGGGATGACCTGGATCAACAGCTCGAAGGCGTCGTTGACCGAATCGAGGTCGGTCAGATCGACCTCGATCGCCTCGTCGCTGGGCGTGGCGATCAGGCCTTTGAGCGCCTGCGTGTCGAGCTCATCGCCTGCCAGCAGCAGATCGATCGCGGCATCGATGTCTATGCCCGGCAAACGGGCCTGGACGGGCGCCAGCTTGTCGTCGATGTAGTCGGCATACTCTTCGGGCGTTTCGTAGCGCACCGTGGTGCCAAAACCAATCGCCAGCTCCTTGCCCAAAAGGGTCGCCTTGAACGAGGGCAGCGCGATATCGAAATACTTGGGCAAGAAGGCCTTGATCTCGGGCAGATCGTCGCCTTCGGGCAGCTCGACATACAGGCGCAGATCCATCTCGGGCATGGCCACCGAGAAGTCGCCCTCGAGCCAGGCCTCCATATCGACCAAGTCGGTCAGCTGCATGTCCTGCCAGCCCAGAGCCAGCTCCAGGCCCCAGTTCACCTCGGTCACCGGCAGCGTCTGGTCCGCGTCCAGCGCCTGCACATCGAGCTGGCCCAGGGCTTGCTGGTACTCGAGGTAGGGCAAATCGATTTCGGGCAGGATCAGCTCGATGTCCAGCGCCGGGCCCTGCAAGGTGTAGGGCCCGATGTCGAGCATGGGCACGGTGATGGCCACGCCAGGCGACTGGAAGCGCACACCCAGATCCAGCGGCACGATGCCAGCCTCGACCGGCTCGGACAGCAGCATGTCAGCCAGCGTGGTGTCCTTCCAGCCGGCGCCGACCTTGATGCCAAACTCCAGCGGCTCGTCCTCGCTGCCCAGGTCGATAGCGACCGACTCTTCAAAATAAGGCAGCTCGCCTATGGCCGGCCCCACCACGCCCAAGTCGACCGTGGGCAGTTCAAACTCGACCGTCTCCGATTCGGTGTCGACAAAGGGCTCGATCAGGCTGTACACGCTCTCGGGCAGCACATCTTCAAGCGAGAACTCGGTCAGGGTAAAGCCCAGCCACTGGCTCGAGAAGTTGTCGATCGGCACGTCGAACTCGATCGGGATGCCAAAGACCAGGCCCTGGATCTTGGGCTCGGCCAGCGCGTAGTTGCCCGGAATGATCTGAATGACCTCGAGCAGCGCCTCGTAGACCGAGTCGACGTCGGTGACATCGACCACCAGCTCCTCGCCGGTGGGCACAAACTTCATTTCAGCCAGGCTGACCTCGGTGCCGTTGAGCAGCGCGTCGAGCCCGACGTCCAGATCCAGCCCCGGCAGGCTGGCCTTGCCCTTGGGCAGGCTGGTGTCGATATAGGCCGCGTAGGTATCGGGCGTCTTGAACGTGAAAGACGTGCCAAAGCCCAGCGCCATCTCGGTGCCCAGCAAGGTGAGCTTGAAGGACGGCAGCGCAACGTCAAAGTACTCGGGCAGGAAGGGCGCGATGCTGTCGGCCTCAGCGCCCTCGGGCAAGTCAACGTACAGGCGCAAATCAAGCTCGGGCAACTGCAGCTCGAAATCGCCCTCAAGCCAGGCCTCCATGTCGATCAGGTCGAGCAGCAGGGTGTCTTGCCAGCCCACGGCCAGCTCCAGCCCCCAGTCGATCATGACCGGCTCGGCGACCTCTTCGGGCGGCGTGGTTTCGTCGGTGGTCGCTTCCTCCCCTGCGGCGACTTCTTCGCCTGCCGTGGCCTCTTCCTCGGCTGCAAGCGCTTCCTCGGTCACTGCCTCGGCCGGGGCAGGCTCCTCGGCAACCGGCGGGATCAGTGGCACCTGGCCCAGGGCGTAGCGGTACTCGTAATACGGCAGCTCAGGGTTGGGCAAGATGAGCTCGAGGTTGAGCTCGGGGCCTTGCACGTTGTAGCCCAGGATCTCGGTGGCGCCGGCCTGGATCTTGATGCCCGTCTCCAGCGCGCTGATGCCCGCCGGCTTGGCCTCGCCGGTGAGCATGTCGAGCAGCGTGGTGTCTTGCCAGCCGGCGCCGACCTTCAGGCCCACATCCCATTCCTGCCCGCCCATCTCGACCGTGGTGAAGATGAACTCTTCTTCGAAGTAAGGCAGCTCGGGGTTGCTGACATCGATGACCAGCGCCTCATCCCAATAATCTTCGGCCCGGTCTTCGAGGCCCTGCACCTTCATCAGCTCGTCGAGATCCATCATCGGGATCTCGACCTCCAGCGGCTCAAGCTCCTCGTCGACAAACTCCTGCAAGTAGTCGGGCGTGTCGATCACGATCTCGCTGCTGTAGACCAGCTCCACCGGCTTGCCCAACACGGTCACACGCACCGTGGGCAGTTGCACCACAAACTGCGCGGGCAGGAAGGTCAGCGAGTCGATCTCTAGGTCGCCAAAGAAGACCGAAGCGGTGAACTCTGGCAGCAGCGGCTCGAAACGCCCGTCAATCAAGGCGGGCAGGTTGATCAGGTCAAACAGCTTGGCATCGGGCCAACCGACTGATGCGCGCACGCCCCAGTCGTGGGACTCGCCGCCGTGGTTGAGCGTGCCCAGCACCTCCTCGTAGCTGTAGTAGGGCAACTCGGGGTTGGGGAAGATCAATTCGAGGCTGAGCTCGGGGCCGGCGCGGCCCAGCAGAGAGCCGGTGTCGAGTGTGATGCCCTGCTCGGTGCCGGTAAAGCCGCCCTTCTTGTCGCCGTTGACGCCGCTCAAGAAGTCGCTCACATTGAGGTCGCCCCAGCCGGCGGCCACCTTGAAGCCGACATCGCTTTGCACGCCGCCCATGGGGATGGTGGTCAGCACAATTTCGCGCTCGATCGAGGGCATGGGCGACTCGAGGAAGGCCAGCACATCGCCCACAAAGCCCTTGGGCGGCAGCAGCTCGTACCACAGACCACTGTGGTCGTAGTTCACCTCCGAGAGGTCGAGCGTTTCGCCCGAGCCCATGTAGCGATAAATGCGGCCGATGTTGCCGCCGGCCTCGTGGCCGTCTTCCACCATCACCTGGTCGCCAAAGGCCAGTTCGGTCTCGCCGTCGCCGCTGCGGTAGGTCACATCGAGGTAGTCGCCATCGCCCTCCTCGTCACCGGCCTCGCCGCTGGAGGTGGCAGTGACCACGGTACCGGCCACGATGGAGGGCGCGTCATCGGCCTGCACCGCGACCGCGCCAGCGACGTTGAGGGCATAGTCTTCGCTGTCTTCGGGCTGCAAGATGAAGGCCTGCGCGTCGGTGCTGACCATGTTGGAGGTCACCACGATGCTGGCCGCGGCGCCCGCGCCTTCGCTACTGGCCTCGTTGCTGGTGGTGGCGCTCAGCGTGGCCTCCATGCTGGCCAGCACATTGAGGTCGCCGCCAATATCAAGCTCGACCGTCTCCAGCTTGGCCAGCGCCACCAGCGGGTCTTCGTCACCGATCTCCGAGCCCACCAGCGCATCGACCGCCTTGAACAACACGTTCTGCGATTCCCAGCCCATGGTGTTGAAGGCCAGCGTGCCGCCGACTGCCTTGCCGCCCGAGCTCATGGTGGCGGTGTTTTCCGCGGTGATCTCGGAGACGTTGTCGGCCTGCACCGTCAGGCTGCCATCGGCTTGCACCGAGCTTTTGGTCAACAAGGCGCGGCTGGAGCCGAGCACCACGTTGTTGGCAATCAGGGCGTTGATGGCCATGGGGCTGGCAGCGGCCCCAGCGCCACCCGCTGCACCGGTCGCGGCACCCGCACCTGCACCCGCACCTGCACCCGCGTCTGCACCCGCGTCGGCATCTGCGTCGGCTGCGTCGGGGTCTTCGGGCGGGCTTTCAGTGCTGCCCGAGAGCACCGAGCTCAGGCTGGAGGCCTCAGAGGCAGCGATCGTCACGTCGCCTGCGGCCGTCAAATCCACCCGGTCGACGCTGGCCAGCACCACGCCGCGCAGGTCGTTCATGACCACCACGCCGCCCACTGCGGCGCCGCCGCCGCTGGTGGCGGCCATGGTCACTTCGGCTTCAATCGCACCGGCATCGGTGGCGGTGACATCCATATTGCCGCCCACGAGCAAAGCCATGTCGGTGGCTGCCGTGGCGCCGTCGATCGCCGCTTGCGCGGGGGTGAGCGGGCCCACCCAGGCCTGGCTGGTGGTGCTGATCTTGTTGCTGGCGAGCACGAAGCTGGCCGAGGCACTGCCACCGTTGGCGGTGCTTTCGTTGGTGATGGTCGCGCTGATGGTGGAGCCCACCGGCGCGTCTTCTTCCTCGTCAAGCCCACCGGCCTGCACCGCCACATCGCCACCCACAGTGAAGGTGGTGGCCAGCACCAGCGCGCTGACCACCGCAGGCTGCTCCTGGCCCAGCGCGTCGGTGCCCAGCAGCGCATCGATCGCGTTGGCAAACAGGTTCTGCGGCTTCCAGCCGATGGTGTTGAAAGCCAGGGTCACGCCAACGGCTGTGCCGTCGGATTCGAGCGTGGCGCTGTTGTCGGCTGTCACGGCCGAGATGTTGTCGGCCTGCACCGCCAGGTTGCCGTCCACACTGAGCTCGCTCATGGTCAGCCGCGCTTGCGCGCTGCTGAGCACCAGGTTGGTGGCAATCAAGCCGTTGATGGCCAACGGGCTGCCGGCGGCCGGGCCGTCTGCTGCATCGCCCGCTGCGGCATCGGTGCCTGCACCGGCATCCGTATCAGCACCTGCATCGGCACCTGCATCAGCGGCAGGGTCGGCCTCCGGGTCGGCCGCGGCTTCCAGGGATTTGGTTTCCCCGCTGAGCGTGGCCTCAATGGAGGCCGACTCGAGCGCGAGCACGGTGAAGTCTTCGCCGGCCTCGCCCTGCACCCGATCGACCTCGGCAAACACATCGCTGCGCACATCGTTGCGCACCACCAGGCCGCCCACAGCCGCTGCGCCGCCGCTGCTGGCGACCATGCTCACATCGGCGGCTACGCCCGCTTCATCGACCGCGCTGACGGTGATGCTGCCGCCGGCACTCAGAGCCACTTTTTCCTCGGCCTGCAGCGCTGGGGCCACCGTGGCCCGGGCGCGCGCGCTCAGCAAGTTGCTCGCCAGCACCATGCCAGCGGCCACGCTCGCGCCCGCGGCATTGGCCTCGTTGACGATGGTGGCGGTGATCTGCTCCTTGGCCTCGGCCTCCACCGAGAGGTCACCGCCTGCGGCCAGGTTGGAGCCCGAGACAGTGGCCAAGATCTGCGCCGGCTGCTCGTTGCCGATGCTCGTGCCCAGCAGCGCGTCGAGCGCGTTGAACAGCACGTTCTGCGCCTGCCAGCCGATGGTGTTGAAGGCCAGGGTCACGCCCACGGCCGCGCCGTCGGCATCGGCCTTGGCGGTGTTTTCGGCCTCGATATTGGCGGCATTGCGGGCGCGCGCCGTGAGGTCACCGCCGGCGCTGATGTCGCTGTCGAGCACCGTGGCGCGCACATCAGAAAGCACCAGGTTGGTGGCAATCAGGCCCTTGAAGGCCATGGAGGCCGCGGCGCCTTCCTCAGCGCCTTCTTCGGCGGCCACCTCTTCCTCAGCCGCGGCTTCCTCGGCCGCGGCCTGATCTTCGAGCGAGGCCTCTTCTTCGGCGGCAGCCTCCTCTTGGGCTGCCTCATCCTCGGCGGCCGCTTCTTCTGCCAAGGCCTCTTCGTCAGCTGCAGCCTCCTCGTCGGCCGCATCGGGCTCCTTGAGTTCGGGCAGTTCCTGGTCCGACAGCAAGGCGGTGATGCTGGCCGAGCCACGCGCGAGCAGGGTCACATCGCCTTCGGCCTCGATGGCCGCGCTGTCGACCAGCGCCTTGACCACATTGCGCACGTCGTTGCGCACCAATTGCGCGCCCAGGGCGGCCTTGCCTTCGCTGCCGGTGGCCGCGCCGATGCGAGCGACGATGCCCGAGGTGTCGCTGGCCTTGATGAGCACATTGCCGCCAATTGCAAACACGGTGTCATCGGGCAGCTCGATGTCGCCCGCCTCGTTCTTGGGCGTGAGCAAGACATGCGAGTCGGCGCTGACCAGATTGGACGCCAGCGTCAGGCCCACGGCCACACCGCCGCTGGACTGCACCGTGTTTTCAATCGAGGCATTGATCTGCGGCACGGTCACGGCCGTCAGCGTCAGGTCCTCGCCCACATCGAGCGTGGTGTTGGTGATCTCCGCACTCGACTGGGCGCTGTCGGTCTGACCCAGACCGTCGGTGCCGATCAGGGTGTCGATGGCGGCCGAGAAAATGTTTTGCGGCTTCCAGCCGATGGTGTTGAAGGCCAGCACCACGCCGGCGGCCACGCCCGAGCTCTCGGTGCTGGCGGTGTTTTCGGCGTCGATGGTGGCGGTGTTTTCCGCCTCCACGCCCAGGCTGCCGCCGACAGTCACCAGGCTGTCGCGCAGCGAGGCGTCGGCATCGATGAGGATGCGGTTGGTGGCGATCAGGCCGTTGGCTGCCACCGCAGCGCCCCCACCACCGTCGGCTTCACCCGATTCGGCACCGGCATCGGCACCGGCATCAGCGGCTGACTCGTCAGCAGCTTCATCGGCCGCGCCCGCTTCTTCAGCCGAAGCCACGACCTCGCCGCTCAAGGTGGCCGAGATCTGCGCGGTCGCCGAGGCGGTGATCGAGGTGTCACCCTCGGTGGTCAGGGTCAGGCTCCAGGCATCGGCCGCCACTTGCGAGCGCACATCGTTGAGCGAGAACACACCGCCGGCGGCCACCGTCGCCCCCGAGCCGCCTGCCACGTTGGACGACATCGACACCTCGGCGCTGATGCCGGCATCGTCGGTGGCCGACACACTTAAGCCGCCGCCGACATCGAGCAGCGCCTGATCGGCACCGGCCAGCTGCTTCTTGCCGTCAACAAAAGCGCGGGTGTCCGAGCGCACCCGGTTGCTGGCCAAAATCATGGCCGCGCCCACCGACATGCCGCCGGCGCCGCCGCCCAGCACATCGGCGGCGTTGCTGATCAGCGCCTCGATGCCCATGGTGTTTTCGGCGGTCACGCTCATCTCGCCAGCGACCGTGACGTCGCTGCCGCGCACGTAGGCGTGGGTCAGCAGGGGCGAGGCGGTGGCGCCGATGTCGGTGCCCAAAATGCTGTTGAGGCCGGTCGCAGCGATATTGCCCATGTCCCAGCCGACGGCGTTGAAGGCCAGCGACGCGCCTGCGGCAGCGCCCGAGCTCACGGCGGTGCCGGCCTTGCTTTGGGCCTCGAGTGCTGCGCTGCTGACAGCCTGCACCGCCAGGTCGCCCTCGGAGGCTTCAAACGTGCTGTCCTCCACATAGGCCAGCACCTGGCCGTTGAACTGGTTCCAGGCAAAGGTGCCGCCAAAGGCCATCTGCATGCCCGAGCCACCGGCCTGGCCTTCAGCCGGAGCTTCGGCCTGGGCTTCACCTTCAGCCGCCTCGCTGTCAAACACCGCCATCGATTCGAGCGAGACGCTCAAGGTGCTGTCGTTGCTGGCCAGCACCGCCATCTCGCTGGCGCTGACCGTGCTGCCCAGCAGATAGGCCGAGACCTTGCGGTCCACCGTGTTGGTGGTCGAGGCAATGCCCACCTTGAGTGTGTCGAGTTTGGGGATGTCGGCCGAAAAGCCTTCGCTGGTGGCGGTAAAGCTCGCCAGGTCCTGCGCGATCAGCGCAATGGCGCCGGTGCTGCTCAGGTCGGATCCCTCAACCCAGGCCTCGGTGCTGCCGTCGACCTTGTTGCGAGCGATCTTGCCATTGGCCAGGGCGGTGGTTTCGTTGAGCGCATAGACATTGAGCGCGCCCACTTCCAAGGCAGAGTTGGCCACAAAGGCCTGCACATCGTGGTCGATGTTGCTGATGTGCAAGCCCACCAGGGACGACATCACCGAGCCGTAGATACCGGCGTTCTCGCCGTCTTCGTTGCCCGCGCCGTCGAGGCTGGCCGCCGCAATGTGCACCAGGCCGTCCTCGCTTGCCAGGCGCGTGGGGTTGGCCACGCTGCCGCCCAGTCCAGCGACTGTTTTGCGCACCAGATCGATCTGGGTCCAGCCCAGCTCAAAACCCTCAAGGGCCTGGCCGGCCTGGGTGTCCTTGCTCAAGCCGGTGATCTCGCCATCGGCCATGTCGAGCACAACAGAGGCATCGGTCCAGTCGACCGCCTCGATCAGCAGGCCCACGCCCAGGTTGCCCTCGTCGTCGGCTTGCGGCGCGACGCTGAGGTCCACGCCGCCTTCGACCAGCGCTTCGGTGGTCTGCTCCAGATCGAGCGCCAGCCGCCCGCCGATCAGGCCGTCATTGGCCGCCAGCGCCCAGCGCGACTCGGTGATGGCGCTCAGAGACAGGCTCTGCGCGGTGATGACCGCGCCATCGGCCACGCGCACCCGCGCCGTGGTGATGCCGTTGACCTCGTAGTAGCCGGTCAGCGTGACCTCCTGCTCGAGCTCGACCGAGACCTGCGAGGCCAGCACCACATTGCCCACCACCTGCACGGTGCCGGCCACATCGATGCTCGCGCTGAGCTCCAGATCGTCAGCGCCGATGGTCAACTGCCCCAGATCGCCCGCGAAGCTGTCGCGAGCCATCAGCAGCACATTGTTCTGTCCGGTCAGCGTGCTGGAGGCCGGAATGTCGATCGCCTCGACATCGACCGACAAGCTGGTCGAGCCCAGGTCGACGTTGTCGATCACCAGGCGGTCCAGGCCGCCCTCGCCGCGGATGCCCAAAATGCTGCTGGGCTTGGCAAACACCAGTTCATAGGGCGAGGCGCCATCGATGCGCGACAGGCGCAGCATGCCGCTGGCATCGTTGCTCAGGCTCATCTGGCTGTCGCCGTCGCCCAAGTCCAGCACCAGGGCTTGCAGCTGCGAATTGAGCTTGAGCAGCGAGGAGGTCGAGCCGGTCCAATTGAGCTTGCTGCTTTGCTGCGACTGCGGCCGCGTCAGATCAATCAGCGTGGCGATGCTGGAGATGGCCTCCAGATCGAGCGGATCGGCCTTGCGTTTGTTGGCGCTGTGCTCCAGGTTCTCCACCACCAGGGGCTGATCGCTGTCGGCGCGGTTGAACGCGATCAGCGGCTCGGCGGAGAGCAAGATCCGGTCTTCGAGCCGCTCGACCGTGCTGCGCATGCGCCGAAAGGCGTGGCGCATGCGGTTGGGACTCCAGCGTTTGATGTTTTTCATGTTCAGTTTTCCTGCACAGATGCGTGCTGCTGCCCAGCAGCTGCCCCGCTGGCCGAGAGCACGGCGCGGGCTTGGGTGCGATCAATCGCCCCGTAGACAATGACAAAAGCCTGACCTTGGCCGTCGAGCCCGGCATGCAGCCAGCCCAGCTCCTGATCGGCCCAGAACGAAAGCAATTCGGGGTGCAACTCCAGGTTCAGACCCCAGGCGCGCCACAAGGGCTTGAGCGTCGCCAGCGCAGCGGCCACCGTCAGGCCGCTGCCGTAAAAGCGCAGGCCCACGCCGCGGCGCGCGCTGCCGGCATCGCGCACCAGCAGCAAACGCGGCTCGCGCCAGTGGGGCGCGGCATGCAAGGCCCACTGCAGGGCCTGCGCCAGCGCCGCATAGACCTGGCGCTGCGCATCGCCCAGCGCCTCTTGCGGCTCGCGCAAGAGTTCAACCATGGCCGCCCCATCGACGCCCGACAAGCGCCAGTAATCGGTCTGCCGCGGCGCGCCCTGCGCTGCGCTGTGGCCCTCGATCGCCCACTTGCATGACGAAATCTGCAGCGCCACCTGGCGCAGCTCGGGCGCGCGCGGCCGCATATCGGGCGCCGGCAGGGGCCACTCCAGGTAGACCTTGGCCACCGCCTGCGCCGCCGTCTGCTCGAGCGCCAGGCCGATCTGGCGAGCGCGCGCCACATGACCGGTGAACCACAAGGCGTCGGCCGCCGGCATGCCCAGCCGCGCGGGCAGGCCCTGCAAGCGCGCCGGGGCCACGCCCACCGGCGAAACACCGGCCAACCAACGACCGCACTCCATGCCTGCGGGCGAGAGCCGCACCGAAAACTCGGCCCCGGTGATGGGCAGCCCTTCGAGCTCGTCGAGCATGGCCGCAAGCGCGCTGCCGGCGCGTTCGCGCCACTGTGGCCAAGGGGGCATCGCGCTCATGCACCGCCTCGCTGTTCAAACGGCAGGGCCGAGGCCAGCCAGTCGTCGTGGCGCAACACCGAAAAACGGCGCGCAAACGCATCGGCCTCGGCACGCGCCTGAGCCCACACAAAGGCCCCGCGCACCAGCGGCGCAAGCAGCGCCGGCACCTGGCCGCTGCACAAGCGCAGCAGCTGGCGCAGCGGCACTGGCATGTAGCGCACCGCCAGGTTGTCTTGCAGGCACAGGTGCAGCGTGACACTGCCCGGATCGCCCTGACGGCCGCAGCGGCCGGCGAGCTGGCGGTCGATGCGGGCCGACTCGTTGATCTCGGCAATCGTCACATGCAGCCCGCCACTGGCCTCGACCGCTGGGTGCAGCTTGATGTCGGTGCCGCGGCCGGCCATGTTGGTGGCGATCGTCACGGCGCCGCTGCGACCGGCGGCGGCCACAATGTCGGCCTCTTTTTCATGCTCGACTGCATTGAGCACCACCGGCTCGAGCCCCTGCTGGCGCAGCAGCTGCGCCACGGTCAGGCTGGACTCGACGCTGCGCACGCCCACCAGCACCGCGCGGCCGCTGCGCTGCAGCTGCACCACTTCGCGCGCCACCGCCTGCCACTTCTGCGCCGTCCCCACTGACAGCTGCAGAGGCTGCGTGACGGTGCGCCTAGGCCGGTGGGTGGGAATGCGCGCCACCGGCAGCCGGTACACCCGCCACAACTCGTCAACGGCCTCCCAGCCCGTGCCGGTGCTGCCCGACAGGCGCGCAAAGCCGCGAAAGAAGGCCTGAAAGCTCATCTGCGTGAGCGACTCGTTCGGGTCGGTGATGGCCACCTGCTCCTTGGCCTCGATGGCCTGGTGCAAGCCGGCGGTGAGCGTGCGACCGGGCGTCATGCGGCCCGTGAATTCATCGAGCAGCACGATCTCGCCCTCGTGCACCAGGTACTGGTGGCCCGGCATAAAAAAGCAGTGCACCTGCAGCGCCTGGCGCAGCAGCTCCTCGCGCCGCGGCGCCGGCCGCCAAACCGGCGGCAGCTGCTCGGCCACGCGGGCCAGCGCAGCCAGCGCACCGTCTCGCAGCTCGACGGTGCGGGTGCGCGGCACGCGCTCGTAATCGCGCCCGGACTCGAGCTGCGGTGCCAGCTGCGCCAGCAAGGTCGCCGCCTCCGACAGCCCCCGGCTGGGCCGGCGCGCCGACAAAATCAGCGGCGTGACCGCCTCGTCGATCAGCACGCTGTCGGCCTCGTCGACGATGGCCGTGTGCAGACCGCGCACCAGCAGCAGGGGCGCAGCGGCCGCAGCCGCACTTTGGCCCAGCCAGCGTGAGAAGTCCTGCCAGTGCGCGTCTTGCCCGCTGCCGGCGGCAAGCCGGTCGCGCAAATGGTCGGCGAGGAGCTCTTTGGGGGTGACGTAGACCACATCGGCCGCGTACAGCTGCGGCCGCTGCTCGGCCTTGATCTGCGCATGCACCGACGCCAGGCTGACGCCGCAGGCCTCATACAGCGCCTGCATGGTCTGCGCATCGCGCTCGGCCAGGTAGTCGTTGGCGGTGATCACATGGCAGGGGCGACCGCTCCAGCCGGCCAGCACCGCCGCCAGCGCCACCGTGAGCGTCTTGCCCTCGCCGGTGGCCATCTCGGCCAGCCAGCCCTGGTGCAGCGCCAAAGCGCCCATCATCTGCACTGGGTAGGGCCGCATGCCCAGCACGCGGCGCGCCTGCTGGCCCACCAGGGCCAGGGCCTGCACCAGCTGGCCCTTGGCGTGCAGCGGGTCGCGCCGCAGCTGCTCCTGGGCCTGCACCAGCGCCTGCGCCAGCGCCGTCTCATCGAGCGCATCGAGCCGCTCGCACTGGGCGTGACAGGCCAGCGCCTGCTGCCACAGCGGCGCCACATGCAGGCCGCGGCGGCGCCACCAGCCGTGCGCGCGGTCCACCCAGGCGTCGAGCCCCTTGGGCAGTTTCTCCAGGGAGCGCAGCCGGTGTGGCGCAGCCGCAGGCGCGCCACCGGTCGGGGGGCTCTGAAGAGGCGGCCAGGTGGCGCTCATATGCGGAACTTCCTTTGCAGGAACTGGCGCGCGCCGCGCTCCCACTGCACCAGCAGGGGCGAGTCGGGCAAGGTGATGCGCATCGTGCCCAGCCGCCCATGCAGGCGGCGCAGCGCCTGCGCCTGCTCCAGGGGCGGCAGCTGGGCATGGATGCGAAAGAAGGGCTCGGCTGCAGCCAGGCCTTTGGTATCGCCGCTTTGCACCGCGATCTCGCCGCCGCCGGCCATGCCCAGCGCTGCCGAGGGCAGCTGGCCTTGCTCGAAGGGCATGATCTCGGTGCGCGCCGAGCGCACATTGAACTCCTGCTGGCCGCGAATGCGAATCTCGCTGTACACCACGCCGGCCTCAAACAAGTGGGTGCTGACCTGCGGCAGCACCGCCACAAAACGCCAGCTGCGGTCATCGACCACCGTGCCCAGACTCGCGCCACGGCCGATCCATTGGCCGCGGCTGGCCTCGAGCTCGCTGGCACTCCAGATGCCCTCGATCGGCGCGAGCACGACCAGCTGTTTTTGTTGCTGCAAGAGCTGAGCAATTTTTTCTTCAACCGCCTGGCGCTGACGCACCAGCGGCTGCAGATTGGCCACCGCCATGGTGACGGCCTGCAGCTCCTGCGCCAGCAGCTGCTCGCGCTGGCGCCGCGCCGCACGGATCTCGTGGTCGAGCTCGGGGTTGTCCAGCCGAGCCAGCGGCTGACCGGCCTTGACCCAGCTGCCCGGGCGCACCAGCACCTGCACCAGCGTGCCGCCGCTTTCGCTGTAGAGCTCGCGAAAGTCGCTGGCCTGCAGCACACCCTTGACGCGCACCCGCTCGGGCATGGGCACGCCCGCCAGCAGCGCAAAAGCCAGGCCACCGATGACCGCTGTGCTGGTGACCGCACGCAGGCGCTGGTGCTGCAGCCGCGGGCTGCTGACCAGGTACTTGGCAAACTTGAGCAGCGGCAGCACGATGGCGGTGAAAAAGACGATCCAGGCCAGCGCAATGCCCACTTCCAGGTACTGCTCGGCGATGAAGAAGATGATGGTCGACATCAGCATCAGCCAATAGACCAGGCTGACCACACCGTAGGTGGGCAGCAGCCAGGCTTCCTTGCGCGTGCGCGCGGCCGGCTCGGCGTTCTTGACACCCAGCGCAAAACGCTCGCCCAGGTACTTGAGCTGCTCGCGCGAGCGCTGAAACAAATTGGGCACATCGAGCCCATCGACCAGCATGTGGTAGCCGTCAAAGCGCATGAGCGGATTGAGGTTGAACAGCAGGGTCGAGACGCTGGCCACAAAGATCACGTTGTAGGCCAGAGAATTGATCACGCCCGGCGCGCTGTTCGCCCACACCAGCGCAGCCACAGCGGCCACCGCAAACTCGGCCAGCACACCGCTGGCGCCCACCAGCATGCGATGAAAGCGGCTGCGAAAGCCCCAGCTGGCCGTCGCATCCATATAGGGCAAGGGCGCAAACAGCAGCAGCATCACGCCCATCTTGTGGACCTCGCCGCCATAGCGCTTGCAGGCCGCCGCGTGACCAAATTCGTGCACCAGCTTGGCCAGCACCAGCCCCACGTACAGCAGGCCCAGGTTGCCAGGCGCGAGCAGGCCCGCCGACTGGTCAAACAGGCGGTGCGATTCGTCCATCAACGCCTTGACGCCCAGCACCAGCAGCACCAAGTAGCACAGCGCGCCGACCGGGCCAAAGATGAGCCGGATCAGCGGCATGGAGCGGTCGAGCGCGCGGTCCGGGTCGATCAGCGGCACCTTGATGGCCAGAAAGCCCAGGATCAGCGCCTTGATCTCGCGCCCGCGCCGCTCGCGGTAACGCTCAAACAGGCTGGCCGCGGCCGCGCCGCGGTCAAACTGCAGCAAATTGGACAGGTGCAGCTGGCCCAGCAGCTGCACCACCTCTTCTTGCGTCAGCGCCACCTCCGGCTCGGCCTCCATCAGCTCATTCCAGACCTCGTCGATGGTGCGATCGGTCCCGAGCCGGCTGACAAAGGCGTAGGCATCGGCCGTGACACGGAAAAAGTCGCTGCTCAGGCTGTCGCGCAGCACCACCCAGTTCTGCCCGCGAAAGGTCTGCCGGTGCGCCCGCACGCTGCTGCGCAGGCAGGCGCGCACGCCGGCCACGCGGTGCCAGGCATCGCTGTAGGTCCGTCCGCTGGCCTGGTCCATGCTCATAGCCAGAAGAACTCCCGCAAAAAGCGCACGGTGCGGTGCGTCATGACCCAGATCAGCGGCCGCTGCCCGGCCTCGATGCGCGCGGTGCCGCCCATGCCCGGGCGCCACCACGGCGCAATGCCCTCTTGCAGCCGGCCGCGGGCGAGGTAGACGTTCTTGCCCTCGCGCAAGGTCGAAGCGGGATCGATGCGGTCGATCTCGATGGCAAAGCGCTGCTCGGGCCGGCCCACCAGGGCAAACTGCCCGCGCGAGCCCACCTGCACCTCGTGCACATCGGCCTGGTCAATCTCCAGCTCCAGATAGCTGTCATCGGTCTGCGCCAGCTTGAGCAGCAGATCGCCCTTGCGCAGCGGCGCGCCCAGGTTTTTCTTGAGCTCGCCCTCGACCACCACGCCGGCCTGCGGCGCCGTCACCTTGGCATTGGCCAGCTGTTGGCGTATCAGGGCCAGGCGCGCGGCCGACTGGTCGCGCCGGGCCAGGGTGATCTGCATCTCGGCCAATTGGCGCAGCGCCTGGGCTTTTTCGGCCTCGCGGCTGTAGCGCAGCACATCGGCCTGCGCCATCGACTCCTCGAGCACGAGCTCGCGCGTGTCGAGTTGCATCAGCACCTGACCGGCCTTGACCTTGTCGCCCATGTCGACGTAGACCTGGCGCAAATAGCCGTCAAAGGGCGCGGGCACAAAGACCAAGTCCTTGCTGCGCAGCGTCAGGCGCGCATCGACGCGGTAGTCCCAGGGCACAAAAAACAGCGAGACAAAGCCAATCAGGCCCACCGCGCCGGCCAGCTTCCAGGCGCTGTGCCGCGGTGCGGCGCCTGGACGCCCCTTGAGCGCGGCCCACAGGCGCGCGCCCCACCAGCGATCGGCCTGGCGCAGCTGGGCCAGCGGCAAGGCGGTGGTCTGCGCAATCAGGCGCAACTCCCACAGCTCGTCGGCGCTCCAGCGCCCTTGGGTTTTTTCCAGGCTGATCACGCCCACCACCTGATCGCCATCGCTCAGGGGCACACTGGCCACTGCCGCCACGCCCTGCATCAGCGCGTAGGACTCGTGCGCGCGCTGCACCTGCCGCACGCCCGGCTCGGCCGGGTAGACCAGCGCCTGGCCCTGATCGGCGGCCTCCTCCATCGCGCCCTCGAGCGCGCGGCTGACGGCCGAGAGGCGGTCAAACTTTTCCACATGGCTGATGGCCGTCAGGCGCACATAGGGCGGGTGCATCCAGCCCAAAGACACGCGATCGGCATCGAAGCGCACGGCCAGCGCATTGCACAGCTCGAAGGCGCGCTGCAAAAACCGCGGCTGGCGCGCCAGCTCAATCGAGAGCCGAAGAATCTCGTAGAGCCGCTGCGCATGCGGCTGGCCGGCCAGTTGGGCATCGCCTGCATCACCCACAGCGCCGGCGTGGGCCCCCAGGTCGCGCCGCACCGGCGCAGCGCCAAAAGGCTGCGGCTGGCCTGCGGCCGCAGCGGCCGCCGCAGCAGCGGCCACAGCCCGGCGCGCATACTGCGCCGGCACGCTCGCCGCCTGCTCGGCCCACTGCAGCAAGGCCTGTGGGTCTGCCGCAAAGGCGCTGCCGTGCAGCGCCACCAGCGCCAGCACCTGCGCCTCGGGGGCCGGTGCCTGCGGCAAGCGCATGGCGAGCAACTGCCCGCCGCCGGCCAGCGGCTCAAGGCGCGCCTGCAACTCGGGCAAGGCCGCCAGGGTCTGCAGCACATCGGCCGCATCGCCGGGTGCTTGCGGGGCGTCGGCCGGCCACTGCGCCAGCGCCTTCCAGGGCAGGCCCACGCCCGAGGCCAGCAGCAGCACGCGCCGGGCCTGTAGCAGCTGGCCCACGGCCTGCAGATAACGCTCCCAAAACTGCGGCAGCGGGCCGTCAAATTGCGCCAACGCGGCCCAGGCCTGCCCGTCCTGCGCGAGCGCAGTGTGGGCCAGGTGGGCTTGACGCGAGTCGGCGTTCATGAATCGGGGTGCCTCAAAACAGCAGCCGCCCGGTGATGCCCGGACGCACCGCCCCATCGGGGTTGTCAAACTCGGCGATGACTTCCACCAGCCCGCTCGAGGGATCGGTGACCGGCGAGACAAACACCACCTGGGCCATGCGCAGTCGCAGCTGCGACTCCTGGCCCAGCTCGATGCGCACGTTCAAGCCGGTGCGCAGGCGCTGGCTCCAGGCCGCGGGCACCGCAGCGATGAAACGCACCCGGCTGGTGTCGACCACCGTGATGGTGGGCTCGCTCGGGCCGATGCTCTCGCCCTCGCGGGCGGCCAGCTTGGTGACGACGCCGCTGATGGGCGAGCGCAAATGGCGCCTCTCGAAGGCCTCTTGCGCCAGTAGCAGCTCGACCTGCTCGCGCTCCTTGGCCGCCTCAAGCGCCCGGCGCTCGGCACTGACGCTGCCCAGCGCCATCTCTTCATCTTCGAACTGCTTGCGCGAGACCCCACCGGTCAACAGCAAGGGCCGCAGCGACTGGACCTGCTCGCCCAGGGTCTTTTCCTTCAGGCGCAGCTCGTCGATGCGCGCGCGATCTTGCACCAGCAGGCGCCGGCGCTGAATCTCCAGCTCCTCGAGCGTGCGATCGAGATGCAGCAAGAGCTCGCCCTGGCGCACCCGGCTGCCCTCGCGCACCAGCATGGATTCGATGCGCCCGGGCACGGTCACGCTGAGCTTGACATCGCGCAAGGCCTGCGTCACGCCCGGGGCTGACAGACCAGCCGACGAGGTGACGGCAGGGGTGACGACCTGCACCGATGCCGGCGGCGAGACGGCCACGGGCGTCAAGGGCTGCGCACGCAGCGCTGCCGGCCCGAGCAGGGACAGCAGCGCCAGCACAGCGGCAAGCACACGCCTCATGGCCATTGCCCCCTTCACGACGCCCAGCGCCGCAGCAAGATGCCCTGCGCGGACTCGAGCACCACCTGCGCCTTGGCGTAGGCGGTTTGCTGCTCGAGCACCATCAGGCGCGAATTGATCGAACGCTCCTCGCGCATCAGGATCTCGCGCATCTCGCTGCGCCCGGAGGCAAAGCGCTTGCGCTCGACCTCAAGCTGCTGCTGCTCGCGGCGGGCCACGTCGTACCAGTGGGACCAACGCTCGACGGCGCTGCCCAGCAGGTTCACGCTGGTGTCGATGTCGTTGGCGATCTGCACCTCCAGCGCCTTGAGCGTGAGCAAGGCGTTCTCGCGGCGCATGGTGGCCGCGGCAATGTCGGCGCGCCCCATCTTGTTCTCGCCCAGAGGCACCTGCACCTGCACGCCGATGCTCCAGGTCGGGTACTCGCTCATGGTGCCCCAGCGAAAGGCATTGGTGGCCGAATAGGCCAGGCCGTTGCGTCCGTAGCTGGCCACCAGATCGATGCGCGGCAGCGCCTGGTTCTGGGCATAGACCAGCTGCACCCCCTCGCGCTCGATCACCTTCTTTTGCATCAAATAGTCGGGCCGCGACTCAAGCGCCAGCCGCAAGGCCTGCTCGGCAGGTGTCTGCGCCGCAGCCGCGCTGCCGGCCTTGCCGGCATCCACCTCGGGCAAGGCATCGGCGGCCTGCCAGCTCTTGGCCTCGGGCCCCTGGCCCGACATCAGCAGGGTGCGCAAACGGTTTTGCCGCTCCCTCTGGCCCTGTACCGCCTCGGCCAGTCCGGCCTGAAAGCGCGAGAGCGAGTTCTCGACCTCGAGCAGGTCGGACTCGGGCAGGCGACCCTGGCGCACCAGCGCCCGGGCCTCCGACAACAGACGCTGACCGGTGCGGATCTTCTCCTGCGCCGCCTGCACCCGGTGCTGCGCCAGCACCAGTTCGTAATAGGCCATCACCGCCTCGGCCACCACGCTCGATTCGGTTTCGGCCTGCGCGTGGTTGGCCACCGCCACATCGAGCTGGGCCACCACGGTGCGTGCCCGCGTGACCTCAAAGCCGCCATCCTTGGCCAGCGGCTGCGTCAGGGTCACGCCCCAGAAGGTGCGGTTGTCGAGCGCGCCCGGGGGGCGGCCGTCTTTTTCATTGATGTTGGTGATGAACCGCGACAGCGTGGACTTGGCTTCGATCTTGGCGCCGGTGGGCAGCAACTGGCTCACACCGACCGAGTAATCCTGCCCATCGCGCAAGTAAAAACTTGTTTGGTCGCGGGTGAGCTTTTCCTCGTAGGTGTTGGGCTGGCGGTTGCGCCCGTCGGTGGCCGACAAGGTGGCCATGGGTGAGAAGGCGGCTGCGGCGCGGTCGATGCCGGTGGCCGCAATGTCCTTCTCGGCGCGCTTGCTGCGGATGTCCTTGTTGACCTCGCGCAATTGGCTCACCAGCTCACGCAGACTCAGCGTGGCAGCCGCCGGCGCGGCAGCCGACTGGGCCCAAGCGCTGGCGCAGGCCGTTGCAGTCAACAAGAACACCGGCAGCGCACGCTGCCTCCACGAATCGCAAAGCTGTCCCATGGTCTGACCCTTCACACAAAACAAGTTGGGGGGCCGGCGCCCCCTCTCGGTGGCTGCGCCTTACTGCAAGGTCGGCTTGGCGCGGCGGCGCGTGCCCGTGGCCGCCTTGTCATCGGCCGCCGCGTCGTCAGCGGCTGGCTTTTTCAAGCTGGCCAGCCGCTCGATCTGCGACAGCGAGATCAGGTGCGCATAGATCGCCGGCAGATAGCCCTTCTGGCGAATCTCGGCGAACTTGGCATCGGTGAAGTTATTGAGCCGCTCCTCGTTGATGACGTAGCAGCCGGTGATGTTGCGCACCTTGTTGGCCGCATTGACGCGCATGTTCAGCGGCGTGAGCAAGTTGTTTTGCACCAGGAACTTGCCGAACTCGTGCGTCATCGTGTCCATCTGCTGCAACTCGCCCAGGTAGCGCTTGACGTTCTCAATCACCTGCGTGGGCTTGCCCTCTTCGTCGAACATGGGCACGCCTTCGGTGTCACTGATCAGATCGCTGGCCTCGTCGACGCACACGATGAAGCGGTCGGCCTCAGGCGCCTTGGTCAGCGCAAAGGGGTAGCGCCGGATGATGGCCGGAATGTAGGAGCCGGCCCACTGGCCCTGGCCGTCCACAAACAGGTTCTCGCCCGCATCCAGGCCCATCAAGGCCACCGGACGAAACGAATCGTTGTCCTTGTCCTCCAGAAACACCAGCGGATAGATCGCCGCCGCGCGGGCGAACTCATGCACGGTGACATAGGCCACATGGAACTTGGACGCAAAGCGGAAGTCGTTGCTGGCGCGCACCTTCTTGCCAGCATGTCGATCTTTGTTAACCGGAACAACTCGTTCAAACATTTTTCATCTCTCCAAAAACAATTGAGGGCCCCCGCTGCCAAACGGGAACAGCAAAGCTCGGCCCACAGGCCGGCATCCCTAGAACTCTTCAGTACCGAGGTCGGGCCATAATAAAAAAAAAAAAAAAAAAGTGAAAGACTGTTACTTCGACATAAAAGACATCAATTACGACATTTTAGAAAAAATTAATTTCTTTTTATTACAAAAATATACGAGCAATCGTTATTAATACAATATCATTAGAGAGATTGCACCCCGCCCCGTCATGGCACCCTCGCCCTGTCATTGCGCCCAGCCCTTTCATTGCGAGGACCGAAGCAATCCATTGCGGCCTTGGCAAAGGCACATAGATTGCCACGGCGCTGCGCGCCTC
>JAIXWZ010000022.1 GCA_027491035.1 Comamonadaceae bacterium | reverse complement strand
TCATCTTGGGTTGGGGCGAGGGGTGGACGGGTGCCCACTCGATTGGGCAGGCGGCAGGCATCGGCAGGCGCGGCGATTCTCACACACGCGGCGCGCCTGGCGCGCCCCTGCCCATCGCCGCACCCGCCGAGGTCTGCAACCAGCACCCGCACCGTGAGCGCTTGCGCTTCACGAAGTCACACCGGCTCCTGGGTGGAAGGTCGCCCAGCGGTGGACCGCCTGATGGCGGCGCGTTTGGGCCGGCTGGTTGCACTTACCGGCCGTGCGCCGGCGCGTGACGCCCGGCTCTTGAAAACCTAATTAATAAGTCAAGATAGTTATTTCTGGTCTAATGCCACATCTTGGATAGTAATTTATTGTTCTTCAAGTCACGGGAGTACTAATGATGAAGTTGCGCACAGTTCTTGTTTTGGCGCTGCTGCCTCTGTCGAGCATGGCTCAGGTCAGTTACGTGTGGCAGCACACGGATGTGATGAATGCGTGGCGTTCCGGTTTCAAAGGTCAGGGGACCACTGTCCATGTCCACGACCAGTTCAACGGTGCGCCGACATCGGTGGATCTGAACCCAAGCCTGGCCTTGAACCAATACGCGACGCATGGCGGCATGGTGTCTGAGGTGGTCAGGCGCACGGCACCGCTGGCAAACATAGAGCGTCGCCAGTGGATTGATGGCAACATCAGCCTGCAAGCGGGTCGCTTGAACGTGATCAACGCCAGCTATGCCTTGATCGGATCCACCAACGCGGGCGTTGTGGGCTTCGTTCGCAACCAGATGCAATTGGCCCCACTGGCCCATGCGGGCGCTGCCGTGGTGGTCAAGGCGGCGGGCAACAGCGCCACGTCATTGAGCAGCGTCGGTGGAACTGGCGACGTGCTCAATATCGCCCTCAAAGGCGCCAAGTCCGTGATTTTTGCGGGTGCCTTGCAAAGCCACAGCACGCAAGCTTCAAGCATCCGACTGGGGCCCTGGTCCTTCTCCGTGGGCGGCACGGTGGCCAGCAGGGCTTGGTACTCTAACACCCCGGGCTCTGATCCAGAGTACCAAAGCAAGTTCTTGATGGTGGGCGTACCGTCTAACATGACCGTGGCGGGCACTTCCTTTGCCGCACCCCAGATCAGCGCCTATGCCGCCATGGTGGGCAGCAAGTTCACGCAGGCCACGCCCGAGCAAGTCACCAACCAGTTGCTCAACACGGCACGACAAGACACCATCAGGGGCTACAACAGGGCCGAACATGGCATGGGTGAGGCCAGCTTGTCCAGGGCCCTGGCCCCGGTTGCGATTCGTTGATGGTTGCCCAGCGTGTTGCGCATCCAGATCGCACTGCTGCCGCTGAGTGTGGCAGCTCTATGGATCTCCCCCGCAGCGCAGGCGACCGCTTGGCCGCATCCCTTGCCGACGCACCATTTTGTTGGGCTGACGCAAGGGGGCGACCTGTCCAACGTGGTCCAGCAGTTGCGCGGGCAAGGCTTTGAAAACTCCGACGGCAGTGTCACTGAGTTCAACAAATGGTATCGCACGTCCTGGCCCGACCTGAAGCTGACGTGGATGACTCAGCTGACGCCACAATCGGGCATCTTGTGGGGCTTTAGCACCGGGGAGCGTGGACCCAAGTACAAAATTGCGAGCAGCTTGCAATTGGGTTTTTTACACCACCGGACACTGAGCAATCAGAGCCAATTGACGCTGAGAATTTCACAACGCTTTGGCGGGCGCTTGACCGAGAAGTCCTGCGAGGCGTTCTACGCGATCGACAAGCAGTGGCAGGAAGTCAATTGCCGTCTGGCGGCCGGTGAATTGCCGCCCGCCGATACGCTGCAATACCTCTACCGGCAAAAGCCCCGCGACTCTCGGGCCTCGATTTCGGTCGCTTGGCAATACCCCTTCCGATGAATGCGCTCAGTCCTTTAACCTCAAAGAAATCGAAGAACCTTCAACTGACCAGGAGTCTGGGCGGCTGAAGGATTTGATCCGACGAGCCAAGCTCTACTTCGTGCTCGATCTGCTTAAAAATCGGGCACGAAGCAGCGCTGTACGGCCAGGTCAGCCAATAGCTCTTTCGGGGGCCTCTTTTGTTGGCATTTGGGGCCGTTTTGACCCTCACGCCATCTTCATTGCGCCCGTTGTGCGCGGCTTGAGCGCAGCTTGAGCGCCATGCAGACGAGCTTGAACCCGGCCTTTGCCTTTCCCAGCCCGCGCATGCTCAATTGTCTGAAGCCCAGCACGTCGACACGCCGGTCGATGCCTGCGATCATCCAAAACCATCACGAGCGCTTTAAAAATGCACCAAGCCGTCCTGCAGTTCTGGTTTCAGGAAGTCACCCCCGCCCAGTGGTGGAAGGTCGATCCCGCTTTTGACCGCCTGATTGCCGAGCGATTTGGCGAGCTGCTAGAGCAGGCTTGTAAGAGCGAGCTGTATCAATGGCGCACCGATCCGCACGGACGCCTGGCCGAGGTGATCGTGCTCGACCAGTTCTCCCGCAACATCTACCGCGGCCAGCGCGGCGCCTTTGAGGCCGACCCGCTGGCTCTGGCCCTGGCCCAGACGGCGGTGGCCACCGGCGACGATTTGGCGCTGAGCGAGGCCGAGCGCGCCTTCTTGTACATGCCTTACATGCACAGCGAATCGAGGCGCATTCATGAAGTGGCCGATGTTCTGTTCAAGGAGCGTGCGTCAACAGACAGCCACCAGTTTGAGCTCAGGCACAAAGCCATCATCGACCGCTTCGGCCGCTACCCGCACCGCAACAAGATCCTGGGCCGAACCTCCACCCCCGAAGAGCTGGCCTTTCTGGCCACGCCGGGGTCGAGTTTTTAGGGTTTGGCAGGTGAGCTCGAGTTGGCCTAGCCTACTGGCACATATAATTTAACGTATAATTGTCAGATATCCCAGGAGAAAGCCATGTCCCAGATCACGCTCTATCTTGACGACGCGACTCAGGCCTTGGTGGATCAGGCGGCCAAGGCCAATGGGGTGTCTAAAAGCCGGTGGGTGGCCGATCTGATCCGCACCTATGCCGCCCATGAGTGGCCGCAGGAATGCTTGGCATTGGCGGGGCAGTTTCCTGACTTTCCATTGCGCGAAGAGGCGCCCGCGGTGAACGCGCCCGATGTGCCGCGCGTGGCCTTTTGATCGGCCCAGATGCTGATTCTCGACAGCAACACCATCAGCTACTACTTCAGAGGGGATCCTCAGGTCGTGCCTCGATTACAGGCCATACGACCGGCCGATCTTGGCGTGCCGGCCGTTGTGGAATACGAATTGCGTTACGGGCTGTTGCGGCTGCCGCAAGAGGCGGCTGGGCCTCGCTTGGAGGCGCTGGCGCGCTTCCTGCGGCCCTTGACGGTGCTGGCCTTTGACGCAGAATGCGCCTCGCAGGCCGCACGCCTGCGGGTGGACCTGGAGGCAAAGGGACAGCCCATGGGGCCTTACGACACCCTCATCGCCGCCACCGCCCTGCGCCATCAGGCGACTCTGGTGACCCGCAATATCCGGGAGATCTCCCAAGTGCCTGGCCTGCACTGGGTCAATTGGCACGCCAGCGCTTGAGGGCGGCGTCTGGCCTTTGAGCACCGCGAAACAGGCCGGGCTCGCCGCAATCGCGCCCTAGGCAAGGTCTGCAAAACCCCGTCACCGCGCAGCGATGTGGCGATCCATAAGCCTCTGATTGATCGACGTTTTTTGGATTGCCACGCTTCTGTCATTGCGAGGAGCGAAGCGACGTGGCAATCGCAATGACAAAAAGGACTTGTGCAGGCAGACCCTAGCGCTCTGCCAGCCCCGCCGGCGCAGCGGGCGAGACCCGCTGGCCGTAGATGGGCAGCATGCGTGATGCGGCAAACATCTCCTTGGGTTGGGCGCCATAAATGTGCCGGATGGAGTGGCTGAAGTGGGTCGAGTCTGGATAGCCGGTGTCCAGGGCGACGGTTGCCAGGCTGGCTTCGCGGTTGATATAGTGCAGCAAGCTGCGTGCGCGCTTCCAGGTGCGAAAGGCCCGGAAGGGAACGCCCACCTCCTGCTTAAACAGGTGCAGGAAGCGTGAAAACGAAAGATGCACAGACTGCGCGCATTCCTCGGCGCTCAGGCTGCC
>JAIXWZ010000214.1 GCA_027491035.1 Comamonadaceae bacterium | reverse complement strand
GACCAAGGGCTTGACCGGCGACGCCGGCCAGTTGGGCAGGCTGACGATGATGTCCGACAGCGCCTTGATCTTGACCATGTTTTGCGTGTCGCCCGGCAGCTTGCTGGGCGACAAGGTCAAGTCATAGTTGGACAGCACCGCCGTGCCACCGCCTGAAAACAACTCGGTGACGTAGTTCACATCATTGGCCGAGACCTCTCTGAACTTGACCGTGAACTTGCTCAGCGCGGTCAGGGTCTCGCCATTGACCAGGCCCGTGGTGGTGAAGGCCGTGGGCTTGATGATCTCTGTGGTGCCGCTGTAATTGCCCTCGACGGTCACGCCCAAGGGCGCCTTGACGATGGTGGCCACCACCTGGCCTATGGTTGCGCCGCGCACCAGCACATAGTTGGGGTCGCTCAATTGCAGGACCTGCGGGTTGACGAAGCCCTGATACACGCCCACCGGGGCGATGCTCTGCTCCACCGGCGTGGCGCTGATGTTGGCGGTGCCGGCGGTGATCCGGGGCTGCGCTTGGGTGCCCACCATGCCGGTGAAGACGATGTCTCTGGCCGTGTTGTCAAAGCCGAGCTTGCCGTCGTAGACCTTGGTGATGTTCAGATCCAGCACCTTGGGCTCGATCTCGCCAATAGCCGCGCTGGTGGTCGTCGGCGCGGTGTAACCGTAGACTGGCCGATCGTTGTTTTTAGCCGTCAGCCCCAAGCCGCTGGCAATCACCAACTTGCCCGTCCCGGCGTTGGCCGGCGTTGCGCCGGTGCCGTTGCTCGAATAAACGCCTTGCGAGAAGTTGTGCAAGGTCAGCTCGTCGCGGTTGACACCCACCCCGTCGGCTTGGTTGAGGAAAGCCACCTTGTAATTGGCGCGCTCCAAAGCAGCGCTGGTGTTGGCGTCGTAGATTTTGCTCACCGGTCCGAGCAGGTCGATGGTGAGCTCCGGCGCATATTGGTAGAGCAGGCCGCGACCGGTGCCGGCAATCGCCGTCTGGCCGAGGCTGGCCTTGTACTGCACAAAGTCATGCGGCAAAGCGCCCGGCTGATCGCCGGTACCCGGGTCGTAAGGTGCCGGATTGGTACTCCAAATCTGCCAGGCGTTGCCCCCGCCAGAGACCACCGCATGGGCGCCGGCCTGATTGACCAGACGGCCAGCCTGCAGCACCAGGGCGCCGTTCTCGGTCTTGATCTCAGAACCGCTGGCCAAGGTGAGCGTGCCGGTGTTGCGCATGTCGATGGCCCCGGCGCTGGACTGGACGGTCGAGCCTTGCGTGAGCGTCAAGTCGCCGGTGTTGCGCAAGCTGATCGCGCCTGCCGTCTGGATGCCACTGCCCGCCTTCGCACCGACTTGGACCGGCGCGACCTGCAGTGCGCTGCTGTTGACCAGATCGAGCGAGCCAATGGCGCCAACGGTGGCCAGCGAGGACAAGGCATTGGCGCTGTTGCCAAGCTCGAAGGCGCCCGCACCTTGCAGCAGCAAGCCCTTTCCTGGGGCAGTGATCGCGCCCGAGACGGTGAGCTTGTCGGCATTGACTTGCATCACACTGTCGCCGGCCAATTGCACGGGGCCGGACACGCTGCCTTGGCCACTCGAGACCAGCAAGGTGGCGCCATCGAGCGTCAAGGCATGGCCGGCCACTTGCACGTTGCGCAACTCCAGGCTGGCACCTGGGCCCACCGCGACCGCACCACCGATGCCCAGAGCCTGACCGCTGGTCAAAGCCAGCGTGCCGCCGGCAACTGTGGTGGTGCCGGTGTAGCTGTTGTTGCCACTGAGAACCAACCGACCCCCACCGGACTTGCTCAGGCTGGCGCCTGCCCCGGATATCACCCCATCGACCGCGCTGGCATTGGCCAGCGTCAAATCGATCGGGCCAGACACCGTCAGAGCCTGGGCACTGAGCGCATCGGCGCGCACAGTCAAGCCCGCCAGGTCGCCACCGGCACCGCCGACCGCGCCGGCCAAGGTGGTGGTGCCGCCGTCGCTGAGGGTCAAGCTGCGCGCTGTGCCGTCAGACCTGAGCGTGTTGGCCAAAGTGATGCCGACACCGGCGAGCGAGGTGTCGGCTCCCAGGGTCACCGCGTCGTTAAAGGTTTGCGTGCCGACGGTTGACACGCTGCCCCCGCTGATGAGCGTGCTGCCCGCCGCATCGGTGCTCAGGCTGGCCAGTCGGTCTGATGCCGAGCCTGTCCCGCCGACTGCACCGGCCAAGGTGGTCGTGCCGCTGTCGTTGAGGGTCAAGCTGCGGTTGCCGCCGCTGGATTTCACCGCGCTGCCCAGGGTGATCCCCAAGCCGGTGAGCGTCGTGTTCACGCCCAGGATCACCGCATCCCTGTAAGTTTGCGGGCCAACGGTCGACACACTGCCGCCGCTGATCAGCGTACTGCCAGCCGCATCGGTGCTCAGGCTGGCCAACTGATCGCCTGCAGAGCCCGAGCCGCCCACCGCCCCGGCCAATGTGGTGATGCCGCTGTCGTTGATATTCAAGCTGCGATGGGCACCGCTGGATTTAACGGTACTGCCCAGCGTGATATCCACACCAGCGAGCGTGGTGTCCGCGCCCAGATTCAGTTCATCGCGGTAGGTCTGCGCGCCCGTGCTGCGCACGCTGCCCCCATTGATCACTGTCGCGCCCGCAGCGTCCAGGCTCAGGCTGGCCAACATGTCGCCCTGCGTACCTGCTGCGCCCGATCCTCCGACGGCGCCGACCAAAGTCGTGGTGCCGCTGTCATGGATGGTCAAGTGATGCGCCGTGCCGTCGGACTTGAGAGTTTTGGCGACGGTGATGCCGATACCGGCCAGGGTGGTGTTGGCACCCAAGGTGACCCCATCGCCGTAGGTCTGCGCGCCGGCAGTGCGAACGCTGCCCCCGCTGATGAGCGTGCTGCCCGCCGCATCGGTGCTCAGGCTGGCCAGTCGGTCTGATGCCGAGCCTGTCCCGCCGACTGCTCCGGCCAAGGTGGTCGTGCCGCTGTCGTTGAGGGTCAAGCTGCGGTTGCCGCCGGCCGACCTGACTTCACTGCCCAGCGTGATGCCTTGGCCGCTGAGCGTGGTGTCTGCGCCGAGCGTCACCACGCCGCCAAAGGTCTGCGTGCCGGTGGTCATGACACTGCCGCCATTTATGGCCGTCACACCTGGCGCATCCAAGCTCAGGCTGGCGAGCTTATCGACCGCCGCACCCGAGCCGCCGACCGCGCCGGCCAGCGTGGTGGTGCCACCGTCGCTGATGCTGAGCCTGCGATTGCCGCCGCTCGACTTGATGCTGCTGCCAAAGCCAATGTCCACACCCAACAGCGTGACATCGGCACCCAGCGTCACCGCGCCCGCGTAGGTCTGCGCGCGCTCGGTCGAAATCGCACGGCCATTGATCACAGTCGCACCGCTGACCGAGAACTGGCTCAGCCCAGAGACGGTATCGGCCGCTGTATCGCCAAGGACCGCATCACCAACAATCGTCAACGCAAAACCGCGGCCCGCCACCGAGCCCCGGGTGCTCACAGTGCTGGCGGTCAGCGTGATGTCGGCGCCCAGATTCAGCGCTCCGGCATAGGTCTGCGCGCCAGTGGTCGAAACGGTATCGGTGTTGACGGTGCTGGTGCCGCTGACCGACAAGGTGCTCAAGCCAGTCACCGCATCGTCAAGGCTGTTGCCTAGCACCGCATTGCCAGCAATCGCCAGGGCATTGCCAGCGCCTGTGACCGAGTCACGGGTGGTGATCGTGCTGCCGGTCAGGGTGGTGTCAGTGCCCAGGGTCAGCCCACCGCTGTAGGCCTGCGTGCCGCTGGTGGTCACTTGAGCGGTGTTGATGCGGGCGGTACCGCTGACAGCCAGGCTGTTCAGGCCGGTCAGCGCGTCCGTCGCTCCATCGCCCAGCACCGCATTGCCTGTGATCGTCAGCGAGCTGGCGTTGCCCGCCACCGTGCCAAGCGTCGTGACGGTGCTGCCGGTCAGCGTGGTGTCTGCGCCCAAGGTCAGCGCATCGCCATAGGTCTGCGCGCCGCTGGTGCGCACAGCGCCGCCGTTGATCGCGGTCGT
>JAIXWZ010000199.1 GCA_027491035.1 Comamonadaceae bacterium | reverse complement strand
GGCGCTGGTGCCGCCTGCATCCACCGCCACGGTGACCGGCATATCGACCACATCAAACTCGTAAATGGCTTCCATGCCCAAGTCGGCAAAGCCCACCACCTTGGCGTGTTTGATGGCCTTGGACACCAAATAAGCTGCACCACCCACTGCCATGAGATAGGCCGATTGGTGTTTTTGAATCGCTTCAATCGCGGTAGGTCCACGTTCTGCTTTGCCGACCATGGCGATCAAACCGGTTTGAGCCAACATCATCTCGGTGAATTTGTCCATGCGGGTGGCGGTGGTCGGGCCTGCCGGGCCCACGGCCTCGCCCTTGACCGGATCGACCGGGCCGACGTAGTAGATGACGCGGTTGGTGAAGTCGACCGGCAGCTTTTCGCCCTTGGCCAGCATGTCTTGAATGCGCTTGTGCGCGGCGTCGCGCCCGGTGAGCATCTTGCCGTTAAGGAGCAGGGTCTGGCCAGGCTTCCAACTGGCCACTTCGGCAGGCGTGAGCGCATCGAGGTTGACGCGTTGGCTCTTTTGCGTATCGGGCTGCCAGTTGACCTTGGGCCAGAGGTCCAGGCTGGGGGCCTCGAGGTAGACCGGGCCGCTGCCGTCAAGCACGAAGTGCGCATGGCGCGTGGCCGCGCAATTGGGGATCATGGCCACTGGCTTGGAGGCGGCGTGTGTCGGGTACATCTTGATCTTGATGTCCAGCACCGTGGTCAGGCCGCCCAGGCCCTGCGCGCCGATGCCCAGTGCATTGACCTTGTCGTAGAGCTCCAGGCGCATCTCTTCGACCTGCGTGAGCTTTTCGCCCCGGCCGGCCTTGGCCTGCAGTTCGTACATGTCGATGTCGTCCATCAGGCTTTCCTTGGCCATCAGCACCGCTTTTTCGGCTGTGCCGCCGATGCCGATGCCCAGCATGCCCGGCGGGCACCAGCCCGCACCCATGGTGGGCACCGTCTTGAGCACCCAGTCGACGATGGAGTCACTCGGGTTGAGCATGACCATCTTGGACTTGTTCTCCGAGCCGCCGCCCTTGGCCGCCACCGTCACCTCGACGGTGTTGCCCGGCACGATTTCGGTGAAGATCACCGCCGGCGTGTTGTCCTTGGTGTTCTTGCGCGCGAAATGCGGGTCGGCCACCACGCTGGCGCGCAGGGTGTTGTCGGGGTGGTTGTAGCCGCGGCGCACGCCTTCATTGATGGCGTCGTCCAGGCTGCCGGTAAAGCCGCTCAGGCGCACGTCCATGCCGACCTTGAGAAACACGTTGACGATGCCGGTGTCCTGGCAGATCGGCCGGTGGCCGGTGGCGCTCATCTTGGAGTTGGTCAGGATCTGCGCGATCGCGTCTTTGGCTGCCGCGCTTTGCTCGCGCTCGTAGGCCCGGGCCAGATGGGCGATGTAGTCGGCCGGGTGGTAGTAGCTGATGTACTGCAGCGCGGCTGCGACGGATTCGATCAGATCGGCTTGGGTGATCGGAGTGGTCATGGCGGTGGTCATGGCAGTGCGGATCGTGGGGTTCGGTTCGGCGTGGCCCGATTCAGTGAGGCTGCGAAGAGTGCGTCATCAGTCGGTCGGTCAGGGCAATGGCCAGGGCGCTGAGCAGGAAGGTCACATGGATGATGGTCTGCCACAGGAGCACCTTGGTGTCGTAGTTGGCCGCGTTGATGAAGGTCTTTAGCAGGTGGATGGAGCTGATGCCGATGATGGCCGTGGCCAGCTTGACCTTGAGCACCGAGGCGTTGACATGGCTGAGCCACTCGGGCTGGTCGGGGTGGCCTTCGAGCGCCATCCGGCTCACGAAGGTCTCGTAGCCGCCCACGATCACCATGATGAGCAGGTTGGAGATCATGACGACGTCGATGAGCGCGAGCACCACCAGCATGATGACCGTCTCGTTGAGCGAGGTCAGTGGCACGTCGGACTTGTAGCCGATGCTCGTGACCAGCGCCTGCAGCGCCGCCTGGCTGCCAAACACCGCCTCGATCAGATGAACCAGCTCGACCAGGAAATGGTAGACATACACACCCTGCGCGGCGATCAGCCCGATGTACAGCGGCAACTGCAGCCAGCGGCTGGCGAAGATGAAGCGGGGCAGGGGCCGCATGGTGGCGCGGCCGGGTTGCACAGGATCGGACATGGCTTTTTGAAGGGGTAAAAATGCAAATTGTAGGGCCTGACCCTAATGGCCAAGTGTGGCTGAGCCTGTGTAAGCTCCCTGCCAGTCAGTGGCTTGTAAGTGGCTCGGCTGACAGTTCGTCTTGCAAGATGCAAGCCCATCAGAGGAGACAAGTTCCATGAGTACCCCTTCGTCCGCGATCGAGTCCGTTTTGGTTGAAAACCGGGTGTTCCCGCCGCCGGCAGCCGCTGTCGCTTCGGCCCGTGTGTCCGGCATGGCCGCCTATGAGGCGCTGTGCAGCCAGGCCGATGCCGATTTCCAGGGTTTCTGGGCCCAGCACGCCCGCGACAACCTGATCTGGCACAAGCCTTTCACCCAGGTGCTCGACGAGTCCAACAAGCCTTTCTACAAGTGGTTTGCAGACGGCCAGCTCAACGCGTCTCATAACTGCCTGGACCGCCACCTGGGCACGCCCACCGAGAACCGAAACGCGATCATCTTTGAAAGCGATGACGGCAAGGTCACGACCGTGACCTTCAAGGAACTGCACGCCAAGGTGTGTCAGTTCGCCAACGCCCTCAAGGCCATGGGCGTGGCCAAGGGCGACCGCGTGGTGATTTACATGCCCATGACGGTCGAGGGCGTGGTGGCCATGCAGGCCTGCGCCCGCATTGGGGCCACCCACTCGGTGGTCTTTGGTGGCTTTTCAGCCAAGAGCTTGCAGGAGCGGATTCAAGACGCTGGCGCGGTGGCGGTGATTACCGCCAACTACCAACTGCGCGGCGGCAAGGAGCTGCCCCTCAAATCCATCGTGGACGAGGCCCTGGACCTGGGCGGCTGCGGCACCATCAAGAACGTGGTGGTCTACCAGCGCACTGCCACCGCCTGCAATATGGTGGCCGGGCGTGACCGCACCATGGCCGAGGTGCTGCAGGGTCAATCGAGCGACTGCCCCGCTGAAATGGTCGATGCCGAGCATCCGCTGTTCATCCTCTACACCTCGGGTTCGACCGGCAAGCCCAAGGGTGTGCAGCACAGCACGGGTGGCTACTTGCTGTGGGCCAAGATGACCATGGACTGGACCTTCGACATCCGGCCCAGCGATGTGTTTTGGTGCACCGCCGACATCGGCTGGATCACCGGCCACTCGTATGTCGCCTACGGCCCCCTGGTGGCCGGCGCCACCCAGGTGGTGTTTGAGGGCGTGCCCACCTATCCGGATGCCGGCCGCTTCTGGCAGATGATTGAGCGGCACAAGGTCACGGTGTTCTACACCGCGCCGACCGCCATCCGCTCGCTGATCAAGGCCGCCGAGGGCGATGCCAAGGTGCATCCGAGAAACTCGAATTTGTCGAGTCTGCGCATCTTGGGCTCGGTCGGCGAGCCGATCAACCCCGAGGCCTGGATGTGGTACCACAAGCATGTGGGCGGCGAGCGCTGCCCCATCGTCGACACCTTCTGGCAGACCGAAACCGGCGGCCACATGATCACGCCGCTGCCCGGTGCCACCCCGCTGGTGCCTGGCTCCTGCACCTTGCCCTTGCCCGGCATCGCAGCGGCCATCGTCGATGAGCAGGGCAACGACATGCCCAACGGCTCGGGCGGTATCTTGGTCGTCAAAAAGCCGTGGCCTTCGATGATCCGGACCATTTGGGGCGACCCGGAGCGTTTCAAGAAGAGCTACTTCCCCGACGAGCTCAAGGGCTATTACCTGGCCGGTGACGGCGCAGTGCGAAGTGCCGACCGCGGCTACTTCCGCATCACCGGTCGCATCGACGACGTGCTCAATGTCTCGGGCCATCGCATGGGCACCATGGAGATCGAATCGGCGCTGGTGGCCAAGACCGATCTGGTGGCCGAGGCCGCTGTGGTGGGGCGACCGGATGAGCTGACGGGCGAAGCCATCGTGGCCTTTGTGGTGCTCAAACGCTCGCGCCCGACCGGCGAGGAGGCCAAGGCGATTGCCAAGCAGCTGCGCGACTGGGTGGGCAAGGAAATCGGCCCCATCGCCAAGCCCAAGGACATTCGGTTTGGCGACAACCTGCCCAAGACCCGCTCGGGCAAGATCATGCGCCGTCTGCTGCGCGGCATCGCCAAGGGCGAGGCGATCACGCAAGACACCTCGACGCTGGAAAACCCAGCCATCTTGGAGCAATTGGCGCAGAACAACTGAGCGCCCCAGACGGCCTGGGCGGCGCCGATAAGAGATCGGCCCGCCCAAAAAAAAGCCCGCTCTTGCAGCGGGCTTTTGTCTCAGTGGGCGCCGATTATTTTTGCGCCATGATCCAGCTGACCAGCTTTTGGGCGTCGGCTTGGGTGACCTGCGGATTGGCCGGCATGGGCACTGCGCCCCAGGCGCCCGATCCGCCTTTGATGATCTTCTCGGCCAGCCTGGCGGCCGCATCTTTTTGGCCGCCGTACTTCTTGGCGATGTCTTTGTAGGACGGTCCGACCAGTTTTTTGTCGACTGCGTGGCAGGCCATGCAGTTTTTGGACTGCGCCAGCGCCTGGTCGGCGCGGGCGCCGGCTGACAGGGTGAGGGTGAGAACACCAGCGGCGAGCAAGACAGCGGATTTCATCGATCTGGACTCTGTGAGATGGGGTTGAGGGTGAGCGTTTTGCCGAGACGCTAGCGTCCAGGCGGTTGGATTGTTGCCGAACTTTGAGGTCTTGGAGGCTTGACCCTGCTACCCGGAGGGCCTGCACGAACAGCCATCGCGCCGAGGGCGGCGCTCCTACAACCCTGCTATGCCCGCAGGGTGCGGATTTGTGGGAGCCGCGCCCTCGCGGCGATCGGGGTTCAATCGCGTTGGCGATCAATAGGCATCAAGCACCGCGCCCTTGCTGGCGCTCGAGGCGTTGAAGGCAAACTTGGCCTGCACGCCGCGGGTGTAGCGCGGTGCCGGCGGCTGCCAGCCCTTCTTGCGCTCGGCCAGCACCTCCTCGCTCACATTGAGCTCGAGCAGCAGTCGGTGGGCGTCGATGGTGATGGCGTCGCCTTCTTTGATGAAGGCGATGTTGCCGCCTGCAGCCGCCTCGGGGGCGACGTGGCCGACCACCATGCCCCAGGTGCCGCCAGAAAAGCGTCCGTCGGTGATCAAGCCCACGCTCTCGCCCAGACCCGCTCCGATGAGGGCGCCGGTGGGGGCCAGCATCTCGGGCATGCCGGGGCCGCCTTTGGGGCCCAGGTAGCGCAGCACCATCACGTCGCCCGCCTTGATCTTGCCGTCCAAAATGGCCTGCAGCGCCGACTGCTCGTCATCGAAGACGCGTGCGGGGCCGGTGATGACGGGGTTCTTCAGGCCGGTGATTTTGGCCACCGCGCCTTCGGGCGACAAATTGCCCTTGAGGATGGCCAGGTGGCCTTGCTTGTACATCGCGTTGTCGATGGTGTGGATCACGCTTTGCTCGGGCGGCGCATCGGGCACGTCCTTGAGCACCTCGGCCACGGTCTGGCCGGAGATGGTCAGGCAGTCGCCGTGCAGCAAGCCGGCGTTGAGCAAGATCTTCATGACCTGCGGAATGCCGCCCGCCGTGTGCAGGTCAACGGCCAGTGCGCGGCCGCTGGGCTTGAGGTCGCACAAGACTGGCGTGCGCTGGCGGATGCGCTCGAAGTCGTCAATGCTCCACTCGACGCCCGCGCAATGGGCGATGGCCAGGAAGTGCAGCACGGCATTGGTCGAGCCGCCGGTGGCCATGATCACCGCCACCGCGTTCTCGATGGATTTGCGGGTGACGATGTCTTTGGGCTTGATGTCTTTCCTGATCGCCTCGACCAGCACTTTGGCCGACTCTTTGGCGGAGTGCACTTTTTCTTCGTGCACGTTGGCCATGGTCGACGAGTAGGGCAGGGAGATGCCCAGAGCCTCGAAGGCCGAGCTCATGGTGTTGGCGGTGTACATGCCGCCGCATGAGCCGCTGCCGGGAATGGCGTGCTGCTCGATGTCCTTGAGTTCCTGGTCGCTCATCTTGCCGGCGGCGTTTTGGCCCACGGCTTCGAACACGCTGACGATGTTGAGGTCTTCGCCTTTCCATTTGCCCGGCAAGATGGTGCCGCCATAGACGTAGATTGCCGGCACATTGGCCCGCAGCATGCCCATCAGGCCGCCGGGCATGTTTTTGTCGCAGCCGCCGATGACCAGCACGCCGTCCATCCACTGGCCCTGCACGCAGGTCTCGATGCAGTCGGCAATCACCTCGCGGCTGACCAGCGAGTACTTCATGCCTTCGGTGCCCATGGCCATGCCGTCAGAGATGGTCGGCACGCCAAACACCTGCGGGTTGCCGCCGGCTTCTTGCAAGCCTTCGACCGCCGCATCGGCGAGTTTTTGCAGGCCGCTGTTGCAAGGGGTGATGGTGCTGTGGCCGTTGGCCACGCCGATCATGGGTTTGGCAAAGTCGCCCTCCCGGTAGCCCATGCCGTAGTACATGGACCGATTGGGCGCGCGCGATTTGCCCTCGGTGATGTTGGCGCTGCGGCGGTTGATCGGGGTGATGGGGATGATTTTGTCGCTCATGTCTCTTGGGGGCGTTGGTGGATCGGGTGGCGCATTGTAGGGATTGCCCTGCTTCGAGGAGGGAAGGCTGATCGGACTGTGGGGTTGGTTGCTCGGCCTGCTGGCTAGGTTCGCGGATGGGTGTTGGGGCTGGGTGTTGGGGGATTTTTCGGGGTGGGTGGGTCTGGGGGTGGGTGGGTCTGGGGGTGGGGCGGCCGGCTCATGCTGGGGTACCAGAAATCGCCGGCCGCCCCACCCCCAGACCCACCGGGGCCGTACAGGCATTGCAGGGGGCTACCCCCTGCGATGCCCACCCCCGAACCCAAACCACAACCCGCACCCCGACTCCTACAATCGCCGACCATGCTGATGCACCCCTCTATCGACCCCGTGGCCCTGCAAATTGGGCCGCTGGCCATCCACTGGTACGGCCTGACCTACCTGGCTGCGTTTGGTCTGTTTTTTCTGCTGGCCCGCCAGCGCCTGAAACACCAGCCCTATGCCGACATTCGCACGCCGGCGCCCTGGAGCGCGCGTGATGTGGAAGATCTGCTGTTTCTGGGCGTGCTCGGGGTGGTGGTGGGCGGGCGCCTGGGCTACTGCCTGTTTTACAAGCCGGGCTACTACCTGAGTCATCCTCTGGAGATGCTGGCGGTCTGGCAAGGCGGCATGAGCTTTCATGGCGGCCTGCTGGGCGTGCTGGTCGCCCAAGGCTGGTTTGCCTATTCGCGTGGCCGCCCCTGGCTCCAAGTGATGGACCTGATCGCGCCTTGCGTGCCCACGGGCCTGGCGGCGGGTCGCCTGGGCAATTTCATCAATGGTGAGCTGTGGGGCAGGGTGGCCGATCCCTCCCTGCCCTGGGCCATGGTCTTTCCGGGCGCGGGCCCTGCGCCCCGACATCCTTCTCAGATTTATCAGTTTTTGCTCGAAGGCCTGCTGCTTTTTGTGTTGCTGTGGCTACTGGCGCGAAGGCCGCAGCCGCAGGGGCGGGTGTCGGCCGCCTTCTTGATCGGCTACGGCGCGTTCCGTTTTATTGCCGAGTACTATCGCCAGCCCGACGACTACCTGGGGCTGCTCAGCCTGGGCTTGACCCTGGGGCAGTGGCTGTGTTTGCCCATGGTGGCTGCGGGCCTGGCCTTGTGGGTGTGGTCGGGGCGAGCCAGGGCCATTGAGTGACCCCGCCTGCCAGTCGGGCCCGAACTGCCGCCACAATACAACTGAGCCGTTAAGAAGACGCTGGGCGCAAACTGGTCCGCATGTCCTGGCGGCTTCGTATCGACGCCACGGCACGTCCATTCCAAAGGAGACAAGATGAAGCACTTCCCCCTGTCACGCCGCGCCTTGTTGCGCTACTCGGCTGCCACTGCGGCCGGCTTCAGTCTGGGCAGCCAGGCGCAATCGGCCTGGCCCTCCAAGCCGGTCAATCTGGTGGTCCCGTTTCCGGCCGGTGGTGGCACCGATGCGTTTGCCCGGCCCTTGTCGGCGCAGTTTGCCAAGCTCACCGGACGCCAGATGGTGATCGACAACCGCGGCGGTGCAGGTGGCACCCTGGGGGCTGGTGTGGCGGCCAAGGCAGCGCCAGACGGCTACACCTTGTTCATGGGTGCAGTGCATCACGCGATTGCCCCCTCGATGTATCCCAAGCTCGATTACGACATCGAAAAAGACTTCGTGCCTCTGGTTCTGGTGGCCAATGTGCCGCAGGTGCTGGTGGTCAATCCCAAGAACCACCCGGGTGACTTCAAGGAATTCATCGAGCGTGTGCGCAAGGCGCCGGGTCGCTTCAACTACGGCTCGGCAGGGGCGGGCACGTCCCACCACCTGGCCGGCGAGCTGTTCAAGCAGCAGACCAAGACCTTCATCACCCACATCCCTTATCGCGGCGCCGGCCCGGCCCTGCAAGACCTGATTGCCGGCAATGTCGACATGATGTTCGACGGCCTGGGCTCATCGGCCCAACACATCAAGGGAGGCCGGATCAAGGCCCTCATGATGGCCGGTGGCAAGCGCAACCCGGCCTTCCCAGATGTGCCCTGCGCGGCCGAATTGGGGCTGCCGGAATACACGGTGACCACCTGGTACGGTTTGTGGGCGCCCAAGGGCACGCCAGCCGATGTGCAGGCGCGCATCGTCGAAGAGGTGCGCCGGGCCAGTGCGGCCGATGAGCTCAAGACCATCTGGGCTTCCAACGGCGCCGAATTCGGCAGCCTCAGTCCGACACAGTTCGGCGGTTTCGTCAGCGCCGAAGTCAAGCGCTGGGCGGCGGTGGTCAAGGCATCGGGCGCCAAGCTCGACTAAAGCGCTCGGGCCATGAAGACTGAGCTGCTGGGCGATGGACGCTGAGCTCATCTGCTCGAGCCAGGGCCCGGTGGCGCAGGTCGTGCTGCGCCACCGCTCGCGCATGAACGCCATGACGCGAGCGATGTGGCGCCAGTTGCGCCAGGCGTTCTTGCAGCTTCAGGCCGACCCCCGTGTTCGGGTGGTGGTGGTGCGCGGCGATGACGGGCATTTCTGCGCAGGCGGCGACATTGCCGAGTACGCCGACTTTCGCTTTCAAAGCGAGAGCTTGCGCGACTTCCATGAAAACGATGTCTGGGGCGGCTTGTCAGCCATGCTCGCGTGCGATGTGCCCATCGTCGCCCAAATTGAGGGCAATTGCATGGGCGCCGGCCTTGAGATCGCCTCCTGCTGCGACCTTCGGCTGGCCAGCGAGGACGCACGTTTTGGCGCGCCGATCGCTCGCCTGGGTTTTCCGATGGCCCCGCGCGAGGCGGCCCTGGTGGCGCGTGCGGTGGGCGAGTCCACCGCGCGGGCCATGCTGCTGGCAGCCCGGGTTTTTGATGCGCCCGCCCTGCTTGCGCGCGGCTTCTTGCACGAGCTGTTGCCCGCAAGCGCGCTGGCGGGCTCTGCCCAAGAGCTGGCAGCGCAGATGAGCGCGCTGGCCCCGCAGGCCGCGCGCGCCAACAAGCGCACGCTGCGCGAGCTGGCCCCGCAAGCGCCCGAGGCGCTGGAGCGCCTCGTGGCTGGTGCCTACGACTACGCCGATTGCAGCGAGCACCGCGAAGGCGTCAGTGCCTTCATGCAAAAGCGCCGCCCCGATTTCACCTGATTGCCCTCTTCCCAACGTCATCTGTCATGAGCAACCACAACCTGTTTTGCGCCTTGCGCTCGGGCTTTCCGGCCGACCTCGACTCGATCGCTTTTGAGACCGATGGCGGCCTGTGCTACTCCTGGCGCGATGTGGAGCGGGCCACGGCCATGATGGCCAATTTGCTGCAGGACTTGCAGCTCGAGCCGGGCGCGCGCATTGCGGTGCAGGTCGAGAAGTCGGTCGAGGCGGCCATGCTCTACCTGGCCACCTTGCGCGCCGGTTATGTGTTTTTGCCGCTCAACACGGCCTACCAGAGTGCCGAGATCGAATACTTCGTCGGCAATGCCGAGCCGGCGGTGGTGGTGTGCAGCAGCAAGGACTTTGGCTGGGTCAGCCCGATTGCGTTCAAGGCCGGCGCCAAGGCGGTCTACACCCTCGACGACGACCGAACCGGCTCGCTGCTTGAGCGCGCGGCGCACTGCAGCGATGCGCACGAGCCGGCGGTGAAGTCCGCCGATGACCTGGCGGCCATTCTCTACACCAGCGGCACCACCGGCCGCAGCAAGGGCGCAATGCTCACGCACGACAACCTGCTGAGCAACGCGGTGGTGCTCAAAGACTACTGGGGCTGGCGCTCGCACAAAGACGGTGGCGATGTGCTGGTGCATGCGCTGCCCATCTTCCATGTCCACGGCCTGTTTGTGGCGCTGCACGGCGCGCTGATCAATGGCAGCAAGATGATCTGGCTGCACAAGTTCGACCCGAAACTGGCGATTGCCAAGTTGGCCGAGGCGACGGTGTTCATGGGCGTGCCCACGCTGTATGTGCGCATGCTTGGCGAGGCCAGCCTGACGCGCCAGGCTTGCAGCCGCATGCGCTTGTTCATCTCGGGCTCGGCGCCGCTGCTGATCGAGACCTTTCGCGACTGGCAGCAGCGCACGGGTCACACCATCCTCGAGCGCTACGGCATGAGCGAGACGGCCATGCTCACCTCCAACCCCTACCGCGCCGACGTGCGTTTTGCAGGCCAGAGCGAGCGCCGCGGCGGCACGGTGGGCTTTCCTCTGCCGGGGGTGGGCGTGCGGGTGCGCGGCGAGAGCGTCGACCTGCCCGCAGGGCAGATCGGTGGCATCGAGGTGCGCGGCCCCAATGTGTTCAAGGGCTACTGGCGCATGCCCGAGAAGACGCGCGAGGAGTTCACCGCCGACGGCTGGTTCAAGACCGGCGACGTTGGCCAAGTCGACGAGCGCGGCTACATCACCATCGTGGGCCGCAGCAAGGACCTGATCATCAGCGGCGGCTACAACGTCTATCCGGCCGAGATCGAGGGCTATATCAACGACCTGCCTGGCGTGGCCGAGAGCGCGCTGGTGGGCGTTGCGCACCCAGACTTTGGCGAGGTGGGTGTGGCGGTTCTCACGCTCAAGCCCGGTGCGAGCCTGACGGGCGAGGCCGTGATTGCTGCGCTCAAGTCTCGCCTGGCCAACTTCAAGATTCCCAAGCGTTGCTTTGTGGTGGATCAGTTGCCGCGCAACACCATGGGCAAGGTGCAGAAGAACCTGCTGCGCGAGCAGTACAAGGGCATGTTTGCGCGCTAGCCAGCCCGGGCTCAGGTGCCCGCGCGCCGCAGGCTCTCGCGCACTTCGGGAGGGGCGATGGCGGCAATGAGCTCGCGCCGCTCGGCCAGCGTGGTGCCGCGGATATCAGCGGCACCGTGCTCGGTCACGACGATGTCCACATCGCTTTGAGTGGAGGTGACGACCGCGCAGCGCTCGACGATGCGGCTTTGCGCGAGCCGGCCCGAGCTTGAGGGCAGGGCCACGATGGCCAGCCCCCCCGGGCTTTGGCGTGTGGCCCTGAAATACTCGGTTTGCCCGCCCACTGCGCCGACGTAGCGAGGGCCCAGCCATTCCGCATTGACTTGGCCAAGCAGGTCGACCTCGATGGCCGAGTTGATCGCCATCAGCGGTGCATGGGTCACCGGCTCGATCAGCTTTGAGGGCAAGGCAAAGCCTGCGATGCGCTCGCTTGCAAGACGCTCGTACAGTCGTGAACTGCCCACGGCCAGCGAGGCCAGGCAGGCATCGGCGACGGTGGTGTCAACCGCTGCGCTGTCGATCAGACCCAGCACCCAGTCGCCGAGCATGCCCGATCGCACCTGGAGCCTGCGGCGCGTTTGCAGCGCTTGCGCCACGGCCGTGGCCAGCCCCCCGATACCCAATTGCACCGCCGCGCCATCGGGCACCCAGGCGGCGACGTGGCGCGCGATAGCCATTTGCAGGGCCGTTGGCGGCTGTGCAGGCGACTGCAGCAGCTGCGCATGGGTTTCGCGGGCGACCACGACGCGGCTGCGATGCAGGCGCCGGTTGTGGCCGTCAACCGGAAGCTGGGGGTTGACTTCGACCAGCACCACTCGCGCCGCTGCAATGGCATCCCAGACGTAGTCCAGCGCGTAGCCCAGGCTGTGGTAGCCGTCGGCGTCTGCCGGTGCCACCTGCAGCAGCACCACGTCAGCGGCCCACTTGCCCGAAGTCAGCTGCGACGACAGCTGGGCCAGCGAGGCTGGCACCAGCCGGGCACGGCCACTGGCGACCAGATTGGCGATGGTGCCCAGGCCGCAGTAGGTGCTGATGTGCAGGCTCTCGGGCACCGGGCCTTGCCAGGCCGGATTGAGCGAAAAGCCGCAAAAGATGTCGAGCGGGCCCAACTGTGGCGCCAGCTCGAACAGATCGGCCAGCAAGCCAACCGGCTCACCGAGCGCTTGGCCGACGATCACCCGGTCGCCTGGGGCGATGTGCTTGGCAAGAATGGCCTGGCTCAAGTGCAAACCTTCATCGGCCCCTCAGGCCTGCTGCTGCAATTGCAGGTGAGCCGGTAGCTTGCCGGCGATGGTCAGCGTCATGCTCCCCATGCCCTGGCTGCTCTGGCCATCGAAATCGGCTGAGAGCTGCACTGGCTGAATGCGGTGCCAGTGTTCCTTGGAGGCGCCATCTGGATAGACGATCTTTGACGGGTGGCTCACGTCCCAGACGTCCGACTCCAGGTGCTGGGCGCCGCGCCAAGCGCCCAGACCTTTGCCGTCATCAAAGCCGCCGCTGTAGCCCAGCCCTTGCATAGCGATCGACGAGCCGATGGCCTGGGCTTCGATGCGCAGGCTGCGACCATTCTCGAAAGCCACCCGCACGGCCACGCGCTTGAAGCGGCGTGTGCCCTCGTGTAACTGCACTTCCAGCGCGAGAGTTTTGACCTCGTGCACCTGCTGGCTGCTGCGCTCGGTGACCACGCCGGTGGTGTAGGGCGGGTCGTCGCCACGGCCGGAGAACAGGAGCGAGCCGCTCATGGTGTCGGTTGAGAAGAACAGAAAGGACATCACATGTCCCTTCTCGGCCAGCGTGAGCTTGGGGCCGGTCACCGGCTCGGGCACGCCCATGCCGCGGCGAACGCCCCAGGAGTGATCGCGGCAGGCCCACCAGCCATCGATCGCGATGCGTTCACCAGCCACTTCAAGCCAGCCGTTGGCCATGCCGATCTGGTCGAACCGGCGATAGTCTTCTACCGTGCGGCCTTGCAGCCGGGTGTAGTGGGGGTGTTCTTCGTGGGCAGGTTCAACGCACTGCCAATGAATTTGGCCGTGCAGGCCGTGCTCGCCCGGCTCGATCAGCAGATCGAAGGACTTGAGCGCTTCGACCAGGCGGATGTGCAGTGGGCCGCACACCGTCTGGCCGTCGCGCTCGAGCGAGCGCGACACCCGCAGGTTGTACTGGCGGCCTCTGACGACGGCCACCACGGCGCCGTCCATCACGTTCATGTTGCGATAGGCGCCCATCGTGACCTGAATGGCCACGCTGCCGTCAGGCGAGTAGATGGCAAACCAGTAGCGGTCGAACCAGCGCGGATCGCTCGTCCAAACGTGGTCGAAGGTGGTGGGCAGCTGGTGCCAGAGCGTGTCGTCCAGAGGGGTCAGCATGGTTCAGGTCTTTGCGGTCAGGGGTGGGGCAGGGGCCGTGGCCACGTAGCGCATGGGCACGCGCGAGGCGCGCCAGCTCATGTAGGTGGTGATGGCCTGGTGCTGCTGCGGCGACAGGCAGGGGCTGCACACAGCCTGGGCCAGCCACTGGCGCAGCTGCCCGTTGCGCTCTTGCAGGGCGGCCCAGTCGGCAGCGTCGGGCTCGGCCTGATCGAGGCTGCGCTCAATTTGCTGCCTGAGCCCTTCGTCCAGGCTGGGCTGCAGCTGCGCCAGCAGCTGTGCGCTCGCTTCGTTGTCGGCGCGCAAAAAGCCCGGGATCGCAGGCAGGGCGGTGGTGAGCATGCGCAAATTGGCCACCAGCCCGTCGAGCAGGGTTCTGGCCAGAGGGTCGGCCACGCAGGGGGCGACCACGGTCTCCAGAATGCGGCAGGTGCCGGCAAGCTGCTCTTGAACGGTGGGTCTCATGGCATCACCCGCAGTCCGGTTGGGCGCGTCGAATCATCGCTGGCTCGGTTCATGCCGCCTCCTGCATCATCTGCAGCATCGGGCGCAGCAACCAGGAGGGGGTCTGGAACACGCGGTTGTACTGCCCGGCCACAAATTGCGCCACCGCCGTCAGCTGGATCACCGACAGCTTCCAGGCCGAAAACACATTCCACCACAGCAAGGCGGCCTCGTCGACCTGTCGGCCGGTCTGGGCCGCGTAGGCCCGAGCGATGTCGCTGCGCTGCCAGTGGCTTTCAATCTGGTGTTCGCGCCTTCTGACCGGGTTGGTGATCCAGCCCAGGTCCTCGAGCGGGTCACCCAGGTGAGCGGTCTCCCAGTCAAGCTTGGCGGTGATCTGCATGTCGGCCACCAGCGCGTTGCCTGGCTTGAAGTCTCCGTGCACGAGCACGATGTCCTGCGCCCTCGGCGCGCGGCGCTGCAGCCAGGCCAGGATGTAATCGAGCTCGGGATGCGGTTCGAGCTGCGCTTTGCGGTATTCGCCTTCCCAGTGCTGCAGCTCGACGACGGAAGGCTCATCTTGGGGCAGGCCCAGCCAGCTCTGCAGCCCCAGAGCACGCCAGTCGACCGCATGGATGCGGGCCATGAGCTCGAGAAACCGATGGGCCAGCGCGATGCGCAGGTCCAGGGGCTGGCTGCCGTTGAGGACCATGTAGTCGCACGTGCCGGGCATGCGCTGCATCACGACCGAGGGCGCGCCCAGAAACTGCCCCTGCTCATCCATCCAGTAGACCCTGGGGGCCGGCACGTTGGTGTGCTCAAGCGCCTTGAGCACGGCAAACTCGCGCTGGCGGTCCGTGTTGAGCAAGCTGCCTGCGGCGTCGCGCATGAGCATGAGCGCTTGGCTGTGTATGCCCAGTTCATCGGTCCATGTTGCATCAAAGGACCAGTTCTCCCGCGACAGGCCGCCGGCGCTGCGAACGAGCTGACGCAGCTCGATGCCTCGCGCCTGCGGCATGCAGTGCGCCATCAGCTGCTTCAAGCCGGCGACAACCTGCTCTCGCGGCTCGGATGCGGCGGTCATGGCGGGGGCATTCATCGAGGGCTCTTCAGAGGATGGCCAGCGGCGTCAGCGGACTGCCGGTGGCGCCGACAATCGGCAGCGGCGCTGCCACAAACAGAAACTCGTGACGCCCGGTCTGGGCCAGCGCTTGGAGCTCCAAGCCTTCAAGCAGGGGCACGCCGTAATCGCGAATCAGGCACTGGTGGACGGGAAAGACGCTTCCTTGCGCAAAGGGCAGCACCTCCACCGCAAAGTTGTCGGCGCCGACCATGGCCACGTGTTGCTGGGCCAGCCACAAGCCGGCCTCGTGATCGATGCCCGGCTCGGTGTTGAAGTCCACGTCCTTCTTGCCCTTTTGTTCAGCCAGCCAGCCCGTGTGCAGCAGCACCACATCGCCCGCTTCAATTTGCAGGCGAGCTGCCAGCAGGCATTGCTGCAGATCGTCGCGGCTGACCACTTCGCCATCGTGCAGGCTGCGCCCCCTCAGGGCCACCAGGTCGAGCAGCAGGCCACGGGTGACAGCAGGCGGCATCTTGTCCACGCCCAGGCGGGTGGCGCCCGTCGTGCTGCGCAGCGTGGTCTCGCGGTAGTTGTTGAACAGGCGGCCATCGCACCAGGCGTGACACAGCGCGTCGACGTGCGTGCCGATATGCAGCGGCATGATCACGGTGTCTTCAGCAAACTGAAAGCCACCCGGCCGCCCGGCCCCGGCGGCGTAGTCTCCGCCGTCGCGACCCATAAAGTGTTGCAGTCCGGCGCGGTGACGCGGCACTGGTGTGCGCGGCGACAAGGGCTGCGCCAGGTTGAGCACCTGGCCGGTTCGCACCAGGGCTGCGGCGCGCTGGACCTCGCGTGCGCCGATCAGGTTGAGCGCGCCGGCCTCGTCGTCCGCTCCCCACCGACCCCAGACATTGGGCCGCTCGTTGTCAAATTGATCCGTGTTCATCGGTGTTTCCGGTGGGTCAAGCACAGGCTGGACCGCCGGGCAGCGGCCGTGCTCGGGGGTCGAGCGCCAGGGCCTGGTCTCATGCGATGCTCCTGCAAGAATCGAGAGGCCCGATGCGGACGGTGCGAGGCCTCGGTTGACGAACGGTGGGAAGTCGATTATCTTCGAAAACGTGAAAAGGACTTCGTGTTTCAGAATGATTATAGACACGGTTGAAGCGAAGATCACGCCTGCAAAGGGGTGCCTGTGCCCAGCAAAGTCCCCTTGCGGGCGCGGCGTTTGGGCGCGACAGGCGCAGGGCGCGGCATCCTACAATTAGGACCATGAACCCAGACCGATATCTGCGCACGTTCGACATCCTCAATCTTCTGGTCTCGCACAAGGAAGGCTTGCGCCTGACCGAGATCAAAGAGGCGCTCAAGCTGCCGGTGAGCAGCGTGCACAACGTGCTGCAGACCATGGTGGCCGCTGAGGTGCTGGTGGTCGACGAAGACTTGCGCTACTTTGTAGGGCCGCGCACCGTGTCGCTGGCCTTGCGCACAGTGCATGCGCTGGACGTGCGCAGCCTGGCGCGTCGCCCGCTGCAGGATCTGGCCCGCGAGATCGGGGACGATGTCTATCTGGGCCTGCGCATGGGTTCGCGCGTGGTCTACGCCGATCGGATTTTGGGCACCCAGCGCATCTCGCTCGACATCCGTTTGGGCGAGTCGCTGTTTCTGCACAGCACCGCCACCGGCAAATTGTTTGCAGCGTTCGATGACAGGCTCGCGGCTGGGGTGATGGGGCGCAAACTGCCCAAGCTCACCGCCACCACGATCACCTCGGCAGAAGGGCTGACGCAGGAGTACGCGCGCATTCGGGAGCAGGGTTTTGCCAAGAGCCAAGAGGAATCGACCGAGGGCGTTGTGGGCTATGCCGTGCCCATACGAAGCGCCGATGGGCAGCTCGCTGCGGCCGTTCACGTCTCGGTGATGCTCAACCGTGCGACCAAGCCACACGAGCGCAAGCTTTTGAGCAAGGCCCGGCTGTGCGCCAGCCAAATCGAGCGCTTGCTGGGCAATGTGCGTCAGGAGACGGCACGCCCCTGGGCGGCCGTGACCGGCAAGTCTGCCGCGAAAAAAGCCGTTTCCGAGTCCGTCCAGTAGCCTGGCTGGCCTTGGCGGCCCTTAGCGCAGCACCAGCACTGGCACGCTCGAGTGTGTCAGCACGTTGCTGGTTTCGCTGCCCAGCAGCAGGCGCTTGAGGCCCCTGCGGCCGTGTGAGGCCATGACGATGAGGTCGCACTTGTTTTTCTTGGCGCTGGCAATCACCGCCTCGGCCACCAGGTCCGACTTGACGGTCAGGGCCTTGGCCTTCAGACCGCGGGCCTCTGCTTTGAGCTTGAGCTGATCGACCAGGGTCTGTGCCTTGTCCGCCCATTGTTTTTCAATCTGGCCGACCTCCACCGCCGAGACCGACGCGCCGCCCTCGAAGTAGCTGACCGGGTAGCGGGGCACCACGTTCAGAAAGAACAGCTGCGCGCCGGTCAGCTCGGCCAGTTGCTGGCCGGTTTGCGCCGCTTTGGCTGAAAGGCGGGAGCCGTCAGTGGCAATCAGGATGCGCTGGTACATGGTTTTCCTCCGGTTTTTGCTAGGGTAGTGCGCCGCCAGGCGCCGGCCTTTGATCCAGGTCAAGGCGGCGCCAGTTGGGCCGGCTAGGCTTGAACGCATGAACTCTGCCGTTGCCTGCGCCGATAACCTTTTCCAGACCAACGCCGACCTCAGTGGCAGACCTGGGGGTTGACCAGCCGCTTGAGCGCCTGATCGTCAAGAATGTGGATGTTCCTTTGCTTGACCTCAATGAGGCCCTCGTCGGCAAAGCGTGAGAAGGTGCGGCTGACGGTCTCGAGCTTCATGCCCAGGTAGCTGCCGATTTCTTCGCGCGTCATGCGCAAGATCAGCTCCTGGCTTGAAAAGCCGCGCGCTTGCAGGCGCTGCACCAGGTTGAGCAAGAAGGCAGCCAGGCGTTCTTGGGCGCGCATGCCGCCCAGTAGCAGCATGACGCTGTGTTGGCTGACGATCTCGCGGCTCATCATGCGGTGCACGTGCTTTTGCAGCGCGCCCACTTCGCGCGAAAGGTCTTCGATCCGGTGAAACGGCATGACGCAGACCTCGGCGTCTTCGAGCGCGGTGGCGTCGCAGGTGTGCTGCTCGTTGACGATGCCATCGAGCCCGATGATCTCACCGGCCATCTGAAAGCCGGTGACCTGATCGCGGCCGTCTTCGGTGGTCAGGCTGGTCTTGAAAAATCCGGTGCGCACGGCAAACAGGGAGGTGAAGGCTTCGCCGTTTCGAAACAGGGTGCTGCCACGCTTGATGCTGCGTCGGTGGGCCACCAATTCATCGATGCGGCGCGCCTCGGCCTCGTTGAGTCCCACTGGCATGCAAAGCTCGCGCAAATGACAGTTGGAGCAGGCCACTTTGACGGATTCATTGAGCATTTCACCCTCCTGACTCTGCCAGAGTCCTGAAATGATTGAGTCCCAGTATCCCAGTCGGGTGACAGCTTTTGAGCAGCTCGGCAGCAAAAAAAGCCGCTTGATTGCCGCCGCGTTTCAAGCCCATCGACGCGAGCCTGCCGGCGCACAGTCCATGACACGCCCCCGGCGACCCCGAGCTGGCTCGGGTCTGCTTGGGTGCGCCGGATGGACCCCAGAGGCCCCCGGCATGACTTCTTTTTGGCGGCCGATCGCAGTCAGCGCCCAAAGTCACAGGGCTTGCATGGGCCTTTGCTTCCAAAGACCTTGCGATTGAATCTACACTCCGCGGGTTTTTTTGGGTGCTTTGCCGGGTGGCCAGCCTGGCAAAGCGGGGTCTAAATCTGAAAAGATCTGTGGAGACATCATGCTTGTAACCTTTGTGGTGGCCTATCTGATGGTGACGGTGGCCATCGGTTTGCTGGCGGCGCGGCGTGTGCACGGGGCCAAGGACTACCTTGTGGCAGGCCGCAGCCTGCCGCTGTACATGAACGTGGCCTGCGTGTTTGCGACGTGGTTCGGCGCCGAGACGGTGTTGTCGGTTTCGGCCACTTTTGCCAAAGATGGCCTGAGCGGCATTCCGGGCGATCCCTTTGGTGCCTCGCTGTGTCTGGTGCTGGCGGCCTTGTTCTTTGCACGCCTGTTTTACCGCCTGAACCTGCTGACCATCGGCGACTTCTACAAGGTGCGCTACGGCAAGGGCGTGGAGGTGCTGACCAGCGTGGCCATCGTCATGAGTTACCTGGGCTGGACCTCGGCCCAGCTGACGGCCCTGGGCCTGGTGATCCATGTGCTCTCGGGCGGCGCGGTTGCCTTCCAGACGGCCATCATGATCGGTGCAGCGGTGGTGGTGGTCTACACCATCTTTGGCGGCATGTGGTCGGTCGCTTTCACCGATTTGGTGCAGACCGTCGTGATCTTGATCGGCCTGAGCGCGGTGGCCTGGCTCGTGGGTGACCTGGCGGGCGGCGCCACCAAGGTGATCTCGCAGGCGGCATCGGAAGGCAAGCTGATTCTCTTTGACTTCAACATGGACGCAGCGGGCTGGTGGGCCATGGCCGGCGCCTTCTTCGCCTTTGCCTTTGGCTCCATTCCCCAGCAGGACGTGTTCCAGCGCATGACCAGTGCCAAGGATGAAAAGACCGCCGTGCGCGGCACCCTGATCGGCGGTCTGGTTTATTTTGTGTTCGCTTTTGTCCCGATTTACATTGCCTATGCGGCGCTGGTGCACTCGCCTGAGCTGGCCAAGCTGTTCGAGTCCGAAGACGCCCGTGAAATCCAGCGCATCTTGCCCGACCTGGTGCTCGGTCAGATGCCGATGTGGGCGCAGATCCTGTTTTTTGGCGCCTTGCTGTCGGCCATCTTGTCAACGGCCAGTGGCGCGCTGCTGGCGCCCACGGCCACTTTCACCGAGAACGTGCTGCGCCCCTTTGTGCCCCGTATGAGTGATCGTCAGATGCTCATGACGCTGCGCATCGTCTTGGTGACGTTCACCGCCTGTGCCTTGCTGTTTGCCCTCAACAGCAAGAGCACCATGTACGAGATGGTGCAAAACGCCTACAACGTGACCTTGTGTGGCGCCTTCGTGCCGCTGGTGGCCGGGGCCTACTGGAAACGCGCCAACACGCAAGGCGCGCTCTTGTCTTTTGTGTTGGGCATCGGCACCTGGTTGACCGCCAACACGGTGGCCAGCGATGCCATGATCCCGGCCAACCTCTTGGGACTGGCCGCCTCCATCGTCGGCATGGTGATGGGCTCGCTGGCCCCGACGCTGATTGCTAACCGCGGGCACAGCATCGAGGCGGCGCTGTCGCAAAGCCACAAACACTGAGACCGCTGGCAAGCCGGTCCTGATCGAGTCAGGCAAAGGGCCGATCAGGACGGCCGATCAGGACGGCGGATCGAGAAGGCCCTGCCGGTGTCTATCGGGACGGCCGCGCAGGCGCCGTGGCCAGCACCACGGCGACAAGGGCCAGACCCAGCGCGAGCCACTGCCAGGGCCCCAGAGCCTCGCCGAGCGCCAGCACCCCCACCAGCGTTGCGCT
>JAIXWZ010000152.1 GCA_027491035.1 Comamonadaceae bacterium | reverse complement strand
TGGCCATGGGCATCGGCGCGGCCATTGCCAGCGCCGAGCATGCGCTGGGCCGCAAGACCGTCGTACTCGCCGGCGACGGCGGCTTCATGCTCAACCTGGGCGAGCTGGCCTGTGCGGTGCAGGAGCGCGCCGACGTGCTGGTGCTGCTGATGAACGATCGCCGCTACGGCGTGATCCGCAACATCCAAGATGCGGTCTACGGCAGCCGCCACTGCTATGTGGACTTGCACACACCTGACTTTGCCGCCCTGTGCGCCAGCATGCAGGCCGCTTTTTTCCGGCTTGATGATCCGGCGGCCACCGGGCCCTTGCTCAGCCAGGCGCTGCAGCGCAGCGGGCCGGTGGTGGTGGAGGTCGATATGCAGGCCTGGGGCGAGTTTCCGGTCAAGTTTGCCGGCCCGCCCAAGAAGACGGCCTGAACGCCCGGAGCGCTTTCGTGAAAACCCAGGACCTGACCCTCATTGGCTACGGCGCGATCGGCCGCGCGCTGCACCAGCGCGCCGATGCGCTGGCCGGCGTGCGCATCACGCACATTGTGGTCAGGCCCGAGCGGGTTCAGGCGCTGCAGCAGCAACTGGGTGCGGGCGTGACGGTGACCGACCAGGTGCCGGCGCACACGCCGCTGGTGCTCGAATGCGCGGGCCACAGTGCGCTGACCGACCATGTGCTGCCGGCGCTAAGTCGCGGCATCGAGTGTGCAGTGCTTTCGGTCGGGGCCCTGTCCGAGCCGGGCTTGCCCGAGCGCTTGGAGGCCGCGGCAAAGCAGGGTGCGGCTCAGCTGCACCTTCTGGCTGGTGCGATCGCGGGCATCGATGCTTTGTCGGCCGCGCGTCTGGCCGGCCTCGACCGGGTGGTCTACACCGGCCGCAAGCCACCGGCGGGCTGGCGCGGTTCGCCCGCCGAGCAACAGGTCGAGCTCGACCGCCTGAGCGAGCCGACGGTGATCTTGCAAGCCAGCGCCCGTGAGGCGGCCCGGCTGTATCCCAAAAATGCGAACGTGGCCGCCACTTTGTCGCTGGCCGGTCTGGGTCTTGATCGCACGCAAGTTCGGCTGATCGCCGACCCGACCATAGACGAGAACGTGCACGAGTTCGAGGCCCATGGCGCTTTTGGTCAGCTTGAGGTGCGTCTGCGTGGCAAGCCGCTGGCCGATAACCCCAAGACCTCGGCGCTGACCGTGCTGTCGGCGCTGCGCTTTTTGCACAACCGCGTGGCGGCCCTGACCTTATGACTGAAAAAATCCAGACCCTTTTGGCCGGCCGCTGGCGCGATGCCTCCGGCCCCGCCTACACCACCCAATACCCGCACGATGGCTCGGCCGTGGCCGAGCTGCACGCGGCCACGGCGGCCGATGTGGACGAGGCCGTGCAGGCGGCCGAGCAGGCGCGACATCAGCCCGCCTGGGCGCGCCTCATGCACCACGAGCGCGCCGGCATGCTGCACCGCATGGCGCAGGGCATCCGCGCTCGCGCCGAAGAGCTGGCTCAGTTGCAGCGGCTCGACAACGGCAAGCCGATCAAGGAGTGTCGCGCGTTGGTGGCCAGCGCAGCGGGCACTTTCCAGTTTTATGCGGCGGCGGCCGAGACCTGGGAGGAAACGCTCACGCCGGCGCGCGGCGACTTTCTCACCATGAGCGTGCACGAGCCGCTGGGGGTGGTGGGCGCGATCACGCCTTGGAATTCGCCCATTGCCAGTGAGGCGCAGAAGATGGCGCCAGCCCTGGCGGCGGGTTGCGCCATCGTCATCAAGCCGGCCGAGATCACGCCGCGCATGGCCATCGAGCTGGCCCGCATCGCCGAGCAGGCGGGGGTGCCGGCCGGCATCGTCAGTGTCTTGCCGGGCAAGGGCTCGGTGGTCGGCGACGCCCTGGTGCGTCACCCCCTGATCCAGCGCATTGCCTTTACCGGCGGCACCCAGGTGGGCCTGGGCATCCAGCGCCTGGCCGCCGAAAAACTCATGCCCACCTCGCTGGAGCTGGGCGGCAAATCGCCCACCATCGTCTGCGCCGATGCCGACCTTGACCATGCGGTGGCCGGGGTGCTGTTTGGCATCTTCAGCTCCTCGGGCGAATCGTGCATTGCCGGCTCGCGCGCCTTTGTGCACGCCTCGGTGTATGAGCCGTTCAAGGCGCGCCTGTTGGCGGCGATCAAGGATCTGCGTGTGGCCGACCCGGCGCTTGAGAGCACCCACATGGGCCCGCTGGTCAGCCGTGCCCACCGCGAGACGGTCGAGCGCTATGTGCAGCTCGGCCTGGACGAGGGCGGGCGGCTGCTGTGCGGCGGCCAGCGGCCGCAGGGCGGCTACTACGACCAGGGCAGCTATTACCTGCCCACCGTCATCGAGGCTCTGCCCAACAGCGCCCGCATGTGCCGCGAGGAAATTTTCGGGCCGGTGCTGGCGCTGCTGCCCTGGCAGGACGAGGACGACCTGATTGCCCAGTGCAACGACAACGACTACGGCCTGGCCTCGGGCATCTGGACGCGCGACCACAAAGCGGCCTGGCGAATTGGCCGCGCGCTGCAGACGGGCACGGTCTGGATCAACACCTACAAGCTGTTTTCGATCAGCACGCCCTTTAGCGGGGTCAAGATGAGCGGCTACGGCCAGGAAAAGGGCCGCCTGGGCATCTTGCACTACACCCGCCAGAAGAGTTTTTACTGGGGCCTCAACGAGGCCCCGCTGCCCTGGGCGCGAGCATGAGCGTTTTCTTGTTGTCAGCGCTGCGGCGCGCGGTTGTGCGCGGTCTGCCCCTTGGTGTGTTGCTCGCTCTTTTGTTCTGCTCAGGCGCCTGGGCGCAAGAGCGCATCACGCTGGTGGCGCCGTTCCCGCCGGGCGGGCCGGTCGACACGCTGGCCCGCATTTTGGCCGAGGGCCTGCAAAAGCGCACGGGCGTGCCGGCCGTGGTGGAGAACCTGCCCGGTGCTGCGGGCAATCTGGGCATCGACAAGGTCAAGCGCGCCCGCCCCGATGGCCGCACCTTGCTGGTGGTGCCGGCGGGTAATCTGACGATCAACCCCACCCTGATGCCCAACTTCCCGTTCCAGATCGAGCGGGACTTTGCGCCCATCACCATGCTGGCCAAGGCACCCAATGTGCTGGTGGTCAGCAGTGCCGCGCGTATTGGCAGCCTGCGCGAGCTCATCGCCCAGGCCAAGGCGCGGCCCGGCGAGCTGTCGTACGCTTCCCCGGGGATTGGCAGCGGCTTGCACCTGGCCGGCGAGCTGTTCAAGCAGCAGACCGAGACCGACCTGCTGCATGTGCCCTACAAAGGCACGGGCCCGGCGCTCAACGATGTGCTGGGCGGCACCGTGCCGGTGATGTTCAGCAATCTGCCGGCCACGCTGCCTCATATTCGCAGCGGCAAGCTGATCGCGCTGGGCCTGACCGACACCAGCCGCACGCCGGTGGCCTCCGAGATCCCGACGCTGGCCGAGCAGGGCATCGCCGGCGTGGTGGTGACCTCGTGGTACGGCCTGCTGGCGCCGGCTGGCACGCCCCCAGCCTTGGTCGATCAGCTCGCCCGCGATGCGGCCGAGATCTTGGCGCAAAGTGCGGTGCGCGAGCAGTTGCGTGGGCAGGGCTTGAGTGAGGCCACCCAAAGGCCGGCGCAATTTGCAGCCCACATCCAGCAGGAAACTCAGACCTGGGCGCGCATCATCCGGGCCCGGGGCATCAGCGCGCAGTGAGGACGGCATGAAGGACGACATGAACCCAGAGCCCCAGACCCCGGTGCTGCTGACCCTCATCCTCAAGCACCATGCCGGGCTGGTGCTGGACGATATTCAGTCGCGCCTCAAAGCCAGCGATTGGTGGGAGCGTTTTCCGATCGCGGGCACCCGGGTGGTGTCGTGGACCGTGGCCATGGGGCTGGGGCAGATCGTCACCCTCGAGGTGCCGCCGCATCTGCTTGGGCAGGTCAACCTGGAGCTCGAGCGCTCGGCCTGGGGTGTGTTTGCGGTCGAGGTCTATCCGAGCTACGACTTTGTGCCGGTGCGCGAGCGCATCCGCGAGCGTGTGCGTCAGGGAGGTCAGTGATGGATTTGGGGATTTCTGGCAAGCGGGCGTTGGTGTGCGGCGCCAGCGCCGGACTGGGCTATGCCTGCGCGCAGGCGCTGGCGCAAGAGGGCGTGGATGTGATGATCGTGGCGCGCACCGAGTCGACCGTGCAGGCGGCAGCCGAGCAGTTGCGCGCCCTGGCCGGGCCTGACGGTGGCCGGGTGCAGGCGCTGGCCGCCGACGTCACCACCGCGGCCGGACGCGAGCGCATCTTCGATGCAGGGCGCGATTTCGACATCATCGTCACCAACGCCGGCGGCCCGCCTGCGGGTGACTTTCGCAACTGGCAGCGTGAGGATTGGCTGGCCGCCATCGACGCCAATATGCTGGCCCCCATCGAGCTGATCAAGGCCAGCGTCGACGGCATGATGGCGCGCGGTTTTGGCCGCATCGTCAACATCACCTCCAGCGCCGTCAAGTCACCCATCGATCAACTGGGCCTGTCCAATGGCGCGCGCAGCGGCCTGACCGGCTTTGTGGCGGGCTTGGCGCGCAGCACGGTGGCGCGCGGCGTGACCATCAACAACTTGCTGCCCGGCACTTTCGACACCGCCCGGCTGGCCAGCAATTTCAAGGCGGCCGCTTCGCGCCAAGGCGTCGATGCCGCGCAACTGATTGAAAAGCGGCTGGCCAGCCATCCGGCCCACCGCTTCGGGCGGCCCGAGGAGTTTGGCCGCACCTGCGCTTACCTGTGCAGTGTGCATGCCGGTTACATCAACGGCCAAAACATCTTGATGGATGGCGGCTCGTTTTCGGGCGTCTTTTGAACAGATTGAAGGGGTAGCAGCGTGGCAGAGACGGTTTTGTTGAATATCGCTCTTGTGGGCGGCGGCATTGGTGGCCTGACAGCGGCCATTGCCTTGCAGGCCCAAGGCCATGAGGTCACTGTTTACGAACAAGCGTCCGGTTACGCCCGCGTGGGCGCCGACGTCAACCTCACGCCCAACACGGTGCGCGCGCTCGACGGCCTGGGCCCGGCGGTGGCCCAGGGCATCCGCGCGCACGCGGCGCGGCCCACCTTTCGCATCAGCCGGGACTGGGACACCGGTCTGGAGACCTCGCGCCTGCCCATGGGCGATGCGGCCGAGCAGCGCTACGGCGCGCCGCAGTTGACCATCCACCGCGCCGATTTGCTGGGCGTGCTGGCGGCTGGTTTGGCGGGCGATCGGGTTCGACTTGGCCAGCGTTTGCGCGGCCTGCGCGAGCAGGGCCAGCAGGTCGAGTTGTCCTTTGAGGATGGCTCGATAGCGCGTCATGATGTGGTGATCGGTGCCGATGGCATTCATTCGCGCGTGCGCCAGAGCCTTTTTGGTGCCGAGCAGCCGCGCTTTACCGGTGTGGTGTCGTTTCGCTCGGTGGTGCCCACCGAGCGCGTCAGGCAGGTGCCTGAAATCGAGGCCTTCACCAAATGGTGGGGCCCCAACCCGCACAGCCAGATCGTCACCTTTCCGCTCAACCAGGGGCGCGACACCTTTGTGTTTGCCACGACGGCGCAGGACAGCTGGACCGAAGAATCCTGGACCCGTGAGGGCGATGTGCACGAGTTGCGCAGCTTCTACCGCGACTACCACCCCGATGCTCGGGCCTTGCTGGAGGCCTGCCAGAGCGTGACCAAGAGCGCTTTGTATGAGCGCGATCCGCTGCCCCAGTGGTCACGCGGCCGGGTGACGCTGCTGGGCGATGCCTGCCATCCGATGCTGCCCTTCATGGCCCAAGGCGCTGGCATGGCCATCGAAGACGCGGTGGTGCTGGCTCGCTGCCTGCACCATGCCGACGATGTGCCCGAGGCGCTGCGCTGCTACGCGCAAAGCCGCCTCAAGCGCACCGCCGAGATCCAGATCGGCTCGCGCGGCAACCAGTGGATGAAGACCCAGGGCAATGCCGACTGGGTCTACGCCTATGACGCCTGGCAGGTGGCGCTGGCCGACCCCTTGTAGGAGCGCCGCCTCGGCGCGATGCGGCCGCCCGCCTCAAGCGCCGGCTGGCGGTTGAGACTCCAACCGAGACTGCAGGTTGCGAGCGAATTCTTCCCACAGCCGGTCGGCCTTGGTCTTCATGGCGCTCAGGCCAAAGGTGCCCAGGCGTCCGAGCACCTGAACCTGCACCTTCATCCGCAGCTCGGTCTGGCCATTGGGCTGCTCGGTCAGAAAGATTTCGCTGTCCTGCTTGAGTGTGCTGGCCAGGGAGCTGTCTTCGCCGGTGCCTTGGCTGCGCAGGTAGTGCGGCTGCCGCTGCTCGATCACCGTGGTGCGCAGCTTGAATTTGGCACTGATGAAGGAAAACTTCACATGCATCTCGGCCAGGTACTCGGTCGGGCTGAGCACATCGATCGACTTCATGCCGGGCACGCAAGCGCCCATGGTTTGCGGGTCAAGCAGCAGGGCCCAGACGGCTTGGGCCGGGGCATTACAGCGCATGGATTTCTCAATTTCCATGCATTTGCTCCGCGGCCTGCTGCACCGATTCGACGATCTGCGTGTAGCCGGTGCAGCGGCACAGATTGCCGCTCAGGCCCTCGCGAATTTGTGCCTCGGTGGGCCGTGGATGCTGCTCGAGCAGGGCGCAGGCGGCCATCAGAAAGCCTGGGGTGCAGTAGCCGCACTGCAGGCCGCCGCAGTTCATGAAGCTCTCCTGCAAAGGGTGCAGGCGATCGCCCGATTGCAGGCCTTCGACGGTCTTGATGCTGCAGCCCTTGGCCTGCACCGCCAGGCTCAGGCAGGACTTGACCAGCCGCCCATCGAGCAGCACCGAGCAGGCGCCGCAGGTGCCGGTTTCGCAACCGCGCTTGGTGCCGGTTAAATGCAAGTCGTCACGCAAGAAGTCGCTGAGCAGGCGACGCGCCGGCACTTCGCTTTGGACCGGCTGCCCATTGACGTGCAGAAAAAGGGGGTGTGTGCTCATGCGCTCTCCTTGAGCGTGCCCCAGCGGGCAAACAGGGTTTGAAGCGTGCGTCGGGTCTGGACGCGAACCATCTCGCGCCGGTAGTCGGCCGAGCCGCGCAGGTCTGAGATGGGCTCGATCGCCTGCGCAACGATCTGCGCGGCTTCAATGGCGATCGCGTCGCTCGCACGCTTGCCCTGCAGGAACTGCTCGGCCTGACTGATTCGGCGCGGTACCGCCACCGAGGCGCCAATCACCAGGCGGACGTCCTGGCAGTGGCCTTGCTCGAGCCGCGCCACGGCCGATACGCTGACCAGGGGGCGGTGCTCGGCGGCGGTGCGCTTGAAGCGGGTGTACTGGGCATGGGAGCCGGCGGCCATTGGCGGCACGCGCACCTCGACGAGCAGTTCGTCGCTTTCAATCGCGGTAGCGAAAAAGTCCAGCAGAAATTCCTCCATGCTCAGCACCCGCTGGCCGCGTGAGCTTTGCAGCACCACCCGGGCGCCCAGGGCCATCAGCAGTCCGGGCGGATCGGTTGACGGGTCGCCGTAGCACAGGTTGCCGCCCAGCGTGCCCTGGTTGCGCACCTGCGGGTTGGCCACCTGGGCGGCCATCTCGGCAAGCACGGGGTGATGGGTCTTGATCACATCGCTGCAGGCCAGGTCCGCGTGCCGCGACAGCGCGCCGATGCGCAGGCCTTCGCGATGGTCCCAGTCGATACCTTGCATCGCGGCGATCTGGTCGACGGCAATCACATGAGAGGGGTTGACCATGCGCTGGCGCATGACCAGCATCAGCGCGGTGCCGCCAGCGATCACGCGGCAGTCTTCGCCCAGGTCGGCCAGCATGCGGCTGGCCTCATGCACCGATGCGGGCTGCAGGAAGTCAAAGTCACGCATGATCGCGCTCCCCCGTGGCTTTCTCCCGCAGCGCCGCCAGCATCTTCTCGGGCGTGATCGGCAGGTGGGTGATGCGCACGCCCACCGCATCGAAGATGGCGTTGGCAATCGCAGGTGCGCCCATCAGGATGGCCGTCTCACTGGCGCCCTTGGCGCCGTAGGGCCCGTTGGGGTCGTTGGACTCGACGATGCCGCTGCGCAGCGCCGGCAGCGCCTCGGTGGTGGGCATGGTGTAGTCGGCAAAGTTGCCATTGGCGATGCGTCCATCTTCAAGGTGCAACTGCTCGTAGAGCGTCCAACCAATGGCCTGCGCCGCCGCGCCGTTGCTCTGGCCATGCACAGCCAGTGGGTTCAGAGCCTTGCCGCAGTCGTCGGCAACGAAGCTGTCGATCACCCGCACCTGCCCGGTCTCGGTGTCGACCTCGACCTCGACCGCCTGCGCGGCAAAGGAGTAGCCCGGGGCGATATTGCCGCTCAGGTCATCGGCATGCATCTGCGTCTTGGCGTCCCAGGTGCCGGTCACCATGATCTCGTGCCCGCCATGGCGCCAGATGTGTTCGCGCGCCAGCGCGGCGAGCGTCATGCTGCGCGCGGGAGTACTCCTGCTTCGCACGCAGCCCTCGGCGATTTCCAGGTCTTCGGGGGCCAGTTGCCAAAGCTGTGCGGCCAGAGCCAGCAGCTTGTCGCGCGCAGCGCGGGCGGCCACGATGGCGGCATTGCCCGCCACGATGGTCACGCGCGAGGCCAGCGAGCCGATCGCAAACGCGGCCGCGTCGGTATCGGGCGTGGCCACATGCACATGGGACAGCGGTATGCCCAGCTCATGGGCCACGATCTGCGCGAGCATGGTCATCGCGCCTTGGCCCATGTCGGCTTCGGCGCTGTGCACGATGACGCGGCCGTCTTCGGCCATCTTGATGACCACGGTCGATCCGTCCCAGTTGCCAATCGTGCGGTTGCCACTGACATGCATGGCCGCCGCCACGCCCTTGCCGCGCCGCAGCACGCCTTCGCCTTTTGGGCGCGGGCTGTGCCATGACAGTGCCTGGGTGCACTGGTCCAGGCATTGCTGCAGGCCGGTGCTGCCGATGCGCCAGCCGTGCACCGTCGTTTCGCCGGCGCCAATCGCGTTGATGCGGTGCACCTGCACCGTGTCCAGCCCGAGCATGCGCGCCATGGTGTCGATGTGGCTGTTGAGCGCAAACAGCATTTGCGTGCCACCAAAGCCGCGGAAGGCGCCGTGCGGGGGGGTGTGGGTGTAGACCAGCCGGGCGCGCGAGCGCACATGGGCCAGCCGGTGCATGTTGTCGCTGCGCATGGCGCTGACATGCATCACCTCAGAAGACAGGCCGCAGTAGGCGCCGCAGTTGGCCAAAATGTCGACCTCCTTGGCCACGATGATGCCGTTGGAGTCCATGCCCAGACGCAGGCGGATGCGCTCGGGCAGGCTGGTGGCTGCGGCTTGGAAGTCTTCGATGCGGTTGTTGACCAGCCGCACCGGCCGGCCGGTGGCCAGGGCCAGCATGGCGGCAATGAGGTTGTTGGCGTCTTCGACGATCTTGGCGCCAAAGCCGCCGCCGGTGGTGGTCTGCACCACGCGGATGCGCGAGGCCGGCATTTGCAGCACCGCGGCCAGTCTGGCGCGTGCCAGGAAGGCCGACTGGGTGGAGGTCCAGACCTGAAGTCGGCCGTCCGGATCGAGCGCGGCCACCGAGGCCATGGGCTCCATATAGCCCGGGTACTGGGCATGGGTCTCGTAGGTTTGCTCGTGGACCAGGTGCGCTGAGGCAAAGGCCGTATCGGGGTCGCCGCGCTCGTACTCGATCACATGGGCCAGGTTGTCGCGGCCCGGATGCAGGCCCGCCGTGCCCTCGGCCAGGGCCTGATCGGGCTCCAAAATGGCCGGCAGGGGCTCGTAGTGAACCTCGATCAGATCGAGTGCATCGCGTGCGATCTCGTCGCTGACGGCGGCCACCGCAGCAACCTCTTCGCCCGCAAAACGCACGGTATTGAGGGCCAGCGTGCGCCTCTCCTTGTGATGCACACCCCAGGGCACGGCCGAGGTGTTGGCCCCGGTCAGCACCGCGTGCACCCCGGGCAGCGCCATCGCTGCCGAGGTGTCGATGCGCACGATGCGCGCGTGCGGGTAGGGGCTGCGCAGCACCTTGCCGTGCAGCATGCCGGGCAGCTTGAGGTCCCCGGCGTATTGCGCCCGGCCCAGCACTTTGGGCCGGGCGTTGACCTGGGCGGTGTTTTGGCCGAGGGTCGAGGTGGTCATGG
>JAIXWZ010000047.1 GCA_027491035.1 Comamonadaceae bacterium | reverse complement strand
TGGCCGAACCCGGGCCGCCGCCGGTGAGCACAAAGACCTCGTCAAACACCTGCACCGCCCGGATCGCCGCGAGCACCAGCACCACCACCAAATTGGGCAGCAGCAGCGGCAAGGTGATGCGGGTCAGCGTGCGCCAGGGCGTGGCGCGGTCCATCTCGGCGGCCTCGTAAAGGTCTTTGGGGATGGCCTGCAGACCCGCCAGCAAGATGAGGGTGTAAAAGCCCATGTGGGCCCAAATCGAGATGAACACGGCCCAGAAAAAGGCCGGGCCCGCTTGCGTGAGCCATTCGACCGGATCGAGACCCAGCGCCACCAGCCCCGCATTGAAGGCGCCCTGGCTTTGCAGCAGCCATTTCCAGATCAGGGCCACCACCACGGGCGAGAGCAGCACCGGGTAGAAGAACACGCCGCGCCAGAAACCGCGGCCCAGAATCTTGCGGTTGAGCACCAGCGCCGTGATCAGGGAAAACAGGACCATCAAGCCCACCTGCAACACACTGAACTTGAGCGTGTTGAAGATGGCCCGCCAAAAAATGTCTTTGCGGCAGGTCGACAGGTCGAGGTAGTTGGTGCACTCGAACAGGATGCGAAAGTTCTCGGTGCCGGTGTAGGGGCGCTGCGTGGGCAGCAGGTTGACGCCGCCTGTGACCGCGTAAACCACGTTGATCAGGATCGGCAAAAAGCAAAACACCCCAAAGACGATCAGATTGGGGGCGACAAAAAGCCAGGCCAGGTTGCGCACGCCCAGCAGGCGCTGGCCCAGGCGGAACAAGGGCTCGAGCAGGTTGAAGAAAAAAGCCAGCAGTTTCATAAAGCCAGTGGGCGCGGGCCGCAGCAGCGCGTCAGGCGCTCAGAGCGGGGCCGGCCGGGCCACCGGGGCCCGGCCGGCGCTGGGCCGGTCCAAGGGTGTGGGTTGATGCTGCCGAGGGTTTACCTTTGCGCCTGCTTGAGGGCATCGGCCATGTCCGAGGCGATCTTGCTGACCGCATCGTCCACACTGGCTTCACCCACGATGGCCTGCGTCACCCGGGTCACGGTCGGCAGCATGATGGCCCGGTTGAACCGGTAGCCCTGGAACTCATAGGCCACTGGCGACAAATTGGCCACCCCTGAGCTGAAGGTGCCCAGCGCGGCCTTGGAGGCGGCATCGGCATTGGTGTAGCTTACCCCCTTGCGGGCCAACCCGGCATGCGCGGGAATGTTGTTGGTGCGGGCGGTGAACTCGGCGTAGGCGCTCTCGGAGGCCAGGAACTCCAAGAAGGCGGCCGTCTCCTTGGGCGACTTGCTGGTCTTGAGCGCGACCCAGGCAGCCCCGCCCGGAATGCCGGTGCAGGCGGCCGGGCCGCAGGGGTTGGGCACAGCGACCCAGTCAAAGTTGTTGCCCACCTTCTTTTGCAGGTTGCCGATTTGCCAGCTGCCGGCCAGCACCATGACCACGTTGCCGTTGATGAATTCGTCGATCGACGAGGCATAGGTCGAGCCGCCCGAGCCGGCCCAGACCTCGCGCATCATGAAGCCGTCTTTGTGCCAGCTCACGAACTTGCTCACTGCCGTCTTGTAGCCGGCATCGATCACCGGCTCGCCCTTGGCATTGAAGATTTTTGCGCCGTAGCTGATGGCCGGGCCCGCGAAGCGGTGGCCCGAACGGTCCCAGGCCACAGCCGCCTTGGTCTGGGTTGCGCGGGCCACACGGCGCGCAGCATCCATCCATTCGTCCCAGGAAGCCTTGGGTCCGGGCATCGCCACCTTGGCCTGCTCGAACAGGGTCTTGTTGACGAAAGGGCCGGTCATGGTGAGCTGCGACATGAAGCCATAAATGCCCTTGTCATCGGGCGAAGGGCGCAGCCAGCCGGCGGTGGCGCCGAAGTTGTCGTCCATCAGCTTGCGGTTGCGCAGGCTGCGCGAGATGTCCATGTAGTGCTTGGACAGGCCGCCCAGATCGGTCACGCGGGCAATGTCCGGCCCCTGGCCTGCGGCCAGTTGCACCGGCAGCTGCTCGACGACGGTGCGGTAGGGGACGGTGTCGATCACGATCTTGGTGCCCGGGTTCTGGGCCTCAAAGCGCTTGGCCAGATCGGCGGTGACCTCGCATTCGTTGCCGTCTTGATAGCACATCACCCGCACTTCGGCGGCCTGGGCCAGGCCCAAAGCCGCAAGCAGACCGGCCGCGGCGGCAACCTTGGGCATGCTGGTTTTTATGCTCGTTTTTAAGCTTGTTTTCTTCATGGTGCTCTCCTGAGGGGGTTAAAAATCAAGGGGCCAGGTTCATGGCTTTCAAGCCAGAATCCGGGCATGAACGGGATGGACAACTCTTGGGCGCAGGCCATGGCCCAGCAGGCGGCAATCGAGGCGTTTTACGGGCCCCTGCCTGCGGCCAACGTGGACCTGCACGTCGAACTCACCCAAACACAACACAGGCCAGGGTATACCCTTTTTTGTTGGCAGGTCCAAGCAGGTAAACCTGTAGGGCCCCGGTGGGCGCTGCGCCTGGCCTGGCCGCGCGGCGCGCAAAGCGCCCCGGTCCTGCTCAGCCCGGACGCCTGCTGGCCCCATGTTGTCGGTGCGGCGGCCCTGCGCCAGTGCCTGCGCCTGCGCGTCGCGCTGGCCTGGGTGGACCGCACGCAATGGGCCAGCGATGACGCGCGCAGCCTGCACCTGGGCCCGGTCCACCGCCAGTGGCCCGAGCAGCCCTGGTCGGCCATCGCGGTGTGGGCCTGGGGGCTGGGGCAGAGCAGCCGGGCCTTGCGCCAGGAAATCGGCCAAGGGGTGGGCGGGCAGATCGCCCGGCTGGGCGTGGTGGGCCACTCCCGCGGGGGCAAGGCCGCCTTGCTGGCCGCATCGGTGTACAGCCAGATCGACGCGGTGGTGGCCCACAACAGCGGCACCGGTGGGGCCTCGTCGCTGCAAAACCCACCGGCCCAGGCCGAGACGCTGGCCCAACTGGGGGCGGCCTTTCCGCACTGGCTGTCGGCGCAGGCGCTGCGCCCGTCGGTGCAGCAAAGCCTGATCGAGGCCGATGCACCCTATGCCTGGCTGCGCGCCATCGCGCCGCGGGGCTTGTGCGTGCTGCAGGCGCTCGACGATCTGTGGGCCCATCCCGAGGGCAGCCGGCGCATGGTCGAGCGCCTGCGGCCGCACTGGCAGGCCACCCCTTGGCGCCTGCACTTGCGCCAGCGCAGCGGCGGCCATGCCATGGGCGCAGACGACTGGCGCGAAGCAGCGCAGTTCATGCGGCGCCTGGCCGACGAGAGCCAGGGCTGAAGGCCGCGCAAGCGCAAACGCCGGTTTCATCGCATCGTGGCCCTGGCTCAGCTCAAAATCGGGCCCAGGGCGTAGTCGCCCTCGAGCAGGCTGATGGCCTGTCCGGTGCGCGCCGACTCCTGGGCGGCCAGGCCCATCATCACCGCCGCCAGGCCGTCTTGCAGGCTCACCTCGACGACGCCCTGGCCGCGGACCACGGCGTTAAAGCGCTGGTGCTGCTCGAGCGTCGAGCCATTGTGGTCGCCCGCGGCCAGTGCGTCCGGGTCAACCGGCACGTCGAGCTCGCGCGGGCCCTTGGGCTGGCGCGGGCTGATCACCACCTTGGGCACGGGCGGCTGGCCCAAGTGCGCTGGCCAAAAACGCCCGGGGCCGGGCACAAAGCACTCGACCTTGCCCTGCGGGCCGACCACCGAGATCTCTTCCTGATAGCGCGCGCCTTCGGCAAACATGCACAGCTCGAGCAGGGCGCGCTGGCCGCTGGCAAAGTCGACCACCACATAGGCGTTGTCCAGGATGTCGGGCGTGCCGTCGGCATAGCGCTCCTGGAGATGGTTGTGCGCCACCGAGGCCGAGCTGTACACGCGAACCGGCTCGCTGCCGGTGATGTGGCGCATCAGGTCGAAAAAGTGACAGCACTTTTCCACCAAGGTGCCGCCGGTGTAGCGGTTGAACCGGTTCCAGTCGCCGACCTTGACCAGGAAAGGAAAGCGGTGCTCGCGGATCGAGAGCATGACGGCCGCACCGATGGCCGCCTGGCTGTGGACCTCCTGCGCCAGGCGCATCACCGGGGGCATGTAGCGGTACTCCATGGCCACCCAGATCGGCGCCGGGTAGCGCCGCCCCAGCTCGGCCAGAGCCGCCACATCGGCGCGCTCGGTGCAGGCGGGCTTCTCGAGCAGCAGCGGCAGCGGCCGCAGCGCGGCGATCTCGCGCAGCTGCTGGGCGTGGCGGAAGTTGGGGCTGGCAATGAGCAGGCAGTCGACGTCGGCCGCACTGACCACCTCGCTCAGGCTGGCCGCGCGCTGTGCGCCGGCTGCCAGCGCCAGGCTGGCCTCAGCCATCGCATCGTCGGGCTCATAGATGCGGGTGACGCGGGCTCCGGGCAGCAGCGCGATATTGCGCAGGTGCTCCTGCCCCATCATGCCGCAGCCGATCAGGCCGTATCGCACGGCGCCAGTTGAATGGGGGCTCAAGTCGTGTTCTCCATCGACCTCGGGTGGGGCGCTGCGGCAGGCTCTGCGGCTGCAGCGCTGCGGGACTGGAGGCTCTCAAGGGTGTCCCGGCTGTCCATTGTGTATTGGTCGCACAGCGCCAGAAACTGCGGCAGCTGAGGATCGATGCCGGTCTCCTGCTCGAGCAGGCGGGCCACCTGCGGCGCCATCGCCTTGGCCGCGCGGGCATCGAGGAACAGGGCCCGCCAACGGCGCGCCAGCATGTCCTCGACCGTCACCGCCCATTCGTGGCGGGCGCTGTGGCGCACCATGGCCTGCGTCAGCCCCATGCCCAGGTGGGCCAGGTCCCCGACCTTGTCGGCCCCAGCGTCCGGCTGCACGCTGCCCAGCAGGTGCGGGCCCGGCGCGTCTTGCAAACTGACGGCCGATGCCGGCGGCGCGCCCCAGAGGCGGTGGTGCGCCGTCTGCGCCTTGCGCGCGGGCGCCGGCAGATCGCCGGCGGCCACCAGAGCGGCCATCACCTCTTGGGCCATCGCCCGGTAGGTGGTCCATTTGCCACCGGTGACCGTGAGCAGGCCCTGCGCCTCGCGCACGATCAGGTGCTCGCGTGAGAGGGCCGCCGTGGGCTCGGCGCTGGCCGGGCCCGCCTCGACCAGGGGCCGCAGCCCCACCCACACGCTGAGCACCTGCTCAGGCGCCAGCAGCACGCCCAGGCTGCGCTGCGTTTGCTGCAACAGGAACTGCAGTTCGGCCGCCAGGGGCCGCGGCTCCAGGGGCGCATCCTCACGCGGCGTGTCGGTCGTGCCGATCACGGTCGCGCCCAGCCAGGGCACAGCAAAAAGCACCCGGCCATCTTGGGTGCGCGGCACCAGCACGGCTTCGCGCAAAGGCAGGGTCTGCCGGCTCACCACAAGGTGCACGCCCTGGCTTGGACGCACCAGCGGGCGCAGGCTGGCCGGCTGGCCATCAACACGCCGCCGCACCTCGTCGACCCAGACCCCGGCCGCATTGACCACGCAGGGCGCTTGCAGCACAGCGCGCGCACCGCTGAGCTCGTCTTGCAGCTCAATCTGCCAGCCCTGCCCGTGTGCGCTCAGTCCGGTGACGCGCGTGTGGTTGCGCAGCTCGGCGCCCGCGTCACGGGCAGTTTGAGCCAAGGCCAGGGCCAGGCGGGCGTCATCGAACTGGCCGTCCCAGTAGCGCACACCGGCAAAAGCAGATGCCAGCGCGGGCAGGATCTGACGCATGGCCGCAGGGCCGATCGCCTGCGTCTTGCCCAGGCTCAGACTGCCGGCCAGCCACTGGTAGAGCTTCAGGCCCAGCAGCGTGAGCGCCCAGCGCAGGGGATTGCTTTCGGCCACCACAAAGGGCAGGGGCTGGGCCAGGTGGGGGGCCAGGCCGAGCACCACCGCACGCTCTTGCAGCGCCTGGCGCACCAGCGCGATGCGCCCCTGCGCCAGGTAGCGCACACCACCGTGCAGCAGCTTGGTCGAGCGCGAAGAGGTGCCGCTGGCGAAATCGCGCGCCTCCACCAGCACCACCCGCCTGCCCTCGAGCGCCGCCTGCACCGCCACGCCCAGCCCGGTGGCCCCGCCGCCGATGACCAACACATCGGGCGGCTTGTTGTTGAGGCGGGCAGCCCAGTCGGTCAGATCAGGTCGCATGAGGGGGTCCACTTCTGCATTCATTCTATGATGGCCGCTTGCACCCCCAGCTGTCTGCCAGCGGCGGCGCGGGTGGCCCAAACTTGAAGAATCCGCAAGGGGAACCATCGACGTGAGCGCCTACCTCATGGCCCTCGACCAGGGCACCACCAGCTCTCGGGCCATCGTGTTTGACGACAGCGGGCGCATTGTCGCCCTGGCCCAACAGGAATTCGCGCAGCACTACCCGCAGCCAGGCTGGGTCGAGCACGATCCGATGGAGATCTGGCGCACCCAGCTGGGCACCGCCCGCCAGGCGCTCGAGCGCGCCCAGCTGGCCTGTGGCGATCTGGCTGCGCTGGGCATCACCAATCAGCGCGAGACCACGCTGGTGTGGAGCCGGCGCACGGGCGAGCCCGTACACCACGCCATCGTCTGGCAGGACCGGCGCACCGAGCCGCTGTGCCAGCAGCTGCGCGAGCAGGGCCACGAGGCGCTGGTGCGCGAGCGCACCGGTCTGCGGCTCGATCCCTACTTCTCGGCCACCAAGCTGCGCTGGATGCTCGACCACGTCCCCGGTGTGCGCGCGCGCGCCGAAGCGGGTGAGCTGGCCTTTGGCACGGTCGACAGCTGGTTGATCTGGCAGCTCACCGGCGGCCAGCGCCATGTCACCGACATCAGCAACGCCAGCCGCACCTTGCTGCTCAACATCCACACGGGACAGTGGGACGACGAGTTGCTGGAGCTGTTCGACATTCCACGCAAAGTGCTGCCCGAGGTGCTGCCCTCGGTGGCCGACTTCGGCGTGGTTCAGGGCGGCCTGCTCGGTCAGGGTGACCGGCCGCTGCGCATCGGCGGGGTGGCGGGCGACCAGCAGGCGGCCCTGCTCGGCCAGACCTGCCTTCAAAGCGGCGATGTCAAGAACACCTATGGCACCGGCTGCTTCATGCTGATGCACACCGGCTCGGATGCGCCGACCAGCCGCAACGGGCTGATCACCACTTGCGCGGCTCGCCTGAGCGCGGGCAGCGCACCGGCATACGCGCTCGAAGGCAGCGTGTTTATCGGCGGCGCAGTGGTGCAGTGGCTGCGCGACGGGCTCAAGCTGATCGAGCGCAGCAGCGATGTGGAGGCACTGGCCGCATCGGTCGATGACACGGACGGCGTGGTGGTGGTGCCCGCCTTTGCAGGCCTGGGCGCGCCCTACTGGCTGCCCCATGCGCGTGGCAGCATCCAGGGGCTGACCCGCGGCACGCAGGCGGCCCATATTGCACGCGCGGCGCTGGAGAGCATCGCCTTGCAAAGCGCGGTCTTGCTGCAAGCCATGCAGGCCGATGCCCGCGATCTGGGCGGCCTGGCCGGGCTGCGTGTCGACGGCGGTGCCAGCGCCAACAACCTGCTGATGCAGATGCAGGCCGACCTGCTGGGCCTGCCCGTGCTGCGGCCCGCCACGATCGAGACCACTGCGCTGGGCGCGGCCGTGCTGGCCGGCTTGCACGCCGGCGTGTTTGGCAGCGCGCAGGACCTGCGCGATCGCCTGAGCATCGAGCGCATTTTCGAGCCCCAGATGAGCCGCGACCAGGCCCAGGCCAAGCTGGCCGCATGGGATGCGGCCGTGTCGGCCCTGAGCCCGCGCGCAGCGGTGGGTTAAAGGCACAGGGGGGCACAGGGGCGCCCAGCGCCTACTGGCTCAAGCGCGAGCAGTACCGGCAGACCGCCGGGTCGAACCAGGTGTGCGAATACTCGGCCAGCTCATTGCCAGCCGTCCAAGACAAGCGCTCGATGAAACCGCCGACATCGCCCGGGGCCAGCCCAAAGGGTGGGCTCGCCCAAGGCGGCGCCGCACGCGCGCCGATCCGGTCTTCCACGCGCGCAATCGACAGCTGCAAACGCTGCTGGTAAAACAAGTACATCGAATCGCCCAGCTGCGCCGCCGTCAGGTCCTTGAGCCGGCTGGCCGAAAACCAGATTTCCTCCAGCGCCACCGGAACCTGGCTGAGCAAGCGCAGCCGGCGGATCCGCCACAGCAGTGAACGCACGGACGCGTCGATCGGCGGCACCGATGGCGGCCTGGGCACACGCACCACCTCCAGCACCCTGGCCGTCGGCAGGCCAGGCCCGGTGGTCAGCTCCAGCCGAAACAGCTCGTAAATCTGGCCCGTGCCGGCGGTCTTGCGCACATAGGTGCCCGAACCCTGGATGCGCTCGAGCACGCCCTGCTGGGCGAGCAAAGCCAGCGCTTTGCGCAACGTGCCGACAGCCACCCCCAGCCGCTGGGCCAACGCGGCCTCCGTCGGCAGCCGCTCACCCCGATGCCAATGCCCGGCCTTGATCTGCCGCGCCAGCAACTCGGCAATCTGCAAATACATCGGCAACGGTGCGGCAGTCTCGGCGGATTTCATGACCTAGTATGACAAATTCTGTTGCAGCATGAAGACCTGGATTGCCACGGCGCTGCGCGCCTCGCAATGACGGGGGGATCGCTGCGCGCGTCGCAATGACGAAACAGTGGCCGACTGGCGATGACGAACTAGAGCCAGCGTCTCGCGATCACGGGATAGGGGCCGCATTGCGCCCCGCCCCATCATTGCACCCCCGCCCCGTCGTTGCGCCCCGCCCCGTCATTGCGAGGAACGAAGCAATCCATCGGCCGTCGCACCACGACATAGATTGCCACGGCGCTGCGCGCCTCGCAATGACGGGGGGATCGCTGCGCGCCTCGCAATGACGAAATATTGGCCGACTGGCGATGACGAAACAGTGGCAGGCTGGCGATGACGAACTGGCGGCCACGCCTCGCGATAACGAGCCAGTGACGTGCCTCGCAGCGGCGGAGCGGCCCGGGTCTGCGCAATTCATCTACAATTCATTTACTTCCACAACCCTGGAGTCCTTATGAGCGTGGTTCCCGTGCGTGGCGCTGATCTTGACGGGGCAGAGGTCGCGTGGTTTGCACCGCTTTGCTCAGACGACTACCGTTTCCTCGGGCTGCCAGAGGGTGATCTGCGCAGCAGCTGGGAGCACACGAGCGCCATTGCCCGGCGCGCCGATGCGCTGGGCTTTCGCAACATCTTGTGCCCCTCGTCCTATCAGGTCGGCCAGGACACGCTGAGTTTTGTGGCGGCGATGGCGCCGCAGATCGAGCGCATGAACATGCTGGCGGCCATCCGCTGCGGCGAGTTGCATCCGCTGATGCTGGCCCGAACCGTGGCCACGCTCGACCACATGCTGCGCGGGCGGCTGACGCTCAACGTGATTTCTTCGGACTTTCCCGGCGAGCGCGCCGACAGCGCCTACCGCTACCGCCGCAGCTGGGAGGTCGTCGAGATTCTCAAGCAGGCCTGGAGCCGCGAGGTGATCGATTACGAGGGCCAGGTCTATCAGTTCAAGGGCGTTCCCACCGATCCGGTCAAGCCCTATCAGGGGCAGGGCGGGCCGCTGCTGTACTTCGGCGGCTACAGCCCTGACGCGCTGGCTCTGTGCGGCGCGCACTGCGACACCTATCTGATGTGGCCCGAGCCCAAGGCGCTGCTGGCCCAGCGCATGCGCGATGTGCATGCACAGGCCGCCCAGCACGGCCGCATCCTCGATTACGGCTTGCGGGTGCACATGATCGTGCGTGACACGCAATCCGAGGCGCGCGATTACGCGCGGCACCTGCTGTCGCGGCTCGATGTGAACAAGGGCTCCGAAATCCGCGGTCGGGCGCTCGATTCAGGCAGTCTGGGCGTGGCCCTGCAAAGCGCCAATCGGCAAGCGGCTGATGACGAGGGCTATGTCGAGCCGCATCTGTGGACGGGTGTGGGGCTGGCACGCAGCGGCTGCGGCGCGGCCCTGGTGGGCAGCGTCGATCAGGTGCTCAGCGAAATTCATGACTACATGAAAATGGGCATCCGGGCTTTCATTTTTTCAGGCTATCCTCACCTTCAGGAGTGCGAGATCTTTGGCACCAAGGTGCTGCCGCAGCTCAAGACCCTGTCGCTGCCCCATGCCTACGGGCGCGTGCCCGCCCAAGTGCCGGCCACGCCGCTGGGCGTGGGCGTGCGGCGCTGATCACCGGAGCGGTTTTCATGAAAAGAATGTCCTTGCCCAATGGGCGCAGCCTGAGCCAGATCGCCTGCGGCGTCTGGCGCCTGTCCGAGGCCGACGACACCAGCGTCAGCGCCAACCTGGCGCGCATCGACGCCTGTCTGGCCCAGGGCATCAGCACCTTCGACCACGCCGACATCTACGGCGACTACCGCTGTGAGGCGCTGTTTGGCCAGGCCATCAAGGCCAGGCCTTCGCTGCGCGATCAGATCGAGATCGTCACCAAGACCGACATCATGCTGCTGTCGGCGCAGTGGCCACAGACGCGCGTCAAGCACTACGACACCACGCCCGCGCATGTGAGGGCCAGCGTCGAGCGCTCGCTCGAGCGCATCGGCGTGGACGTGATCGACCTGCTGCTCATCCACCGGCCCGACCCCCTGTGCGATGCGCAGGCCTTGGGCAGCTGTCTCGATGGCCTGATCGATGCGGGCAAGGTGCGCGCCGTCGGTGTGTCCAATTACCAGCCGTGGGACGTTGACTTGCTGCAGTCGCGCATGCGTCACCGCCTGCAAACCAACCAGATCGAGTTGAGCTTGGTACACGTCGAGCCCTTGACCAACGCTCAGATGGCGCATGCCCAGACCCACCGCATGCCGGTGATGGCCTGGTCGCCCTTGGGCGGTGGTCGTCTGTTTGCGCAAGGCGGCGCGGGGCGGCTGCTTGAGCGGCTCGAGCAACTGGGGCGGGCCTGCGAGGCCGATGCCTCGGCCGTCGCCGTGGCCTGGCTGCTGCACCATCCGGCCGGAGTGATTCCCGTGATGGGCAGCAACCGGCTCGAGCGCATCAAAGCCTTCGCGCAAAGCCTGCAAGTGCCCATGGGCCGGCAGACCTGGTTCGAACTCTATGAGCTCGCCCTGGGCCGCGAGGTGCCGTAAATCTTGGTGATGAACCCCAAGCATGAACTTGATGCATGAGCTTGATACATGAGCGCCATGCCTGCTAAGGCCGCGCACCTTCGCAGCCGGTCGAGTCTGGCCCTCGGCCGCCTGCCCGCATGACGCAGCTGCTCTTGCTGGTCCTGCTGGTCGGTGCAGCCGCCGGTTTCACGGCCGGTCTGTTTGGGGTGGGCGGCGGGCTGGTGATTGTGCCCACGCTGTACATGCTCTGGCGTGATGACCCGGTCCTGGGCCCGCAGGTGATGCACTTTGCCGTGGCCACGTCGCTGGCCTGTGTGGTGGTGACTTCGGTCAGCAGCTCCTGGACGCATTGGCGAGCCGGGCGCCTTGAGCTGGGGCCGCTGGGCGGGCTCTTGGCTGCCGTTAGCGTGGGCGCGCTGGTGGCCGTGTGGGTCGCGTCGTGGGCCGCAACCGGCTGGCTGCGCACTGGCTTTGGCATCTTTGCCGCGCTGACCTGCTTGAGCCTGCTGTGGCAGCAGTCGTCGCATTCGCGGGTGCAGATGCCCCGACCAGCCGAGCTATTGGGGGCAGGTGCCTTCATCGGCCATGTGTCGACTTTGCTGGGGGTCAGCGGCGGCGCGATGACCGTGCCCTACCTGGTGTTGCGGGGCGTGGATTTGCGTCACGCGGTGGTGGTCAGCTCAGCTGTGGCGATGCCGATTTCTTTGGTGGGCGCGATCGGCTTGGGGCTGATCGGCCCGCCCAACGACCAGGCCTGGGGCTATGTGCACATCTGGGCTGTGCTGGGCATCAGCGCGAGCAGCGTGTTTTTTGCAAACTGGGGCGCGCGCCTGTCCCAGCACCTGGACCGGCGGCTGCTGCAAAAACTGTTTGCCGGCTTTCTGGCCCTGGTGGCCATCAACATGCTCGCGGGCTGAGCCAGGCTGCCGGGCGCTCTTGAGTGCGCGCTCAGCCCAGCGTGTAGGCCTCGTGCACCGCCGACTGCACGCCGCCGCCCAAAACAGCGCCGCCGCCGGCCACATAAATCGCATCGCCAATGGTCACGGCAGCCACCGCATGGCGCGGCGTCGGCATCGGCGCGTGGGCTTGCCAGCTGTCGCTGCGCGAGTCGTAGCTTTCCATTTGGCCAAACACGGTCTGCTGACCCGCTCGGTTGATGATGCCGCCCTCGCCGCCCATGGCAAACAGGCGATCGCGGTAGATCACCAGCCCGTGACCGGAGCGCGCCACCGGCAGCGGTGCGCGCAGCTCCCAGGTGTCGCGCTCGGGCAGGTAGACGTGGTGCAGGTCGGTGTTGTATTCGAAGGTGTTGAAGCGCCCACCGATGACATGAATGCGCCCCTGCCAGGCCACACAGCCCACATGGTCGCGCCCGCCGGGCAAGGCCTTGCGCCGGCTCCAGCGGTCGGCCTGCGGATCGTAGACCTCGTGCCAGCCCACACTGGCACGCTCGTCGGTGGGCGCGCCCGCGCCGCCGATCAGGTGGATCTTGCCGTCCAGAGCCACCGCTGCGGCCGCCCCGCGCGGCCGAGGCAGCGGGGCCACCGAGACCCACTTGTCCTGGCCGACCTCATAAACATACGCGTGGTTGTCGGGGTTGCGGTTTTGCTCAATGAAGCCGCCAAAAGCGTAGATGCGCCCCTTGTCGGCCACCACCGCCACATGGTTGGCCCCGCGCGGCAAGGCCGCGGCGTTGAACCAGGTGTCGGTGCGCGGCTCGTAGACATGGTGGTAACCGCGATCGACCCGGCCTTCGCCATAGCCGCCAATGACGTGCATGCGGCCTGCCCACTCGGTGGCCCAGGCCATCTCGCTGCGGGGGATGGGCAGCGCGGCGCGGGTGATCCAGCGGCCTGGCGGGCCGGCCGGTGCCGGGCTTTGAAAGGAGCGCTGCGCGGTCTGATCGGGCGTGAGGTGATGGGGCTGGCCGTCGCGCAGACGCGCGTAGGGCTCGGCCGAGGGCGGCGCCACTGGCAAGGGCGGATGCCCGGCGCCGTGCGAGGCCGGGTGGTGGTGCGCGTGACCGGCTTGGGCCCACACGGTAGGCGCAGCCACAGTTGCGCCTGCGGCCAGAAAAAGACGACGGTGCAAAGACATCGAGCGATCCTCCATGAAAAAAGGCCTGCAAGCAGGCCTCGAACACTATTTCTTATCGCGCAGCTCGCGCCTCAAGATTTTGCCCACCGGCGTCTTGGGCAGCTCGGTGCGAAACTCTACCACCTTGGGCTGCTTGTAGCCCGTCAGGTTGGCGCGGCAATGCTCGCGCACCTGCTCCTCGGTGAGCGCCGGGTCTTTCTTGACGATGACCAGCTTGATCGCCTCGCCCTGCTTGTCATCGGGCACGCCCACGCAAGCGGCCTCGAGCACGCCGGGCAGCATGCCCACCACGTCTTCGATTTCGTTGGGGTAGACGTTAAAGCCGCTGACCAAAATCATGTCTTTCTTGCGGTCGACGATCTTGAAGAAACCGTGCTCGTCGACAGTGCCGATGTCGCCCGAGCGAAAGTAACCGTCGGCCGTCATCACCTTGGCGGTCTCTTCGGGGCGCTGCCAGTAGCCGGCCATGACCTGCGGGCCCTTGATGGCGATCTCGCCGGGCTGGCCCGGGGCCACATCGCGCCCGTCGTCGTCGAGCAGCTTGAACCAGGTGCTGGGAATGGGCACGCCGATGGTGCCGGTGAACTGCCGGCTGGTCACCGGGTTGCAGCTGGCCGACGGCGAGGTTTCAGACAGGCCATAGCCTTCGCAGATCGGGCAGCCGGTTTTCTCGAGCCAGAGCTTGGCCACCGCACTTTGCACCGCCATGCCGCCGCCGAGCGAGACCTTCAGGTGCGACCAGTCGACCTTGCCGAAATCGGGGTGGTTGGCCAGCCCATTGAACAAGGTGCTGACCGCCGGAAACATGTGGATGCGGTGATTGGCCAGCTCCTTGAGCACAGCCGGCAGATCACGCGGATTGGGAATGAGGATGTTCTTGGCGCCCGAGCGCATGCCCAGCATCATGTTCACCGTGAAGGCAAAGATGTGATAGAGCGGCAGCGCGCACACATAGGTGGGCTGCTCGCCCTCGGGGATGGCGGCCATCGCTGGCGCGTTCCAGGCTTCGGACTGCAGCAAGTTGGCGATGATGTTGCGGTGCAGGAGCACCGCGCCCTTGGAGACCCCCGTGGTGCCGCCGGTGTACTGCAGCACCGCGACATCATCGGGGGTGAGTTCGGGCGCTTGCAGCGGCGCGCGCGCGCCCTGCGCCACCGCATCATTGAATGGCACCGCCCGCGGCAAGGTGAAGGCGGGCACCAGCTTCTTGACCTTGCGCACCACGTAATTGACGATGGCACCCTTCAAAAAGCCCAACCGGTCGCCCATGGTGGCCAGCACCACGTGCTGCACCGGCGTGCGGGCGATACAAGCCTCGAGCGTGGCGCCAAAGTTCTCAAGAATGACGATGGCCTTGGCACCCGAGTCCTTGAGTTGATGCTCGAGCTCGCGCGCGGTGTAGAGCGGGTTGACATTGACCACCACGAAGCCGGCGCGCAAGATCGCGGCGACGGCCACCGGGTACTGCGGCACGTTGGGCATCATGATGGCCACGCGATCGCCCTTGGTCAGGCTCAGGCTCTGCAGATAGGCCGCAAAGGCGCGCGAGACGCTGTCGATGTAGGAAAAGCCAAACTCTTTGCCCAGAAAGCTGTAGGCGGTTTTGCCGCCATGCTTTTGAAAGCCCTCTTCAAGCAGGGCCACCAGAGAGCGGTACTGGGAGGCGTCAATGTCGGCCGGCACGCCCGGTGGGTAGGCTTGCAGCCAGGGGCGATCAGCGGTTGGTGTGCTCATGTGCAGTCTCCTTCTTGTTGTGTTCGCGTGCCACAGGCGACTCGGCCCTGCCCGAGTATGCCCGCCCGCCTGCGGCACCAGGAACGGCGATTATTCGATCGCCTTGCCCATGTCTTCAATGACTTTTTTCGCGTCCCCAAAAACCATCATGGTTTTATCCAAATAAAACAATTCGTTGTCCAAACCCGCGTAGCCGGCGGCCATGGAGCGCTTGTTCACGATCACGGTCTTGGCCTTGTAGGCCTCCAGGATGGGCATGCCGTAAATCGGGCTGCCCTTGACGTGCGCCGCCGGGTTGACCACGTCGTTGGCGCCCAGGATGATGGCCACATCGGCCTGGCCGAATTCGGCGTTGATGTCTTCCATCTCGAAAACCTGGTCGTAAGGCACTTCGGCCTCGGCCAGCAGCACATTCATGTGGCCGGGCATGCGGCCGGCCACCGGATGGATGGCGTATTTGACGTTGACGCCTTTTTCGGTGAGCTTTTGCGCCAGTTCCTTGACCGCGTGTTGTGCGCGCGCCACCGCCAGGCCGTAGCCGGGCACGATGATCACGCTCTCGGCATTGCCCAAGATAAAGGCCGCATCGTCGGCCGAGCCGCTCTTGGCGGTGCGCTGCACCGCAGAGCCCTGCGCCGCCGAGCCCGCATCGCCGCCAAAGCCACCCAAGATGACGTTGAAGAACGAGCGGTTCATGGCCTTGCACATGATGTAGCTCAGGATCGCGCCCGAAGAGCCCACCAGCGAGCCGGCCACGATCAGCATGCTGTTGTTCAGGCTAAAGCCAATGCCCGCCGCCGCCCAGCCCGAGTAGCTGTTGAGCATGGACACCACCACCGGCATGTCGGCCCCGCCAATCGGGATGATGATGAGCACGCCCAGCACGAACGACAGCGCCAGCATGACCAAAAAGGCGTCCCAGTTGCCGGTGAACATGAAGTACACGCCCAGGCCGATGGTGGCCAGGCCCAGCACCAAATTAACCATGTGCTGACCGGAAAACACCACCGGCGCGCCCTGGAACAGGCGGAACTTGTACTTGCCCGAGAGCTTGCCAAAAGCGATGACCGAGCCGCTGAAGGTGATGGCGCCGATGGCCGCGCCCAAGAAGAGCTCGAGCCGGTTGCCATAGGGAATATCGACGGTGCCCTTGCCCTTGGCGACGATGCCAAAGGCAGCAGGCTCGACCACTGCGGCAATGGCGATGAACACGGCGGCCAGGCCGATCATGCTGTGCATGAAGGCCACCAGCTCGGGCATCTTGGTCATCTCGACCCGCTGGGCCATCAGGGTGCCGGCCGCGCCGCCAACCACCAGACCCAGCAAGACATAGCCCAGGCCCGCGGCCGTGCCCGAGAGCTCGACGATGAGCGCGCCCGTGGTGAGCACGGCAATGGCCATGCCGACCATGCCGAAGATGTTGCCGCGAATGGAGGT
>JAIXWZ010000150.1 GCA_027491035.1 Comamonadaceae bacterium | reverse complement strand
CGTGGTGCTGCACAAGGACGTCGGCCCCTTGATCAGCATGGAGGAGATGAGCCGCTGCATCCACTGCACCCGCTGCGTGCGCTTTGGCCAGGAGGTGGCCGGCGCCATGGAGCTGGGCATGTCGCACCGCGGCGAGCATTCGGAAATCGAGACCTTTGTGGGCATGTCGGTCGACTCTGAGTTGTCGGGCAACATGATCGACATCTGCCCGGTCGGCGCGCTGACCAGCAAGCCCTTTCGCTACAGCGCCCGCACCTGGGAGCTGTCGCGTCGCAAGTCCATCAGCCCCCATGACGCCACCGGCGCCAACTTGGTGGTGCAGGTCAAGCAAAACCAGGTCATGCGTGTGCTGCCCCTGGAAAACGACGAGATCAATGAATGTTGGATCGCCGACCGCGATCGTTTCTCCTACGAGGCACTTAACTCAGAGGAGCGCCTGACCGCGCCCATGCTCAAGCAGGGCGGGCAGTGGCAGGAAGTCGACTGGCAGGTTGCCCTCGAGTACGTGGCCAACGGCCTCAAGCAGATCGCCCAGGACCATGGGCCGTCCTCGATCGGCACGCTGGCCAGTCCGCACAGCACGCTCGAAGAGCTCTACCTGGCCGGCCTGCTCATGCGCAGGCTGGGCAGCGACAACATCGATCACCGCCTGCGCTGCGCCCAGTTCACGCCAGGGCAGGGCGTGCGCTGGCTCGGTACCTCGATCGCCAGCCTGTCGAGTTTGCAAGCGGCGCTTGTGATCGGCTCGAACCTGCGCAAGGACCACCCCCTGTTTGCCCTGAGGCTGCGCCAGGCCGCCCGTCAGGGCGCCAAGGTCATGAGCCTCAACAGTCTCAAGCAGCTGCCCAGCCCCGATGCCTGGGCCATGCCCCTGTCGCACAGCCGTCTTGAGGCGCCCGCGCAGTGGCTGGCCGCGCTGCTGGAGGTGGCCAGCGCTCTGGCTCAGGTTCAGGGCGTGGATTTGCCGGCGGGCATGCCGGCGGCCGCGCAGGTGGGCGATGTGGCCCGCGGCATGGCACAGGCCTTGATCGCTGGACAACGCAAGGCGATTTTGCTCGGCAACGCGGCCGCCCACCATGGGCAGGCCCAGAGCCTGCTGGCGGTGGCTGGCTGGATCGCCGAGCGCACTGGCGCCAGCGTCGGCTACCTCACCGAGGCGGCCAACACCGTTGGCGCTCAGTGGGTGGGTGCCCAGCCCCAAAGCGGCGGGCTCGATGCCGCTCAGATGCTCGGCGGCTCACTCAAGGCTGTGTTGCTGCTGGGCGCCGAGCCCGAGTTTGATTCGGCGGCCGGTGCGGCTGCAAAGACCGCGCTCGGGCGCGCTCAGATGGTGGTCACGCTCAGCGCCTTCAAAGCCAATAGGGATGTCAGTGACGTGCTGCTGCCGATCGCACCCTTCACAGAAACACCCGGGACCTTCGTCAATGCCGAGGCCCGTGTGCAGAGCTTTCACGCGGTCGTCAAGCCCGCAGGGCAGGCGCGGCCGGGCTGGAAGGTGCTGCGCGTGCTGGGCAATATGCTCGGTCTTGCGGGCTTTGACGCCGAGTCGACAGGCGATGTGCTGGCGCAGGCCATTGGCGCGCCGCCGGCCGAAGGTGCGCGTTTCATCCCGGCCGCCGAGCTGAGCAATGCGGCGGTGTTTCGCAGTGACGACGGCCTGGCGGGCGAGCCAGTGACCGCCTCGATCTACCAGCTCGATCCGATGGTGCGACGCGCGCCGTCGCTGCAGTTGACGGCCGATGCGCGCGCCGGCCATGGCGCACAGCACGAACAAGGGGTGAGCGCATGATAGAGAGCCTGTACCTGGCTGGCCAGGGGCTGCTCGGGCCCACGCTGTGGCCTGTGGTCTGGAACCTGATCAAGATCGTGGCGGTGCTGCTGCCCCTGATGGGCTGCGTGGCCTACCTGACCTTGTGGGAGCGCAAGGCGATTGGCTTTACACAGGTGCGTCTGGGGCCCAACCGCGTCGGCCCCGGCGGCCTGTTGCAGCCCATTGCCGATGCGCTCAAGCTGCTGACCAAAGAAATCATCATGCCGACGGCCGCCAGCAAGGGCTTGTTCGTGCTCGGCCCGATCATGACCATCATGCCGGCGCTGGCCGCCTGGGCGGTGATTCCTTTTGGCCCTGAAGTGGCGCTGGCCAACATCAACGCTGGCCTGCTGTTTCTGATGGCCATCACCTCCTTGGAGGTCTACGGCGTCATCATTGCCGGCTGGGCGTCGAACTCCAAGTACGCCTTCCTCGGTGCCTTGCGGGCCTCGGCGCAGATGGTGAGCTACGAGATCGCCATGGGTTTTTGCCTGGTGGTGGTGCTCATGGTTTCTGCCAGCCTGAACATGACCGACATCGTGATGGGGCAGGGCAAGGGCATGGGCGCAGACATGGGTCTGGGCTTTCTGTCGTGGAACTGGCTGCCGCTGTTGCCGATTTTCTTGGTCTACTTCATTGCCGGTCTGGCCGAAACCAACCGCCACCCCTTTGATGTGGTGGAGGGCGAGTCCGAGATCGTCGCGGGTCACATGGTGGAGTACTCGGGCATGGCCTTTGCCATGTTCTTCTTGGCCGAGTACGCCAACATGATCTTGGTCTCCATCTTGTGCGTGATCATGTTCCTGGGCGGCTGGCTGCCCCCGATCGAGGCGTTGGCCTGGATTCCGGGCTGGATCTGGCTGGGCCTGAAGACCTTTGTCGTCGTCACCCTGTTCCTGTGGGTGCGTGCCACGTTCCCGCGCTTTCGCTACGACCAGATCATGCGGCTGGGCTGGAAGATCTTCATTCCGGTCACTCTGGTGTGGTTGGTGGTGGTGGCTGTGTGGATGCACACCCCTCTCAATATCTGGAAGTAAGTCATGAGCACTGAGACCCTGTCCCGGCCCTCGTCCTTCTCCCTGAAGGACTTCCTCTCCAGTTTCATGCTGACCGAGCTGTTCAAGGGCATGGCCCTGACCGGCAAGTACATGTTCAGGCGCAAGATCACGGTGCAGTTCCCCGAAGAAAAAACGCCGCTGTCGCCGCGTTTTCGGGGCCTGCATGCGCTGCGCCGTTATGACAATGGCGAAGAGCGCTGCATCGCCTGCAAGCTGTGCGAGGCGGTGTGCCCGGCGCTGGCCATCACGATCGAATCGGAAGTTCGTGACGACGGAAGCCGCCGCACCACCCGCTATGACATCGATCTGACCAAGTGCATTTTTTGCGGCTTTTGCGAAGAGAGCTGCCCGGTCGACTCCATCGTCGAGACCCACATCCTTGAGTACCACGGCGAAAAACGGGGCGACCTGTACTTCACCAAAGAGATGTTGCTGGCCGTCGGTGACCGCTATGAGGCCGAAATTGCGGCCAATAAGGCGGCCGATGCCAAGTACCGTTGATGCCGATCAAGCCCAACCGAGCAATCCGCTGAATCGAACCGAGGAACACCTGCCCACCCGGCGGCCCCCCGCCCGAGGGTGACAGCAACCAGCCAGAACCATGGACGTCCAATCAGCTCTGTTTTATGCCTTCTCCGCGGTGCTGCTTTTTGCAGCGTTTCGCGTGATCACGGCGCGCAATCCGGTCCACGCGGCCCTGTATCTCGTGCTGGCCTTCTTTCAGGCCGCCGCGCTTTGGCTCATGCTCAAGGCCGAGTTCCTGGCCATCACCTTGGTGCTGGTCTATGTGGGGGCCGTGATGGTGCTGTTTTTGTTTGTGGTGATGATGCTCGACATCAACATCGACAGCATGCGCAAAGGGTTCTGGAAGCACTTTCCGCTTGCGGCCATCATGGGCGCCGTGATCGCCCTGGAGATGGCCGCTGTGCTGATGGGCGGTTTTCGCATCACTGCGCCGCCTGCCGCGGCCGCGGCTGCCCAGGCTGCTGCCGACTACTCCAACACCAAGGAGCTGGGCAAGGTGCTCTACACCGAGTACCTGCTGCCGGTTCAGGCCGCAGCGGCCTTGCTGTTGGTGGCCATCATCGCGGCCATTGCCTTGACGCTGCGTGAGCGCAAGGATTCCAAGGCCATTGATCCGTCCGAGCAGGTGCGCGTCAAGCGCGGCGACCGCGTGCAGCTGCTCAAGATCCAGCCCAGCGAGATGGCGGCTGTGCCCGAGCCGGCCGAGCCTGCGGCGGGCGAGGAGAAGAAAGCATGATTTCCCTGGGCCATTTTCTAAGCCTTGGCGGCTTGCTGTTCGCCATGTCGGTGATCGGCATCTTTCTGAACCGCAAGAACCTGATCGTGCTGCTCATGGCCATCGAGCTCATGCTGCTGGCCGTGAACATGAATTTCGTCGCCTTCTCGTATTACCTGGGCGATATGGCCGGTCAGATCTTCGTCTTTTTCATCCTGACGGTTGCCGCTGCAGAGTCGGCCATCGGCCTAGCGATTTTGGTGCTCCTGTTTCGCAACAAGTCCAGCATCAATGTCGATGAGCTCAATGACCTCAAGGGCTGACCTGCGGCAAGGCCCCCCGATCCCCACGCCCTCACGCGCATGAGAACCACACGATGAGTCAAACGCTTAATGCCCACACCTTGCTGGCCGTGCCGATGGCGCCGCTGATCGGCTCCCTGCTGGCGGGGGTGTTGGGCACCGCCCTGGGCGGCAATCGCATCGGCCGCAAACTCAGCCACACGCTGACCATTGTGGGTGTGCTGGTGTCCTTCATCCTGTCGGCCATCACGCTCAAGGCTGTTGCTGTCGATGGTGCCTATTTCAATGAAACCCTCTACACCTGGATGGTGGTGGGCAGCCTGAAGATGGAGGTGGGCTTTCTCGTCGATGGCTTGACGGCCATGATGATGGTGGTGGTCACCTTTGTCTCCCTTATGGTGCATCTCTACACCATCGGCTACATGCACGAGGACGAGGGCTACAACCGCTTTTTTGCCTACATCTCGCTCTTCACCTTTTCCATGCTGATGCTCGTGATGAGCAACAACATGCTGCAGCTGTTCTTTGGCTGGGAGGCGGTGGGGCTGGTGTCTTATCTGCTGATCGGCTTTTGGTTCAACAAGCCGACGGCGATTTTTGCCAACATGAAGGCCTTCCTGGTCAACCGGGTGGGCGATTTCGGCTTTATCCTGGGTATCGGCTTGATCGCCGCCTATGCTGGATCGCTCAACTACGGCGAAGTTTTTGCCAAGAGCAACGAGTTGGCGGCCTTGAAGTTTCCTGGCAGCGACTGGATGCTCATCACCGTGATCTGCATCTGCTTGTTTGTCGGCGCCATGGGCAAGTCGGCGCAGTTCCCCTTGCACGTCTGGCTGCCCGATTCGATGGAGGGCCCGACACCGATCTCCGCCCTGATCCATGCTGCCACCATGGTGACCGCTGGCATCTTCATGGTCGCCCGCATGTCGCCTCTTTATGAGCTGTCGGCGACCGCGCTCAACTTTATTTTGGTCATCGGGGCGATCACGGCTTTGTTCATGGGCTTTCTGGGCATCATCCAAAACGACATCAAGCGCGTTGTGGCCTATTCGACCCTGTCGCAGTTGGGTTACATGACGGTGGCCTTGGGTGCATCGGCCTATTCGGTTGCGGTGTTTCACCTGATGACGCATGCGTTTTTCAAGGCGCTGCTCTTTCTGGCTGCGGGCTCGGTCATCATGGGCGTGCACCACAACCAAGACATCCGCTGGATGGGCGGCTTGCGCAAGTACATGCCGCTGACCTGGATCACCGCGCTGCTGGGCTCCCTGGCCCTCATTGGCACCCCGCTGTTTTCGGGTTTTTATTCCAAGGACAGCATCATTGAGACGGTGCACTTCAGCAATCTGCCAGCCTCGGGCTTTGCCTATTTTGCGGTGCTCGCCGGTGTGTTCGTGACCGCGTTTTATTCGTTTCGCATGTACTTCCTGGTGTTCCACGGCAAGGAGCGTTTTGACCAGAATCCCGATGCGCATCACGACGACGACCACGGCCATGGCGGCAAGCCGCACGAGTCACCGTGGGTGGTCACGGTGCCCTTGATGCTGTTGGCCATCCCGTCGGTGCTCATCGGCTACTACACCATCGAGCCCATGCTCTTTGGCGACTTCTTCAAGGGCGCGATCACGGTCAACGCGCAGGCCCATCCGGCCATGACCGAGTTCGCCAAGATTTTCCACGGCCCGATGGCCATGGCCAGCCATGCCTTGTCCACGCCGGCTTTCTGGTTGGCCTTGGCCGGCGTGGTGACCGCCTGGTACTTCTACCTGATCAACCCGGCGGTGCCGGCGGCCATCGGTCGGACTTTGCGACCGCTGGTCGTCCTGCTAGAGAATAAGTACTACATGGACTGGTTCAACGAGCATGTGCTGGCTCGCGGCGCGCGTGGCCTGGGGCTGGGCCTTTGGAAGGGCGGCGATCAGGCGGTGATTGATGGGGCGGTGGTCAATGGCTCCTGGCGTCTGGTGGCCTGGGTCTCGGCAGCCGTGCGTCAGCTGCAGTCGGGCTTCATCTACCACTACGCGCTGGCCATGATCATCGGCATCTTCTTGCTGATGACCTGGTTCGTCTGGCTCAATAAATAAAAGAGGGTACACATGGCTTTGCTGAGCCTGGCGATTTGGACGCCTATCGTATTTGGAGTGATCCTGCTGGCCCTGGGTCGCGACGAGCACGTCAAGGCGGTGCGCGCACTGGCCCTGATGGGCGCGCTCGTCAGCCTGTTGCTGACCTTGCCCTTGTATCTGCAGTTTCAGGTCGATACCAGCGCCATGCAGTTCGTCGAAAAAGCCGACTGGATTGCGCACTTCAATGTCCACTACCACCTCGGAGTGGACGGCATTTCTCTTTGGTTCGTGCTGCTGACGGCCTTCATCACGGTGATCGTGGTGATTGCGGGCTGGGAGGTGATCGAGTACCGGGTCAATCAGTACATGGGCGCCTTTCTCATCCTCTCCGGGCTGATGATAGGCGTGTTCACTTCGCTCGATGCGATGCTGTTCTTCGTCTTCTTCGAGGCCACGCTCATTCCGATGTATCTGATCATCGGCATCTGGGGCGGGCCCAACAAAATCTACGCGGCCTTCAAGTTTTTCCTCTACACCTTGCTGGGCTCTTTGCTCATGTTGGTGGCGCTGGTGTATCTGTACAACAAGTCTGGTGGCAGCTTTGATCTCGCACAGTGGCACAAGCTGCCGCTGGACATGACCGCGCAGACCTTGCTGTTCTTTGCCTTTTTTGCAGCGTTTGCGGTCAAGGTCCCCATGTGGCCGGTGCACACCTGGCTGCCCGATGTCCACGTGGAGGCGCCCACGGGCGGCTCGGCCGTGCTGGCGGCCATCATGCTCAAGCTCGGTGCCTACGGTTTTCTGCGGTTTTCTATGCCGATCGCGCCCGATGCTGCGCGCGAGTGGGCCTGGCTGATGATAGGCCTGTCACTGGTTGCCGTGATTTACGTCGGCTTGGTGGCCATGGTCCAGCAGGACATGAAAAAACTGGTGGCCTACTCGTCGGTGGCGCACATGGGATTTGTCACCCTGGGCTTCTTCATCTTCAACGATTTGGGCGTGGCCGGTGGCCTGGTGCAGATGATTGCCCACGGCTTTGTTTCGGGCGCCATGTTCCTGTGCATCGGGGTGCTCTACGACCGCGTGCATTCGCGCGAGATCGCCAGCTACGGCGGCGTGATCAACACCATGCCCAAGTTTGCGGCTTTTTCGCTGCTGTTTGCCATGGCCAACTGCGGCCTGCCGGGCACTGCCGGCTTCGTGGGCGAATGGATGGTGATTTTGGGTGCGGTCAAGTACAACTTCTGGATCGGACTGGCTGCGGCCAGCGCCTTGATTTTTGGCGCGGCCTACACCTTGTGGATGTTCAAGCGCGTCTACCTGGGCCCTGTGGCCAACGACGATGTGAAGAACCTGAGCGACATCAACAACCGCGAATTCCTGGTGCTTGGCCTGCTCGCGCTGGCCGTGCTCTACATGGGGATCTACCCCAAACCGTTTACCGACGTGATGGACGCTTCAGTGGCCGACCTGCTCAAGCATGTGGCTCTTTCCAAGCTGAACTGATCCGGCCGACGCGACAACAATTCAGAGTCTTCCCATGATTGACACACTCAGCTGGTTCGTGGTCTACCCGGAAATCATCCTGCTCGTGATGGCCTGCGTGATTGCCCTGGTCGACTTGGGCGTGCGCAGCCCAGGCCGGGGCCTGACCTATGCGCTGACTTTGCTCACGCTGGCCTGGGTGGCCATCGTCACCGGCTCACACGCCCTTGCCGGCGAGACCGTTTACGGCTTTGGCAAGATGGTGGTCAGCGAGCCGATGGGCAACTGGCTCAAGTGTTTTGCAGCCCTGGCCTTGATGGCCACCATCGTCTATGGCCGCCCTTACGCGGCCGATCGCGACATGCTGCGCGGGGGCGAATTCTTCACCCTGGGCCTGACCTCTTTGCTGGGCGCGTTCTTGATGATCTCGGGCCACAACTTCCTGGTGCTCTACATGGGCCTGGAGTTGATGACGCTGTCGAGTTATGCCATGGTGGCTCTGCGTCGTGACCAGGCTCGGGCGACCGAGGCAGCCATGAAGTACTTCGTGCTGGGCGCGCTGGCTTCGGGCTTCCTGCTCTACGGCCTGTCCATGATTTACGGCGCCACCGGCAGCCTGGACGTGGGGGAAGTGTTCAAGGCCATCGTCAGCCGCGAGGTCAAGCACCAGGTTCTGGTGTTCGGTCTGGTCTTTGTGGTGGCCGGCCTGGCCTTCAAGATCGGCGCGGTGCCGTTTCACATGTGGCTGCCCGACGTCTACCACGGCGCCCCCACGGCGGTCACGCTGGCCATCGGGGCGGCGCCGCAATTGGCCGCGTTTGCCATCGTCATCCGTATCTTGGTGCAGGGCCTGCTGCCCCTGGCCATCGACTGGCAACAGATGCTGGGCGTGCTGGCGGTCGCCTCCTTGTTGATCGGCAATTTGGCTGCGGTGGCCCAGACCAATCTCAAGCGCATGCTGGCGTTCTCAACGATTGCACAGATGGGATTTCTCTTGCTGGCCATGCTCGCGGGTGTGGTGGGCGGCGACATGGTCAACGCGCAGTCGGCCTATGGTTCGGCCATGTTTTACGTGGTCACCTATGTGCTGACCACCCTGGCCGTCTTTGGCGTGATCATGCTGCTGGCGCGGCAGGGCTTTGAGTCCGAGGAAATCGCGGATCTGGCCGGCTTGAACCAGCGCAGCCCCCTGTACGCCGGTGTGATGGCTCTGGGGATGTTTTCGCTGGCGGGTGTGCCGCCGCTGGTGGGTTTTTACGCCAAGCTGTCGGTGCTTGATGCCCTGATTTCGGCCCAGGGCCCGGAGTACATGGCTCTGGCGATTTTTGCGGTCCTCATTTCGCTCGTGGGCGCCTTCTATTACCTGCGGGTGATCAAGGTGATGTACTTCGACCCGGTTCCCGCGCATGTGGCGGTGGCCATCGAGGCTGGCCGTGATGTTCGGGTGGTGCTCACGCTCAATGCGGGGTTGATTGTCTTAGTCGGTCTTTTGCCAGGGGGATTGATGACCCTGTGCGCGCAATCGATGGCCAGCGTGCTCAAATCTTTGGGAACCTGATCTTCCCTCGACCCTTCCTCGAACTTTGTATTCATGACCGCATCGAATCTGGCCTGGGTGGTGATCGCGCTGGGCTTTGTGGCGGCCAATCTGCCCTTTCTGAGCAACCGCCTGTTTTTGGTGCGGTCGATGGCTGTCCCCAAGTCACTGGCCTGGCGCTTGCTGGAGTTGGTGATTCTGTATTTTCTGGTGGGGGCGTTTGCGCTGGCGCTCGAGCGCAGCATCGGACGCGTCGCGCCTCAGGGCTGGGAGTTTTATGCGGTCACCGGCTGCCTGTTTCTGACGCTGGCTTTCCCCGGCTTCGTCTACCGCTACCTCTACAAGCGCAGGCAGGCGTCTTGACGTGAGCCAGACGCAACCGCCGGTCGACGCGCACCTGCGCGAAGAGACGGTCTCTAGCCAGGAGTTGCTGCGCGGCAGTTTTTTGCTTGCGCAGCGTGATCAGGTCAGGCTGCCTGACGGCAGTTTGGCCAGCCGCGAGTATGTGCGCCATCCGGGCGCTGTGGTGGTGGTGGCCCAATTGCCTGACGGGCGCTACGTGCTGGTGCGCCAGTGGCGCCATCCCCTCGGGCGTGTCTTTACCGAGTTCCCCGCTGGCAAGCTCGATGCGGGCGAGGCGCCTTTGGCCTGCGCCCAGCGTGAGTTGCAGGAAGAGACCGGTTACCGCGCGCAGCGCTGGGCTTATGCCGGACCGGTTCATCTGGCCATTGCCTATTCGACCGAGGTCATCCATCTGTTCTTTGCCGACGAGTTACAAAGCGGGCCGCGCCAGCTCGACGAGGGTGAGTTCCTCGACGTTTTTGCGGCATCGCTCGAGCAGCTGCTGCAATGGGCGCGTGACGGAGAGCTCACCGACGCCAAGACGCTGTTTTGCCTGTTGTGGGCGCAAAATCTGCGTGCAGGACTCTGGTCGCTCGACTGGCAGGCCTCTTCCTGATCGCGGGATAATCGGCCCATGAAAGTTCTGGACCTCAAGTGCACGCACCAGCATGTGTTCGAGGGCTGGTTCGCCTCCGAGGACGACTTTCAGGCGCAGCGTGGGCGCGGTCTGGTCAGTTGCCCGATCTGCGGCGACGCCCAGGTTGAAAAGCAGCTCAGTGCCCCGCGCCTGAACCTCGGGGCTCAGCCGCAGCCGCCGGCCAAGGCACCGTCTGAGCAAGCCCCGGCTGGCGTGGCCGCGGCCATGGCCAACCCTGAGCTGCAGGCGCTGTGGCTCAAAGCCATGCGTCAGATCATGGCCAACACCGAGGATGTGGGTGGGCGGTTTGCCGACGTCGCGCGCCAGATGCATTACGGGCAGGAGCAAGAGCGCGGCATACGCGGTCAGACCACCGCCGAGGAGGCGGCCGAGCTGATTGAGGAGGGCATCTCCGTCATGCCCCTGGTCGTGCCCGATGCCCTCAAGGGGCCGCTGCAGTAAGGGCAGGGCCCTGCTTGTGCGGCCCCGGGGACCCCGTCGTCGCTCAGCGGCTGTATTCGGCCCGCAAGATCTTGGCCGCCTCGGTCATCGCGCGCAACTTGCCATCGGCCACTTCGCGTGGCAGGTATTTCATGCCGCAGTCGGGCGCCAAGATCACCTGCTCGGGCTTGATGTACTGAAGGGCCCGTTTGATGCGTGAGGCCACCACCACTGGCGATTCGATCGCTGGGTCTTCCAAGTTCAGGCAGCCGACCATGAACTGCTTGCCCGGCAGGCTCTGCAGCACTGCGCAGTCGAGGTTGGACTGCGCGGTTTCAATCGAAATCTGCTGGCAGCTGCAGGCGGCGAGCTCGGGCAGAAAGTTGTAGCCGTTGGGGCGGGCGTGGATGATGGCGGCATAGCCAAAGCAAATGTGCACGGCCGTCTGGCCCGTGACGCCCTCCAGGGCGCGGTTGAGCGCGCGGATACCGTATTGGCGGGCCTTCTCCGGCCGCGCTTGCAGATAGGGCTCGTCGACCTGAACCACGTCAGCGCCGTGGGCAAACAGGTCCTTGATCTCCTCGTTCATGGCCACGGCGTAGTCCATCGCCGCCTCTTCCTCGGAAGCGTAGAAGTCATTCTGCGCTTGCTGCAGCATGGTGAAGGGCCCGGGCACGGTGATCTTGACCTGGCGCGTGGTGTGCTTCTTGAGAAAAAGCAGGTCTTCGACTTCAATCGCCCGAGTCCGCTTGATCTTGCCCACGATGCGCGGCACGGGGTTGGGATGGCCCGAGCGATCCAGTGCCGTGCCGGGGTTGTCGATGTCCACGCCCTCGAGTGCGGTGGCAATGCGGTTGGAATAGCTCTCACGGCGGATTTCGCCGTCGGTGATGATGTCCAGACCCGCGTCCTCTTGCGCCTTGATGGCCAGCACCGTGGCATCGTCCATGGCCTGCTGCAGATGCGGCTCGGCCACGCGCCACAGTTCCTTGGCACGCACCCGCGGTGGAAAACGCCCCGCGAGTTTGACGCGGTCGATCAGCCAATCGGGCTGGGGGTAGCTGCCAACAATGGTGGTGGGGAAGAGCATGAAAACTTCCTGGTGGTTTATGGATGGGGCGCATTTTCACCCATGTTGGACAGTTCCACGGGGGAGTGCCGCAGGCCAGGCATCTGAGAGGTGGAGGCGCTTGATGCGGGGGCGCCCGATGTTTGGGGACTGGTGTGGGGGGACTGGTGTGGGGGGACTGGTGTGGGGGGACTGATGTTTGGGGACTGATGTGGGGGGGCTGGTGTGGGGGGCTGGTGTGGGAGCGCCGCCCTCGGCGCGATGCGGCCCTTTTTCAAGCGCAGTCGCCCCTGGAGACTTCATCGCCGCGAGGGCGCGGCTCCCACAGAACCCTGGCTCCCACAGAACCCGGGGTCCCACAGAGTCCCGGCTCCCACAGAACCCGGCTCCTTCAGAACTTAGACTCCCACAGCCTCCAGACGGCAGATCAGGGGTAGAGGCCGCGCAGTTGGCGGGTGTGCAGGATGCGCCGGCACGCCACGATGAAGGCGGCGGTGCGCAGGCTGACCTGCTGCTCAAGGGCCACGGCCCAGACCGCTTCGAGCGCTTCGCTCATGATGCGCACCAGGCGACGGTTGATGTCCTCTTCGTCCCAGAAAAAGCTGGAAAAGTCCTGCACCCACTCAAAGTAGCTCACCGTCACGCCGCCCGCGTTGGCAATCACATCGGGCACCACCAAAATGTTGCGATCGGCCAGCACGTCGTCGGCCTGTGGCGTGGTCGGCCCGTTGGCGCCTTCGAGCACCAGGCGCGTGTGCAGGCGTGCCGCCCGCTCGGGCGTGATTTGCTGCTCCAGTGCGGCTGGAATCAGGATGTCAGAGGGGACGTCCCAAAACGATTCGTCGCTGATCGGCTCGGCCCCGGCAAATCCGGCCACGCCGCCGTGCTCGCTCACATGCGCGAGCAGCGCGTCGACATCGAGGCCGCCGTCGCGGTAAACCGTTGCGCTGTGGTCCTGGACCGCTTGCACGCGCGCACCCGCTTGGGCGAACAGGCGCGCCGCGACGCCGCCCACATTGCCCATGCCTTGCACCGACACGCGCGCGCCCTGCAGTGGCAGGGCCAGATACCGGCAGGCCAGCTCGCCGACGGTGAACACACCGCGTCCGGTGGCCTCGCGTCGGCCGAGCGAGCCGCCCAGGTCAATTGGCTTGCCGGTGACCACGCCGGTGGTGGTGGCGCCCACGTTCATGGAGTAGGTGTCCATCATCCAGGCCATGGTCTGCTCGTTGGTGTTGACGTCGGGTGCCGGAATGTCCTGGTGCGGGCCGATGATGATGCCGATCTCGCTGGTGTAGCGGCGCGTCATGCGCTCGAGCTCACCGGCCGATAGCGTGCGGGGATCAACCCGGATGCCGCCTTTGGCGCCGCCGTAGGGCACGTTGACCGCCGCGTTCTTGATCGACATCCAGGCCGCCAGCGCCATCACCTCCGGCAGGTTGACATCTTGGTGAAAGCGCACACCGCCCTTGCCTGGGCCGCGCGAGAGGTTGTGCTGGACGCGATAGCCTTCGAAATGGGCCATCGTCCCGTTATCGAGCTCAATGGGCACATCGACAATCATGATGCGCTTGGGCCGTCTGAGCGTGTCGGCCCAGCGCGACAAGCTGCCCAGGTGCGGCAGCACCCGGTCGATCTGTTGCAGGTAATGCCCCCAGGGCCCGAGCGCGTTGGCGTCCAGGTAAGAGGGCAGGGAGGGGTAGAGCTGGCCGCTGGTGGCGGCGTGTTGGGGCGCAGGCCTCATGGTGTGTCGTTGTGGGATGAATGAGACTTGCAAGCTTAGGCAAGCGGGCCTGCGCTGTCCAAGGCGCATTCGGCCTCGCGCCATGCGCTCGCGGCATGGCGCATCGACGGTTTTTTGCAAACTCAGGCGTTGAACTGCAGCGCGGCCAGGCGCGCGTACATCCCGCCGCGAGCAATCAGCTCGGCATGCGTGCCCTGCTCGATGAGCCGGCCTTGGTCGAGCACGATGATGCGGTCGGCGCGCTGCACCGTGGCCAGCCGGTGCGCGATGACCAGCGTGGTGCGCCCGCGCATGGCCGACTCAAGCGCGGCCTGAACCATGCGCTCGCTCTGGGCGTCAAGCGCCGAGGTGGCCTCGTCAAGCAGCATCAGCGGTGGGTTCTTGAGCAGGGCCCTGGCAATTGCAATGCGCTGGCGCTGGCCGCCTGACAGGCGCACGCCGCGCTCGCCCAAAAAGGTGTCGTAGCCCTCGGGCAGGCGTTCAATGAACTCGTCGGCAAAGGCCGCCTGCGCGGCTGCGCGCACCTCGGCGTCGCTGGCCTGGGGTTTGCCATAGCGTATGTTTTCCAGCGCGCTGCTAGAAAAAATCAGCGGGTCCTGCGGCACGATGGCGATGCGATCGCGCAGGCCGTGCAGACTCAGTTGCGCAATGGGCGTGCCGTCGAGCGTGATGCAGCCCGACTGCGGCTCATAAAAACGCAGCAGCAGCGAAAACACCGTGGTTTTGCCGGCGCCGCTGGGCCCGACCAGGGCCACCGTCTCGCCGGGCTCAACCTGTAAATCAAAGGCGCTGAGCGCGGCTTGGCTGGGCCGGGAGGGGTAGTGGAAATCAATTGATTCAAATCGCACCGAACTGCCGCTGGGCGGCAGAGGTGGCGTCAGCGGCTGAGCCGGCGAGGCAATGCTGGAGCGGGTGGCCAGCAGTTCCATCAGGCGCTCGGTGGCGCCGGCAGCGCGCAGCAGGTCGCCGTAGACCTCGCCCAGCACCGCAAAGGCGCCGGCCAGGATGATCACATACATCACCGTCTGACCGAGGTGGCCGGCGGTGATCTCGCCGCGCATCACCGACTGGGTTCCTTGGTACAGGCCCCACAGCAGTGCGGCTGAGCTCGCGATGATGATGAAGGCCACCAGCACCGAGCGCGCCCGGGTGCGTTTGACGGCGGTGTCAAAAGCCTGGTCGGTGGCCCGCGAAAAGCGCTGCGCCTCGCGGCTTTCGGCGCTGTAGCTTTGCACCACCGGGATGGCGTTGAGCACCTCGGCCGCAATCGCACTGGAGTCGGCCACCCGGTCCTGGCTGGCCCGCGAGAGCTTGCGTACCCGGCGGCCAAAACGCACCGTCGGGATGACGATCAGCGCCAACACCCCGATCACCTGCACCATCACCCAGGGGTTGGTCCAGATCAGCATCAGCAGGGCGCCTAGGCCCATCACCCCATTGCGCAAGCCCATGCTCAGCGAGGAGCCGACCACCGTCTGCACCAGCGTGGTGTCGGTGGTCAGCCGCGAAAGCACCTCGCCGCTGGGCGTGCGTTCGAAAAACTCTGGGCTTTGCTCAAGCACGTGGCCATAGACCGCGCTGCGCAGGTCGGCGGTGACACGCTCACCCAGCCAGCTGACCAGGTAAAACCGGCCCGCTGAAAACAGGCCCAGAGCCACCGCCACTAAGAAGAGCTGGCCAAAATGCCCGGCCAGCGCGCCGCCGGCTGTCAAGCCGCCATCAATCAGTTCGCGCAGCGCCAGCGGAAACACCAGGGTCGCGCCTGCGGCCAACAGCAAAAACAGCAGAGCCAGCGCGATGCGCAGGCGGTAGGGTTTGAGAAAGGGCAGCAGGCCCGACAGAGACTTGGGCGAGCCCTTGGGCGCATCAATCAGAGGTTTGCTCACGGGGCGAGTGTAGGCGTCGCGGCGCCGCAGCCTGGTTCTTTGACGTTCCTCGACCCGTCAAGCTCCTTTTTTGCCGAGCATGCAGTGGGGATGCAGTGGGGCGGGCAAATTCCTTGCAGGCTATCGAGCGGTCAGTCAGCCCAGTTGGCCTCTTCCTCAATCACGGGACTGGCCCGGGGCAAATGGATTGAACACCTCGAGCCCCAGCGCCTGAAAGTCGGCCACATTCCGGCTGGCCACCGTCAGTCCGTGGACTTTTGCTGTGGCGGCGATCATGGCGTCTTCATACAGCGTGTCTGACTTTTTGTGCATCAAGCGCGCCCAAGACATGAACGCTGCTGCGTCCATGGGCAGGACGTTGTAGGCGCCGGCCACCAAGGCCAGCCAGGTCTCGATCTCCTCGGCCTTTTGGGGATCTTGGTCTCGAGTCAGCTCGACGCCCGCTTGGATTTCCCCCAGCGTCACTGCAGACAGGAAGAGCTGGCTTTCATCCAGCGACTCCAGCCAAGCGACGACACCCCCGTGCGGACGTGGCTTGCGCAGTTCAGACACCACATGCGTGTCCAGAAGATACCGCTGGGTCACAGGATCG
>JAIXWZ010000070.1 GCA_027491035.1 Comamonadaceae bacterium | reverse complement strand
GTGGCAGCCAACACCGGCCAGGGCATGAATGTGGACAACCGCACCGGAGCCAGCGGCAACATCGGCACCGACTTTGCCGCCCGCGCCAAGGCCGACGGCTACACCTTGCTGCTGGGCTCGCCCGGCACCATGGCCATCAACCCCTTTTTGTTTGCCAAGCTGCCTTATGACGCGGTGAAAGACTTCACGCCCATCACCCAGCTGGTGTCCTTCCCCCAGGTGGTGGTGACCAGCCCCAAGCAGAACTTCAAGACCGTGCCCGACCTCATCGCGGCGGCCAAGGCCCAGCCCGACAAGCTCGCCCACGCCTCCTCGGGCGCAGGCAGCACCTCGCACCTGGTGATGGAGCTGATCAAGGCCGACGCCGGCATCAAGCTCACGCACGTGGGCTATCGCGGCGGCGCACCGGCCATGCAGGCGGTGATGGCCGGCGACGTGCAGGCTGGCGTGGAAGGCCTGCCCTCGCTGGTCGGGCAGATCAAGGCTGGCGCCATCGTGCCGCTGGCCGTGACCTCGCTCAAGCGCTCGCCGCAGCTGCCCCAGGTGCCGGCCATGTCCGAGTTCATCCCCGGCTTTGACGCCACCGCCTGGATCATCCTGATGGCCCCGGCCGGCACGCCAGCGGCGGTGGTCACCCGCATCCAGGCCGAGGTCAAGAAGGCACTCGACGATCCCGGGGTGCGCCAGCAGCTCGAGGCGCAGGGCGCCACCGTGGTCGGTAGCAACCCAAGCGAAACGCAGGCCTTTCACCGCAGCGAGATGACCAAATTCAAGCGTGCGGTTGAAATCTCGGGCGCCAAGGCTGAATAAGTCCAGCGCGGGCTTGGCGCAGGCGTTGGGCCCTTAGCCCAGCGCCTGTGCCACCCGCCAGCCCAAACCAAACGCCTGCGCCAGGCCATTGCCGGGCAGGTAACCGTCGGCGCCGCGGCCCGACAAACCGGCTGCGCAGCCCCCGACGGCAAACACGCCGGCCATGGTCTGCCCGTCTTCCTGCTGCACCCGACCTTGAGCGTCGGTGAGCAAGCCGCCCTGGGTGTGCGAGAGCGCGCCCGTGACCCACGAAGCCTTGAACGGCGCGCGCAAGCTGCGGGCAAAGGCGCGCCGGCCCAGCGGGTCGCTCTGACCGGCCGCGCAGGCGGCCACCTGATCGAGCGTGAGCGCCAGCGCCTGCGCATCCACGCCGGCTTGCGCGGCCAACTCGGCCACGCTGCCTGCACTCATCACCTGGCCGGCAGCCAGCGCTTGCTGGTAGGCCCAGTGGTTGCCCAGCTGCGCCTCGATCGCCGCATCAAACACCTCCAGCGCCATGCCGCCAGGCTGTGACAGCACCCGGGGGGCGAGCCCTGACGGGCCGATGTCTTCGGCCACGAAACGCTGACCCTGGCGGTTGACCAGGATGCCGCCGAGCGAAGGAATGGCCATGCCCAGCCGGGTGGCCCCGCCCGGGTTGGTGTGACCCTGGCCCTGGTAGCCGTCCATGCCCCAGACCTGCGCGCCCCACTGCAGCCCCAGGGCCATGGCGCTGCCGTCATTGGTCACCGAGCCGTTGTTGAGTGCGCCGGCCATGCCCGGGATGAAGCGCTCGACCATTGGCGCATTGGCGCCAAAGCCGCCGCCGGCGAGCACCAACTGGTCGACTTCCAAGACGGTCGGCGCGCCGTCAATCGCAAAACCACGCGCCAGCCGCTGCACCTGCGGCCGCGCCTCGAACCAAGCAATGCCCGGCTGGGCCTGCACCGCCTGCCGAAACCAGGCGTGCATGGCCGCGCCCGATGCGGGCTCGATGCTGTGAAAGCGCCGCCGGCTGTGACCGGGCGCGACCATGTCGGGCAAAAAACGAAAGGGCGCTGCGCACCCGTCGATCAGAAAATCGCTGGCCAGCGGCAAGGCCTCGGCCACCGACTGCGCAATGCGCTCGTTGACCATGTCCGGCGCAAACTGGCGCAGATCGTCGAGCCAGGCTTGGGGGCTGTCGTCGATGCCGGCGGCGCGCTGAAAGCGCGAGCCTGCCGCCGGAAAGAGCCCGCCGCTGATCGCAAAGTTGTTGGGCGTGCGGGCGTGGGGCTCGAACAGGGCCACGCTCAGGCCACGCGCCTGCGCAGCCAGGGCCACAAACATGCCGGCAGCGCCAGCGCCAAGGATGGCAATGTCTTTTTTCATGCGGGCGCGAACCAGGGTCCGCGCAGCGGCACCCGGTTGTCAAAGTGGGGGCCGGATCGGCCCACAAAGGCCGGGCCTGCGGCCAGGCCCAACGGGCCCTTATTGAACCACGATGTTGGCGCTCTTGATGGTGCGGGCCCAGGCAGCCGTCTCGCTCCTGACCACCTCCTGCAAGGCTGCCGGCGGCAGGTAGCGGATCTCTACGCCGGCGGCGCGGGCCTTGGCGATCACATCGGGCGTCTCGACCGCCGACTTGATGGCAGAAGCCAGGCGCGCCACGGCGTCAGCCGGCGTGCCCGTGGGCGCAAACAGGGCCACCCAGCCTTCGAGCTCGAAACCGGGCAAGCCCGCTTCGGCCGTGGTGGGCACTTGCGGCAGGCCCGGGTGGCGGGTTTTGCCCGTCACCGCAATGCCCTTGAGCTTGCCGGCCTGGATGTGCTGCATCACCGAGGGCGGCGTGGTGATGAACAGCTGCACCTGCCCGCCCAGCATGTCTTGCAGCGCCGGGCCGGAACCGCGGTAAGGCACATGCAGCATCTGGGTGCCGGTCTGGGCCTTGAAGATCTCGGTGCCCACATGGGCCAGCGAGCCCGAGCCCTGGGACGCATAGGACACTTTGTCGGGGTTGCTCTTGAGGTAGGCGATCAGTTCAGGCAGGGTATTGGCCGGGATCGACGGGTGCACCGCAATCACGTTGGTGGCCACCGCCACCATGGCCACCGGCACAAAGTCGCTCTGCGCCCAGCCCGGCTTGGGAAACAAGGCCGGATTGCCCAGATGGAAGGCCGAATAAGAGGTCAGCAAGGTGTAGCCATCGGCCGGCGCCCGGGCGGCGTGGCTGTAGCCGATGTTGCCGCTGGCACCCCCGCGGTTGTCGATCACGATGGGCTGGCCGAGCTGGCGCGCCAGGCCCTCGCCGATCAGACGCGCAGAGCCATCGACCACACCACCGGGCGGCGCCGGCACCACGAGCGTGATGGGCTTGCTCGGATAGGCCTGGGCCATCGCCAGGGAAGTCACCGAGCCGGCCACAGCCAGACTCAGAAGAGCAAGAACAGGTCGCAGGCACAAACGTTGGAGCACAGGTCGTCGCAGCATGGGTCGATTCCTTGGCAGAAACAAAACACTGCAATCTAGCGCATGGCCACGCAACACCGTCGCGCCCGTCCGATGCCCCTACGCTGCAGCCGGTCATCGGCCCGGCAAGCCCAGAAAACGAAAGTCCTGCATCTGCACCGTCTGCATCTGACGCCAGAAATCGACTGTGCTCAGCGGCCAGTTCTGCGTCACCCGGCCGCTGCTGGATTTGTACCAGTTGCTCACGCCCTCAATGCCATAGGCCATGGAACGGGCAGCGGCATCAATGCGCGCGTTGTAGTGCTCGCTGGCCTCCTCGGTACAGACCATCGCGCGTGCGCCGCGCTCGCCCAAGGTGCGCAGGCAGCGCATCACGTACTCGATTTCGATCTCGGAAAACAGCACCAGGCTGCCGTTGGTGATCAGGTTGGTGTTGGGCCCATAAAGCATGAACAGGTTGGGAAAGCCGGGCACGCACACGCCCTGGTAGGCCTTGGGCTCGAGCCCCCACTGCTGGTGCAGGTCCACGCCGCCCAGGCCACTGACGCGCAGCGAGTTCAAAAACTGTGAGGCCGCAAAGCCGGTGCCGTAAATCAGCACATCGAGCGCGTGCACGCGGCCGTCGGCATCGCGCACACCGTCCTCGGTGACCTCGGCTATCGGTGTGCTGACCACCGACACGTGGCCTGCCTGCAAGGCAGCGGGCCAGGCGCCGTCGTCGCGCAGCATGCGCTTGGCATAGGGCGGGTAGTCGGGCGTCATCACGCGCTGCAGATCGGGCCGGCCGGCATAGGCCTGCGCGATCTGCGCCTCGAGCATGTCGCGCAACTGGGCATTGAGGGCCGAGACCGAGCCGCTGCGGCGCCAGGCCGGATCGACCTGCGAGTAGCGGCGCCGGCCCTCGACCGCGACCCAAAACTGCTCGAATCGGTACCAGGCGTTGTAGCCGGGCAGGTGGGTGAGCAGCCAATGCAGCGCCGGCGGCAGCTCGCGCGTGTAGGCCGGCGTATCAACCACCCAGGGCGCAGAGCGCTGAAAGACGGTCAAGGACGCCGCCTGCCGGGCCACCTGCGGCACCACCTGAAACGCGCTGGCACCGGTGCCAATCACGCCCACCCGCAAGCCCCGCAGGTCGACATCGTGGCGCCAGCGCGCGGTGTGCCAGGCCTGGCCCTTGAAGCGCTCGAGCCCGGCGATATCGGGCAGGCGCGGCCGGTTGAGCTGCCCGACGGCGCTGATCACCGCCTGGGCGCGCAAGGTGTCGCGCCGGCCCTCGCGTTCAATGTCGATCTGCCAGCAGCAGTGAGCCTCGTCGTAGCGCAGCGCCTGCACCTGGGTGCCCAGTTGAATGTGGCGCAGCAGGCCATGCTCGCGCGCCACCTCCTCAAAGTAGCGCCGCACCTCGTCGCGGGGCGAAAAAAAGTGGCGCCAGTTCGCCTGCTGCGCAAACGAGTAGCTGTAACAAAAATTGCTGGTGTCCAGACGGCAGCCGGGGTAGGTGTTTTCCACCCACACCCCGCCGATCTGCGCCTGGCGCTCGAGCACGGTGTGCGCGATGCCCAGACGGGACAAATGCCAGGACGCGACCAGCCCCGACATGCCCGCACCGATCACCACCACCTTGAAATCGGCGCCCAGGCCGGCGCGCGGCGGCCAATCGTGGCCCACCGGCTCGGCCAGGCCCAGCTCGTGCAGCAGCAAGCCGCCCACTGCCGCATCGACCGGCCCGGTGACGAAACGCAAAATGGCGTCCAGCCGCGCAGGCTCCAGATCGGGCGGTGGTGGGCAGCCCCTGGCCTGCCAGTGCTCAATGAGCGCATGGGCACGCTCGCGCGCGAGCTGCTGCGCTGTGGCCGACAGACCGCCCTGCGGCTGCGGGCGCTGAGCCTGATCGGCCAGGTCGCACTGCCACGCCGGATCGAGCGCAGACAAGTCACCGGTCAAAAAAGCAATGGCCGGCATCAGCGCGGGCAGATGCGCCTGCGCCAGTGCACGCTTGAGGCCCTCGCCCGCAAACGAAAACTCGGCGCCCTCACCGTGCATGGCGACCCCCTTCAGACGCTGTCTGGCAGCCTTGCAAAAAGGTCGGGCCTCAGCCGGCCCAAGGCAGCGCAAGGCCGCCGGGCCGGGGCAGATCAGCGAGCTCACGCGCCACGGCGGGGGGCACCGGGATGCCCTCGCGCAACCGGCGCTGCAAGCTCAGGCGGCCGCGCTCGCCGGGCATGCGCACACCCTGCGGCTCGCGGCTGGGCAACCCAGCGATTGCAGCGACCGTGCGCGCCACCTCCTGCTGGTAATGTGCCAGGTCGCCAAAACGCGCCACATCAACGGCCAGCACCCAGGCGTTTTGCCGGTGCCGGCGGCCCGCAGGCTTGTCGCTGAAGTAATCGGCAATGATGGGATTGCCCACCACCAGACTGCACAGCAGCTCGAACATCAGGGCCAGACCCGAGCCCTTGGGGCCGGCCATGGGCAGCACGATGCTGGCCTGCTGGGCATCGGTGGTGGCCTCGCCCTGGGCGTCGAGCGCCACGCCCTCGGCCAGTGGCGTGTTGCTTTGCTTGGCCGCGCGCAACTGGCCCATTGAAATCGCGCCACTGGCCATGTCCAAAATCATGGGCTCGTCATCGGGGCCGGGCACGGCAATCGACAAGGGCGCTGTGGAGACGCCCGCCGCCTTGGCGCCGTGGTAGGCCATCAGGGGAATGGAGGCGGCCAGCGCCACCCCCACCATGCCCTGGCGGGCCAGCGCCTGGGTAAAGCAGCCCAGCGCACCGGTGTGGGTGGTGCCGCGCACCATCACCAGACCCAGCCCGAGGGCGCGCGCCTTGAGCGCCGCTTGCTGCACGGCATGGTCCATCGCCGGCGCACCCGCGCTGGCGTCGGCATCGAACACCTGCACCGCCGGTGTGTCGTGCAAGACCCGCCAAGTCGGCTGGGCCTTCATGACACCCTTGTCGAGCAGGGTCATGTAGGAGCCGATCCGGCTGATGCCATGGGTGTCAATGCCGCGCAGATCGGCCCACACCAGGGCCCGCGCCACCGAAGCGGCTGCATCCGCACTCAGACCGGCCTGCGCGAACAGCGCCTGGACAAACTCTTGCAAGGGCTGGGCTTGCACCCGAATCGGGCCGCTCATTGCCGCTCGATCTTTCGGCTGTCGATCACCTGCCGCCACTTGCGCCATTCGCTGGCCACGAAGCGGTTCATTTCGTCGGGCGTGCTGCTCTGCGGCTCACCGCCGAGCTCTTGCAAGCGACGCACCAGGTCGGGCTGGGCCAAAGCCTTGCGCATCTGAGCGTTGAGGTACTGCACCAGCGGCTCGGGCGTGCCCCCGGTGACGCCCAGGCCGATGAAGGAGTAGACCTCGTAGCCCGGCAAGGACTCGGCCACGGTGGGCAGTTCGGCCATGGGCTTGTAGCGCTCGCGCCCGGTGGTCGCCAGCGCCCTGAGTTTGCCGCTCTTGATAAAGGGCAGCGCCAGCGTCGGCGCCTCAAACAGGTAGTCGATGCGCCCGGCCAGGGCCTCGGCCAAAGCGGTGTTGCCCCCTTTGGTGGGAATGTGCACCGTCTCGATGCCGGCCATAGCGCTCATCAACTCGCCCGACAGGTGGCCGATCGAGCCGACGCCGGAGCTGGCGTAATTGAGCGAGCCCGGATTCTTGCGGGCGTGGGCCAGCAAGTCGGCAAAGGTCTTGAAGGGCGATGCCGCCGGCACATTGATGATGAAGGGGTAGGAGGTCGCCAAAGAGACCATGCTGACATCTTTGAGCGCATCAAAGCTTGGCGATGCAGCCAACGCGGCGGCCGCCGGATAGGCGCCGGTCACCAGCAGCAAGGTGTGCCCGTCGGGCCGCGCCCGCGCCACTGCAGCTGCCCCCACCAGACCGCCGGCGCCGGGGCGGTTTTCCACCACCACGGTGCTGCCCATGGCCTCGCCCAACTTTTGCGCCAGCAAGCGGGCCATGATGTCGGCCGATCCTCCTGCAGCAAATGGGCAGACCAGGGTCAAGGGCCGCGAGGGAAAACCGGCCGGCGCTTGCGCCCACGCCGGCAGCGGCCCCAGCGCCGCAGCCAGGCCCCAAGCCAAAGCACTGCGCCGAGGCAGGGAAAACGCATCCGGCGCAGCGTCAGCGGCGTCGCGGGTCAGAGGGACGGGGCGGTGCAAGTTGTCGTTCATGGTCGGGCGCTCGGCCGGGGCCGGTTCGTGGGGTTGAGGATTCAGGCGGCCAGCAAGCCGGCGGCAATCAGGGCCTGCCGGATGCGTTCGATTTCGGCGGCGGGTATCTTGACCAGCGGCGGGCGCACCACCGCGCGCGGCAGCTTGCCCAGCAGGACCAGCGCCTCTTTCATGCGGTTGTGCATGTCGACAAAGGGGTCGGCGTAAAACACTTCGGCGGTGTGATAAACGCGGTCGTGAATTTTTTGGGCCAGCGCGAGGTCCTTGTTTTGCACCGCCTCGAACAGCTGCGCCTGCAAATCGGCGATCACCGAGCCGCTGCCCGACAAGAGCCCCTTGCAGCCCAGCACCAGAGAGCTAAAGAGCCAGGCGCTGTGCGTGCTCAGCACATGCACCGGCCGGCTGCGGCCATGCAGCGCGCGGATCTGCCGATCGGCCAGTTGCGCGTTGCCGCACCAGTCCTTGATGGCCGCAATCGTGGGCACCTCGTCGACCATGCGCAGCAGCGTCGACAGCGGATAGCCCTGGCCGCCAGCCGGGTTGTATTGAAAGATGATCAGCGGCAGATCGGTCACCTCGGCAATGCGGCGCACATGCTCGATGGCCATCTCGGGGCGCTGGCCCATGGTGTAGATGGCCGGCGGAAACACCAACAGGGCCGAGGCACCGCCCTCATGGGCCATGCGCGCCAGGCGCTGCGCCTCCAGGCTGCCTTCGGCGTAGACCCCGTTGACGATGGGCAGACGCCCGGCCAGCTCGTCGCGCGTGATGGCCAGCACGCGCTTTTGCTCTTCGAAAGTGCACGAGGCCGCCTCGGTCGAATGCGCATTGATGGTCAGCGCGCTGATCCCGGCCACGCCGGCCACATCGCGCAGGTGCGCGCGAAAGCTGGCCTCATCGATAGAAAAGTCTTCAAAAAATGGCAGCAAAACAGCGGGAATTACGCCGCGCGGTTCAAAGCGTTGTTGCAAGGTCATGGACGGATAGCCGGCAAAGATAAAGCGGTAGGATAAGGCATCGCATTGCCAACCCGGCTCAGCGATTTCACGCTTGCCACCAGGAGATTTATGGCTACCGAAAAAAACATGCATGCAGTCGATGGCCTGCGCCTGGGCCGGCCCTTTCAGGTGCGGCGGCTGGGCCACTTTGGCATCAACGTCGCATCGGTCGAGCGCTCACTCGATTTCTACGAACGCCTGCTCGGGCTGCAGGTGTCCGACCACCTTGACTTTGGCCCGCGCATCCCCGAGGCCCTCAAGGCGCAGGTCGGCCCAAGCGTGGGCTGCTTCATGCGCCATGGCACCGACCATCACAGCTTCGTGCTATTTCCGCAAGCGGCTTTGCACGCGAGCAACCCGCATTACGGCGCGCACCCGCACCTCAACGTCAACCAGCTGACCTGGCAGGTGGGCTCGCTGCGCGAAGTGGTGCAGGGGCTGCCCTGGTTCGAATCGAAGGGCTCGAAGGTGCTGCGCTCGGGGCGCGACACGCCCGGCTCGAACTGGCACATCTACCCGGTCGACCCAGAAGGTCACATCAACGAGCTCTACTACGGCATCGAGCAGATCGGCTGGTCCGGGCACTCCAAGCCCATGGCGCTGCACGGCATCCGCTACATGCAGCCGCCCGAGCTGCCGCACCGCTCCGAATACGCCGAGGTCAACCAGGCCATCGCCCAAGGCATTGCCATCGACGCCGGCCACCGGCGCCGCGAGCAGGCGCAGGAAAGCTTTGACGTGGGCGGCGTGCTGCTGGCGCGCCCTTTCAAGGTGGTCAAGGTCGGCCCGGTGCGCCTGTTCGCGCAAGATGCGCAGGCCATGTTGGCCTACTACACCGACACGCTGGGCCTGGCCCTGACTGAGCAGGCCGATGTGCTGGGCCAGCGCTGCTACTTTTTGCGCGCCAACACCGAGCACCACGCGCTGGCGATTTGCCCCGAGGCGCTGCGCACGCCGCTGGGCATGACCCACAACCGCAGCCTGCTGGGCTTTGGCCTTCAGCTGGGCAGCTACGCCCAGCTGCGCGCGGCAGTGGACTTCATGACGCAGGCCGGCTACACGCCCATCGATCTGCCGCCCGCGCTCAGCCCCGGCCTGGGCCACCACGTCTGGCTGCGCGACCCCGACGGCAACGCCGTGCAGCTGTACTGGGAGATGGAGCAAATCGGCTGGAGCGGCCTGCCCCGCCCTGCTGAGCAGCGCCGCATTTGGCCGAGCCAGCCCAGCCTGTGGCCCGAGCAGGTCGATGCGCAGACCGACAGCTGCATGGGCGAGGTGTTCCTCGGCCCGCTGAACTGAGCGCTGCGGCCATGCAGTGCGACACCCTGATCCGTGGCGGCACGGTCTACGACGGCAGCGGCGCGCCCGGTGTGCAGGCCGATGTGGCCATTGCTGGCGCACGCCTGCTGGCCATCGGCCCAGATCTGGGCATCAAGGCCCACCGGGTGATCGATGCCACCGGCATGGCAGTGGCGCCGGGCTTCATCGACATCAAGACGCATTCGGACTTCACCCTACCGATCAACCCCAAGGCCGAGAGCAAGCTGCGCCAGGGCGTGACGACCGAGATCATCGGCCACTGCGGTTTCTCGGTGGCGCCCTGCCTGCCGGGCAAGGTTCAGCTGCTGGCCGACTACCTCAACCCCAGTGCGCCCTGGCTGCCTTTTCGGCAGATGGGTTTTGCCCAGTACCTTGACACCTTTCCTGCCACCGCCGTCAACGCGGGCATGCTGGTGGGCCACAACACGCTGCGCCTGATGGCCATGGGCATGGCCCAGCGCGCGCCCACAGCGGTCGAGATGGCCCAGATGCAGGCGCTGCTTGAAGAGGCGCTGCAAGCCGGTGCGCTGGGCCTGTCCAGCGGCCTGTTCACGCCGCCCGGTGCCTACGCGCAAACGCCTGAAATGCTGCAACTGGTGCGCCAGCTCGAGCCGCACCGAGCCGCCTATTTCACCCACCTGCGCGACGAGTCGAACGGCGTGCTCGCTGCGCTTGATGAAGCCATCGAGGTGGCCCGCGCCTGCCGCGTCCATGTGCAGGTGGTGCACTTCAAGTGCTCAGGGATCGACAACTGGGGCCAAACCGCCCTGGCGCTCGAACGCCTGCAAGCGGCGCGCGATGCGGGCGCAGACATCGACTGCGACGCCTATCCTTACACCGCCGGCAGCAATCCACTGAAAAACATCCTGCCCCAATGGGTGCAAGAAGGCGGCGTCGAGGCCATGATTGAGCGCTTGCGCCAAAGCGCCACGCGCGAGCGCATCCGGCAAGACATTGCCCTCGACGGCCTGAACAACTGGGGCCGCATCGCGTCGTGGGACGCGGTGCGCATCTCCATCACGCCGCACCTGCCCGAGCGCGCCGGCAAGACCCTGGCCGAACTGGCCCGCGAGCGCGGCATCGATGCGGTCGATGCCCTGTGCGACCACCTGATCGAAGACCGGGGCGCCACCCGCGTGCTGGTCACGTCGATTTCAGAAGACGATGTGCGCACCCTGATCCGCTCACCGCAGGCCCTGGTGGGCTCCGATGGCAACTGTGTGGCCGACTACGGCACCGTCAGCCAGGGCATGCCGCATCCGCGCTTTTACGGCACCTTCCCGCGCGTGCTCGGCCGCTACGTCCACCGCGAGCGGGTCACCAGTTTGGCGCAGGCCATCTTCAAGATGACCGGTGCGACCGCCAGAGCCCTGCGCCTGCGCGACCGTGGCCTGCTGCAACCGGGCCTGGCCGCCGATGTGACGCTGTTTGAGCCCGACGTTTTTCTCGACCTCTCCACCTACGAAGACCCCCACCGCTATCCAGCGGGCGGGCGCACCACGGTGCTGGTCAACGGCGTGGTGGTGATCGACCAAGCCCAGCACACCGGCCAACTCCCCGGCCGCGTGCTGCGCCGCTCAGCCGACGGCAGCGTCAGCTGACAGCACGGCCATCGCGCCGAGGGCTGCGTTCATACGGAGCGCTCGATGGAGCAGCAGCCGCTGGATTGCTTGCGTCATTGCGAGGAGCGCAGCGACGTGGCAATCCGTCTCCTTGTGCGACCGCCGATGGATTGCTTCGTCCCTCGCAACGACAACGCAGGGACGCAATGACCAGGCAGGGACGCCATGACACCACGCCGTCATTGCGAGGCGCGCAGCGCCGTGGCAATCCATCTCCTTGTGCGACCCCCGATGGATTGCTTCGTTCCTCGCAATGACAACGCAGGGACGCAATGGCCAGGTAGGGGCGCAATCGCGAAGCTAGCCGCGCACTTGCAGCGATAGGGCGCTTAGCTGACGGGCCAAAAACCCTTGAGCAGTTTTTTCATGTCCAGCCGGGCGGCGAT
>JAIXWZ010000091.1 GCA_027491035.1 Comamonadaceae bacterium | reverse complement strand
GCAGCGGCATGCACAAGGCGACGCGGGTTCCGGGCTGCTCGCTGTGCCAGCTCAGCTCGGCGTTAAGCAGCCGGCTGCGCACCAGCATGCTTTTTTGGCCGCGCCCCTCGAGCGCATCGGGCCCACCTGGCTGCGACCGGCGCAGGCCCGCACCGTCGTCCCGGACGCTGGCCGTCAGCGTCGATGCCGCCGCGTCAACGCTCAGATCGATCCAGATGTTTTGGGCCTGCGCATGTTTAAGCGCGTTGTTCAGCGCCTCCTGAATGATGCGCAGCAAATGCAGCACGTTGCGCTGAGACATCTTGCCCGTGCCCCGGGTGTCAAGATTCCAGTGCAAGCGTGTCTGCGCATTGGCCAGCCGCTTTTGCACCCGAAACCGAAAATCAACCAAGGCGGTTTCGAGATCGTGCTCGGTGTTGCCCAGCGCATCGACGATCAGGTACAGGTCTGAAATGCTCTCATCGAGCAACTGCACCACGCCGGCCTGCGACATCGTGTTTTGCTCGACCATCATCTTGGCGATCACCAGCTGCGAGCCAAAACCATCGTGCATGTCTTGCATCAGGTCTTGGCGCTCCTGCATCTTGACGCGTTGGGTCTCGGTGGCCAGCAAGCGCGCGTGGGCCTGCTCAAGCTCCAGGGTGCGCTGGGCCACGCGCAGCTCGAGCTCGCTGCCCAATTGCTGGGTTTGCACCAGGCTCATGGCCAGCAAGGTCAGCAGCGTGGCGCCAAACATGAACAAAACGCCGCCATAGGCATAAGGGATCAGGTAGAGATCGACAAACGAGGACACACCCGTGAACTTGAGCCAGTCGTAGCTGCTGGCCGCTGTGATGACGGCCATCAAAACGCATGCCAGCACCTGCCTGGGCTGGCGCGAGCGGCGGCTCCAGTACAGCATGAGGGCAGGCATCGCCAGCACGGCCAGCAGCAGCGGCAGGTACAGCACAGTGACCACCGTGCGGTTGTTGTCTGACAAGCCAATACCGACCACGGCCAGCAGCACATAGCCGAGCACCGCATTGCGTACACGCGGCGTGAGCTTTTCAAAAAAGGTGGCAAACATCAAGATCAGCAGATGCCCGGACACAAAGCGGCTGACAAAAATCAGCCAGCTGAATGCGTCGGCATCCACCGGCGGCTGGCTGGTCTGCAAACTGCTGTTGGCCGCTGCATTGGCCAAGCTGGTCAGGCCAAACCAGATGTAGACGGAATCTTTGCGCAGCACCGCACCCACGGCCAGCGCCAGCACCCCCAGCAGGGCCGACAGCCAGGTCAGACCGGCCAGCAAATCGACCTGCAGCCAGTCGCGCCACTGGTAAAAGTCGCGATCGAGCACGTCCAGGTCGCCCACCCAAACCGACGACAGGCCATTGCTTTGGCGGCCGTCGGCATAGATCTCAAAGCGCAGCTCGTTGGGCCCCGCCCGCCAAAACTGCGCCGATGCGCCAAACAAGTGCGGCCGGTGCAAACAGCGCACGTGGTCCAAAGCACCGCGCTCGCACGAGCCATACAACTGCCCATTGATGTACAAGTTGCCCGACAAGGCGATCTTGGGCACATAGATGCCCAGGGGCCGCTCGGGAGCGGCCGGCAGGTTGACCGTGAGCCTGTAAGTGACCAGCCCCCCTTTGCGATCGAAGTCCTTGGCCGCCAGCTTGTGGGGCAGTGTGACGGCCTGGGGCGGCCCCAGTCCTTGCACAAGGGCCTGGGTGATTTCGGTCGCCGGGGCCGCGCGTTCAGTGGCTTGCGCCCAGGTCGCAAGCAGCACCAAGAAAGCCGCGACGGCCCACCTCAAAAGTCTGGCCGGGTGCATCAAGGCTGCAACAGCCCTGACGACTGCGCCTTGTGGATGGCCTGGCGCTGGTTGCTCACATCGAGTTTGCGGTACATGTTGCGGATGTGGGTTTGTACCGTCGAAAAAGAGATGCCCATTTTTTCGGCGCAGCTGGCGTAGCTATCGCCCTTGGAGAGCCATTGCAGCAACTCCAGCTCCCGGGGCGAGAGCTTGATGGACGGCGAAGGCGCATGGCTGGAGCCCGCCAGCCGAAACAGATGTCGGGCCAGGGCCGGACTGACCGGGTATTCGCCGCGCATGATCTGCTCGATGGCCTGCGCCAGCTGCAAGTCACTGTCGCCCTTGAGCAGGTAGCCGCGCGCTCCCGCCCGAATCGCCGACAAAAACGTCTCCTCACCGCTGAACACGGTGGTCACCAAGATGGGCAAGTCGGCAAAACGCTGGTGCAGCCTGGCGATGACCTCAACACCCGTGATGTCGGGCAAGCCGATGTCGATCAGCGCCAACTCGAAGCGGTGGCTGGCTCCATCGATCGCCTGCAAGGCGCCGCCACCGGTCTGATGGGCATGGATCTTCCAATCACCGCCCAGACGCGCAAAAACCCGACGAAACGTATCCTGAAAAACCAGGTCGTCTTCAACCAGAAGGACATGCAGGGATGAAGACTCTGGCATGGAAGGACGGGGGCAGACTCAAGATGAAAAGCAAAAGATTGTTGGGCAATTGCCCGGCAGCGCACATCCCACAGACATGGGAGGCGGCATGACCCCGCCTACCTGATTTGTGGGATATCCAGTGTACTGATTTCTTTAGAAAATTGTGTTTATTTGTAAAACTATACAAATCTTTATTTGTTTCTGAATTGACAAAAGAAACCGTCGATTGCACCACCAGTTTTGGTCGCTTCGGCGACCCAGACGGTGCGGCCGGCGAATCAACCACCGCACGCTCCAACCGGACCCATCATGGCTCAAAAACCCAGCACGCCGACACCCCTGCAAGCCCACAGCGAACCCCTCGCGCAGGCAGCCCAGCCACCGTCGGGCAGGCCGGTTGGCGAGACTGCGGTCGCAGGCCGGCAGAGCAACCCGCCTGGCACGCCCAGCCCGCACCGCGCCGAGCCAGCAGACCCGCTGACCTGGCGAATCCGGCGCCGCGCAGAAGAGTCGGCCGATTCCGAGCCGGCAGGCTCCAAGCCGCTAGAAGCCAGCACCGCGGACGCCGACACAGCGGCGCAGAGCACGCCGACCGACCTGGGCACCTTGCCCGCCCTGGACCTAGGGGCAGCGCTTGAGACATCGGTGGACCAGCGGCCCGACCTCGGCGGGCTGACTGCGCAGGGGCATGAGGGCTGGCGCAGTGACACCCTGCTCGCCCAGGTGGACGCCAGCAAGCTGCCCGCCCCGGGCGTTGGCGCCCAGACGAGCACCGCGGTGCCAGCGGCCGGCGCGGCAGCGGCCAGCGGCGTTACGGCTTCGCAATTCGCCGGCCTCGTCGTGGCGGGCGGCTTGGCCGGCATCGCGGCGGTCGCCGCAAAAGCCAAGGATGCCACGCCGCCCAAAGTCGATACCGTCTCCGACGGCACCCCTGCGCAGGTGAGCAACCAAGACGTGGTCTTTGTGGTCACCTTCAGCGAAGCCATCGTCGGGCCGGTGGGCATCGGCAGCTTCGCAGCGAGCAACGGCACCGTCACCGCGGTCAGCCAGGTGGGCAACTCCAACGCCTACAGCGTCACCGTCGCACCGACCCCCAACACCGCCAGCGCCGAAATCAGCCTGCGCCTGGTTGCAACCGGGCTGCGCGATGCGGCGGGCAACTGGGTGCTCGATGCCGACCTGGCCCCCCTGGGCCGCCAGGGCATCGACACCCGGGCCCCAACCCTGGTCATCAGCAGTGACAAAGCCCTGCTGGGCGAGCAAGAGGTCGCTCAGATCACCTTTACCTTCAGTGAAGACCCGGGCGCAAGCTTTGCGGCCAGCGACGTGGTGGTCACGGGCGGCACACTCGGCCCGGTCACCGGCAGCGGCCTGACCCGCACCGCCACCTTCACGCCCACGGCCGACCTCACCGGCGTCAGCGCCACCCTCGCCGTCGCTGCGGCCTCCTACAGCGACGCCGTGGGCAACGCGGGCGGTGCCGCCACCACGCTGAGCATTGCGCTGGAGACGCGAACGCCCACCTCGCTGGTGATCCAGGACGGCTACCTCGATGGCGCCGACGTCTGGGTGGACATGAACGACAGCGGCACGATCGATGCCGGCGACTACCGGGTCGGCCAGTCCGTCGAGGGCCGGGTCAACGGTTTCCTGACCGCCGCACAAAAAGCCCGCAACCTCATCGCCCAAGGCGGCATAGACATCAGCACCGGCCTGCCCTTTGAGGGCAGTTACAGCGCCACCCCGGGCAGCACCGTGGTCAACCCGCTGACCACCCTGGTGCAGTCCATCGTCAAGACCGAGCTCGGGGACACCTCGCAGCTGAGCCCGCAAGAGGCGCTCGAACGCCTGGCCCAGGCCAAGGCCTCGGCCATGGCCAAGGTCAGCGAGGCGCTGGACCTGCCACTGGGCGTGGACCTGACCCGGATCGACACCATCGCCACCGCCTCGGCTGCGCAAGACGATACCGCCTCAGGCATCAGCCTGACGCAAGCGCTGGAGATCAACAGCAAGGCCCTGATGGTGGCCAACGTCATGGCCGTGGGCGCCGCCGCACTCAAAGGCGCGGGCAACAGCAGCAGCGCCGACGCACCGACGCTGTCGAGCCTGTCGGACTTCATCGTCGGCGGCATCGTCAAGGCCATGGACAGCGCGCTGGCCAGCGGATCAGCGCTGGCCATGGACGACTCTGCCGCGCTGACCGCCATCCTGACCAGCGCCGCGCAGACCGCCACCGACTCCGACCCCACGCGCTTTAGCATGGACGAGGCCAAGCTCAGCAATGCCAGTGCCGCTGTCGGCACCGCCGTGGCCTCGACCAACAGCCTGATCGACACGCTGACCGGCAACGCCAAATCGGCCGTGGCCACCAACCCGCAGGCGGCCGAAGACACCCTGCTTCGCATCCTCGCAGCCCAAAAGGCGGCGATGAACCAGATCGAAGACATCAAGACCGGTGACAGCGCCAAGCTGCTGGACCTGGCCAATGACTTTTCTGATGCGGGAGCGGTGCAACTGCAGTCACAGTCGGTCGGATCGCTGCGCTTGGGCACCGCGGTGGCCGTCGATGCGCCCGCCCAGGCAGCGGCCGACAACGCAGCGCCGCAGGTGGTGTCGGTGTCGGTCAAAGCCGAGCGGGCTGGCGAACTGGCGCAGTTTGTCGTGCTCATGTCCGAGGGTGTCCTGATCGAGGCCACGGGGCCGAGCCGGCCCAGCCTCGCCATCCAGACCACGGCGGGCGGCGCCCCTTCTTTGGCCCTGCTCGATACAAGCCGCTCGGGCGGCGACAAGCTGCTCTTTACCTACCGCGTTGCGCCCGGAGACACCCAACTGGCGGTTCTCGATGGCTCGATCAACTTGCCCCAGGGCAGCAGCATCAGGGACCTGGCGGGCAACTCTGCCTTGCTGGGCTTGACCAGCGGCCTGAGCGGCTTTGTCGCGCCGCAGATTGACAGCATCGCGCCGACCATCACCGTCAGCGCCCGAGAGGCCTTCGTCCCAGCGGGTCAGTCGACGCTGCTGACCTTCTCGGTCAGCGAGGCGGTGGCATTTTCTGGGCGCAGCAATGCGGTTCATGCCGACGCCTTTGGCGCCGATGACATCACGGTCCGGGAGGCCGGGCAAGTGGTGCGGGGCCGCATCAGTCAATTCACGGCGCTCGGTGAACGCGAAGGCCGCCACCTCTACCAAGCCCTGCTGACGCCGGGCGATGCGAACGCGCCCACCGAAGTCGCCGTCGGCGCTGGCCGCTTCACCGATAACGCGGGCAACCCCAATCTGGAATCGAACCTGGTTGCCGTGGCCAGGCAGAGCCTGGCACCGTCGATCGTGGTCACCGCAGATCAGTCCTCCTTTAACGCACAGGACGCAGGCAACGCATCGGTGAGCACCACGCTGCGCTTCATGCTCTCGCAGGACAGCAGCAATTTCACGGCCGACGATGTCACGGTCAGCGGTCCAGGCAGCCTGAGCAACTTTTCTGGCTCGGGCCGGCAATACAGCGCCGTCCTCACGGGCATGGATTCAAGCACCCAAGTGCAGGTGGCCGCCGGCCGCTTCAGCGGCGAGGGCCCCACCAACCTGGCGTCAAACACCAAGGGCTTCAGCGTGGACACCCGGGCGCCCAGCGTGGTCAGCGTCAGCGACAGCACCGCAGCTGCCGTCACGCGCCAAGACATCACCTTCAAGGTGGACTTTGACGAGGCCGTTTCAGGCGCCGTCAACACCAACAGCTTTTCTGCCAGCCTGGCCAACGTGTTGTCGGTCAGCCGCCTGCCGGGCAGCAACAGCTACACCGTGGTCGTCAGGCCCACGGCCAACGCCGAAGGCACCGTGGCCTTGAGCCTGCGCGCCACCGGCCTGGCCGATGCGGCAGGCAACCCCGTGGCCGATGCCAATTTGGCCAGCAAGGGCGGCCAGGCGATCGACACGCTCGCCCCTGCCCTGGCCATCAGCAGCGACAAAGCAGCGCTCAAGAGCGGCGTGAGCGCCACCGTCACCTTTGCTTTTAGCGAGGCACCCACCGGCTTTGCTGCCTCAGACGTCACCACCACCGGCGGCACACTGAGTACCCCCACCGCAAGCAGCCTGGACCCCAAGGTCTACACCGCAACCTTCACGCCCACGGCCAACCTGGCTTCGGGCAGCGCCAGCATCACAGTGGCCGCTGGCAGCTACCTGGATGCGGCCGGCAATGCCGGCGGTGCGGGCACCACGCCGGCCATCAGCATCGACACGCTCGCCCCTGCCCTGGCCATCAGCAGCGACAAAGCAGCGCTCAAGAGCGGCGAGAGCGCCACCGTCACCTTTGCTTTTAGCGAGGCACCCACCGGCTTTGCTGCCTCAGACGTCACCACCACCGGCGGCACGCTGAGCACCCCCACCGCGAGCAGCCTGGACCCCAAGGTCTACACCGCCACCTTC
>JAIXWZ010000087.1 GCA_027491035.1 Comamonadaceae bacterium | reverse complement strand
CGTGTCGATCACGGTCAAGCTGATTGCGCCGATCGCGATGGAAGAGGGTCTGCGCTTTGCGATCCGCGAAGGCGGTCGCACCGTCGGCGCCGGCGTCGTGGCCAAGATCCACGCTTGATTCCCCGTCGCAACCCAACAGGAATCAATCATGGCCACCAAGCAAAAAATCCGTATTCGCCTCAAGGCGTTTGACTACAAGTTGATCGACCAGTCGGCTGCCGAGATCGTCGACACCGCCAAGCGCACCGGCGCCATCGTCAAGGGCCCGGTGCCGCTGCCGACGCGCATGAAGCGCTTCGATATCCTGCGCTCGCCCCACGTCAACAAGACCAGCCGCGATCAGCTCGAGATTCGCACGCACCAGCGCCTGATGGACATCGTCGAGCCGACCGACAAGACGGTCGATGCCTTGATGAAGCTCGATCTGCCCGCTGGCGTGGACGTAGAAATCAAGCTGCAGTAAAGCGCAGCTGCCCCCTGCGGCGCACTCGGCCGGCCGGACCCTCGGGTCACGGCCGAGCCAGCCCAGGGGCCGACCGGATTGGACATTTTTGGCCGGGCGCTTGCGTCAGGTTGGATGATGGCCTATACTTGAGAGCTTTTCCGCTTTTAGCGGTCAAGATGGATCAACCCTCTTTCGCAGTTTCAAACGCAGAAGCCAATTGAAGCGGCTGCGGCGAAAGCAACGGAGTAACAACATGAGTCTGAGCAAGTCCCTGGGCTTGCTGGGCCGCAAGGTGGGCATGATGCGCCTGTTCACCGATGATGGGGACGCTGTTCCTGTCACGGTGGTGGATGTGTCGAACAACCGTGTGACCCAGGTCAAAACCCAAGCCACTGACGGCTACGATGCTTTGCAGGTGACCTTTGGTGCACGCAAAGCCTCGCGCGTGAGCAAGCCGCAGGCCGGACACCTGGCCAAGGCCGGCGTGCAGTCTGGCGAAATCCTCAAAGAATTCCGCGTCACCGCTGATCTGGCTGGCAAGTACGCCGCCGGTGCGGTGTTGCCGGCTGCTGAAGTGTTTGCTGTGGGCCAGCAGGTTGACGTGCAGGGCACCTCGATCGGCAAGGGCTATGCCGGCACGATCAAGCGCCACAACATGGCCTCGCAGCGCGCTTCGCACGGTAACAGCCGCTCGCACAACGTGCCCGGCTCCATCGGTATGGCGCAAGATCCCGGCCGCGTCTTCCCTGGCAAGCGCATGACGGGTCACTTGGGCGATGTGACCGTCACCACCCAAAATCTGGACATCGTGCGCATCGACGAAGCCCGTCAGTTGCTCATGATCAAAGGTGCCATCCCTGGCGCCAAGGGCGGCTTTGTGGCCGTCCGTCCGGCCATCAAGGCCGCTGCAACGAAAGGAGCGAACTGATGCAGGTCGATCTCCTCAACGAACAAGGCCTGGCGGCGTCCAAGGTGGATGTGCCCGATACCGTGTTCGGCCGTGAATACAACGAGTCTCTGGTGCACCAGGTGGTCGTGGCCTTCCAGGCCAATGCCCGTCAGGGAACCCGGGCTCAAAAAGACCGTGAACAGGTCAAGCATTCGACGAAGAAGCCCTTCCGCCAAAAAGGCACGGGCCGTGCCCGCGCGGGCATGACCTCCTCCCCGCTGTGGCGTGGGGGCGGACGCATCTTCCCGAACATGCCCGACGAGAACTTCACGCAGAAAATCAACAAGAAGATGTACCGCGCCGGCATGGCCTCCATCTTCTCGCAATTGGCCCGTGAAGGCCGCCTGGCCGTGGTCGACTCGATCAAGGTCGACTCGCCCAAGACCAAGGCGCTGGCCGACAAGTTCAAGGCCATGAACCTCAAATCGGTGCTCGTGATCGCCGACGAGGTCGATGACAACCTCTACCTGGCCTCGCGCAATCTGCAGGACATTTTGGTGGTCGAGCCGCGCTATGCCGACCCGCTGTCGCTGGTCTTCTACAAGAAGGTGCTGGTGACCAAGGCGGCCATGGACCAACTCAAGGAGATGTTCGCATGAGCGCCGTCAAATTTGATGAAGGCCGCCTGATGCAGGTGTTGGTCGCTCCCATCGTGTCCGAGAAGGCCACCATGGTGGCCGAAAAGACCAATGCCGTGATGTTCAAGGTGCTGCAGGACGCCACCAAGCCCGAGATCAAGGCCGCTGTCGAGCTGATGTTCAAGGTCGAGGTCAAGGCCGTTTCGGTGCTCAACCAGAAGGGCAAGGTCAAGCGTTTTGGCCGTTCCATGGGCCGCCGTGACAACGTGCGCAAAGCCTATGTCACGCTCAAGGCCGGCCAAGAGATCAACCTCTCCGGGGAGGCAGCGTAAATCATGGCAGTCATCAAGATGAAGCCGACCACGCCCGGTCAACGGGGCATGGTCAAGATTTCCAGGGACCACCTGTTCAAGGGCGAGGCCTACGCGCCTTTGCTCGAGCCGCAGTTCCAGAAGTCGGGCCGCAACAACAACGGACACATCACGGTTCGTCACAAGGGCGGCGGTCACAAGCACCACTACCGTGTGGTCGATTTCCGTCGCAACAAGGACGCCATCCCGGCCAAGGTCGAGCGCATTGAGTACGACCCCAACCGCAGCGCTCACATTGCGCTGCTGTGCTATGCCGATGGCGAGCGCCGCTACATCATCGCCCCGCGCGGTGTCGAGGTGGGCAGCACGCTGATCAGTGGCTCGGAGGCGCCGATTCGCGCCGGCAACACCCTGCCGATCCGCAATATTCCGGTGGGCTCGACCATCCACTGCATCGAAATGCAGCCGGGCAAGGGTGCCCAAATCGCCCGCTCGGCCGGCGCATCGGCCACCTTGCTGGCCCGTGAAGGCATCTACGCCCAGGTGCGCATGCGCTCGGGCGAGGTTCGCAAGATCCACGTCGAGTGCCGCGCCACCATCGGTGAAGTGGCCAACGAAGAGCACAGCCTGCGCCGTCTGGGCAAGGCCGGCGTCAAGCGCTGGATGGGCATCCGCCCGACCGTTCGCGGTGTGGTCATGAACCCGATCGATCACCCGCACGGTGGTGGTGAGGGCAAGACCGGCGAGGGCCGTCACCCAGTCGATCCATGGGGTAACCTGACCAAGGGCTACCGCACCCGCAACAACAAGCGCACGCAAGTGATGATTGTTTCGCGTCGCAAGAAGTAAGGCCAGGACATGACCCGTTCACTCAAAAAAGGTCCTTTTGTTGACCATCACCTGGTGGCCAAGGCCGACAAGGCTGTCACCACCAAGGACAAGAAGCCGATCAAGACCTGGTCGCGCCGCTCCATGATCCTGCCCGAGTTCATCGGCCTGACCATCGCCGTTCACAACGGCAAGCAGCACGTGCCGGTTTACATCACCGACCAGATGGTGGGGCACAAGCTTGGCGAGTTCGCGCTGACCCGTACCTTCAAGGGTCACCCGGCGGACAAGAAAGTGCAGAAGAAGTAAGGAATGGCCATGGAAACACGTGCAACCCTGCGGGGCGTTCGCCTGTCGGTCGACAAGGGCCGACTGGTCGCTGACCTCATCCGCGGCAAGAAGGTCGATCAGGCCCTCAACATCCTGAACTTCACCCAGAAGAAGGCCGCTGTGATTATCAAGAAGGTGGTCGAGTCGGCCATCGCCAATGCCGAGCACAACGACGGTGCCGACATTGACGAGCTCAAGGTCAAGACCATCTACGTCGAGCAAGGCGCCACGCTCAAGCGTTTCTCGGCCCGTGCCAAGGGCCGTGGCAATCGCATCAGCAAGCCCACGTGCCATGTGTACGTGACGGTTGGTAACTGAAACAGGAAGAAGCAGGACATGGGACAGAAAATCAACCCGACCGGTTTCCGCCTCGCGGTCAGCCGCAACTGGGCCAGCCGCTGGTATGCCAGCAACCGTGACTTCGCCGGCATGCTGGCCGAAGACATCAAGGTGCGCGAGTACCTCAAGGCCAAGCTCAAGAACGCTGCGGTCTCGCGCGTGCTGATCGAGCGCCCCGCCAAAAACGCCCGCATCACCATCTTCTCGGCGCGTCCGGGCGTGGTGATCGGCAAGAAGGGCGAGGACATCGAGAACCTGAAAAAAGAGCTGAGCCGCCAGCTTGGCGTGCCGGTGGCGGTCAACATCGAGGAGGTGCGCAAGCCCGAGATCGATGCCAAGCTCATTGCCGACAGCATCACGCAGCAGCTCGAAAAGCGCATCATGTTCCGCCGGGCCATGAAGCGCGCCATGCAAAACGCGATGCGCCTGGGCGCCCAGGGCATCAAGATCATGTCCTCGGGCCGGCTCAATGGCATCGAGATCGCCCGCTGCGAGTGGTACCGCGAAGGCCGCGTGCCGCTGCACACTCTGCGCGCCGACATCGACTACGGCACCTCCGAAGCCAAAACCACCTATGGTGTGATTGGCGTGAAGGTCTGGGTCTACAAAGGTGACACGCTCGGCCGCGGCGACGCCCCCGGTCTGAAGACCGAGGCAACTGCCGAAGAAGAGCGCAAGCCGCGCGGCCCGCGTCGCGATGGCCGCCCTGGCGGCGGTGATCGTCCCGGCGCCCGCCGTGGCGCGCCCCGCACTGGTGGAGCCCCTGCCGATGGCAGCGACAAGCCGGTCGAAGCCACCGCAGGTGGTGACGCCCCGAAAACCACCGTTAAGCGCGTACGCAAAGCCGCGCCAGCTGCAGCAGCTGACGGTGCCAAGACCGAGTGATCGGTCTCATCACGGAGATAGAACATGCTGCAACCCGCTCGCAGAAAATACCGCAAGGAGCAAAAAGGCCGCAACACCGGCGTGGCCACGCGTGGCAACACGGTGGCTTTCGGTGACTTTGGCCTCAAGTGCACCGACCGTGGTCGCCTGACCGCTCGCCAGATCGAGGCCGCACGTCGTGCGATCTCGCGTCATGTCAAGCGCGGCGGCCGGATTTGGATCCGCGTCTTCCCGGACAAGCCGATTTCGCAAAAGCCAGCCGAGGTCCGCATGGGCAACGGCAAGGGCAACCCCGAGTACTACGTGGCTGAAATCCAGCCGGGCAAGATCGTGTTCGAAATCGTGGGCGTGCCTGAAGAGCTCGCTCGTGAGGCGTTTCGCCTGGCCTCGGCCAAGCTGCCGCTGCGCACCACTTTCGTCAGCCGCATGATCGGCCAGTAATTCAGGAGACGAATCATCATGAAAACCTCTGAATTGCGTCAAAAAGACGTCGATGGTCTGAAGGCCGAAGTCAAGGCGCTGCAAAAAGCCCACTTCAGTCTGCGCATGCAAAAAGCCACGCAACAGTTGAGCGACGCTTCCCAGCTGCGCACGACCCGTCGTGCCATCGCCCGCGCCAAAACCATCTTGGCTCAGACCGTTGCCAAAGGAGCCGCCAAATGAGCGACAGCAAGAAACTCGTTCGCACCCTGATCGGCAAGGTCGTCAGCGACAAGCGCGCCAAGACCGTCACGGTGTTGGTGGAGCGCCGTGTCAAGCACGCGCTCTACGGCAAGATTGTGTCGATGTCGAGCAAGTACCACGCCCATGATGAAAAGGGCGAGTACCACCTCGGTGACATCATTGAGATCACTGAGAGCCGGCCGCTGTCGAAGACCAAGAACTGGGTGGTGACCAAGCTCGTGCAGAAGGCGGCCATGGTCTAAGACCGTTGACCGCCCGTCATCAAAGGCCCACTTCGGTGGGCTTTTTTAATGGGTCGGGCGGCGCGGTATGCGTTCATTTCACGCCATTGTGTAAGGGGCTTGGGGCATGGCACAGGACAAGCAGGCAGAGCAGACGGTTGGCGCGTCGCCTTTGCGCATTGGCGCGGTGTTGCTGGCCGCCGGTTCGGCCTCGCGCATGGGCCAGCGCCCCAAATGCCTGCTCGAGCTGGAGGGCCAAGCCCTGATCGTGCGCCAGTTGCGCGCGCTTGCGGCCTTGCAAGAGCGGGTGGTGGTGCTGGGCCACCATGCGCAGGCCATCGAGCCGGTACTCGCGGGCCTGCACATCCCTTTCGCGCGGGTTCACAACCCGCATCCGCAGGCGGGCCAGACATCGTCCTTGCATGTGGGCTTGGCTGCGCTTTCGAGCGAGCTTGACGCCGTGCTGGTGGCCCTGGCCGACCAGCCGCTGATCGGTCCTGCCGACATCGACGACCTGGTGCAAGCGTTCCGCAACAGACCGGCGGGAGTCGAACTCGTGCAGCCCTCGGTGCAAGGCCTGCCTGGCAACCCTGTCATGTTCAGCCAGGCGGTCCGCCAACAGATCCTGGCTGGCGGGCCTGCGCTGGGCTGCCGCCAGTGGCAGCAAGCGCATCCCCGGCAGGTCTATGCCTGGCCCAGCGACAACCTGGCCTACCGCACCGACGTCGACACGCCCGAGGATCTAGCGGCGCTGGCCGAGCGCACCGGCCATCGCTTGCTGTGGCCCACTGGGCAGGTTGGCGTGCCGGCCAGCGACGCGCCGTAAGTGCCCGCTCGCCCTGCAGTGTTTGCGAAAACCGCTCACAATGCGCATCTGAAATTTTGTCCCTCCCCTCACTTATTTTTGGAGCTCACATGATCAAAGTCGGAGACAGCCTGCCGGGCGCCACCTTGATGGAATATTCTGAAGTCGAAGGCAATGGTTGCAGCATCGGCCCCAACGCGGTCGACGTCGCCAAGGCCGCCGCCGGCAAGACCATCGCCTTGTTCGCCCTGCCCGGCGCGTTCACCCCCACCTGCTCGGCCAAGCATGTGCCCGGTTATGTGGAGAAGTTCAGCGATCTCAAGGCCGCTGGTGTCGATGAGATCTGGTGCGTCAGCGTGAACGACGCGTTCGTCATGGGCGCTTGGGCGCGCGACCAGAAAACCGCGGGCAAGGTGCGCATGCTCGGCGACGGCAGCGCCGACTTTTCCAAGGCCGTGGGCCTCACGCTCGACCTGACCGCGCGCGGCATGGGTGTGCGCAGCAACCGCTACTCGATGCTCATCAAGGATGGCAAGGTTGCGGCCCTCAACGTCGAAGGCCCGGGCAAATTCGAGGTCAGCGACGCGGCCACCATGCTGGCGCAGGCCAAAGCCTGAGCCTGAACTTTCGGCTCGCCCCTGAGTCAAGCCGCCCGAGGGGCGGCTTTTTCATGACCGAAAACCCCCGCTTCAAAATCAGAGGTCGACCTTGAGGTAGTGGGCGCCGGGCAGGGGGTTGTGATAGTAGGGGGCCACTTCCTCAAAGCCCAGTTCAGCGTAGAGCTGCCTGGCCGCTTCCATGTCGTCGAGGGTGTCGAGCAGCACGCTGTGGTAGCCGCTGACGCGGGCGGCATCGAGCATGGCCTCGGCCAATTGCCGACCCAGGCCAAAACGGCGAAAGGCCTTGCGCACATACAGACGCTTCATTTCTGCGGCATTGGGGTAGTCTGCCGTATCGAGCGGGCGCAGCGCACAGCAGCCTGCCACCTGGCCGTCGATCAAGGCCAGCAGCAGCGCGCCGCGCGGCGGCGCGTACTCGCCGGGCAGGCTGGCCAACTCGGCGTCGAAGCCTTGAAAGTCCAGATCGACGCTCAGGCTGTTGGCGTATTCCTGAAAGATTTCGCGCACCGCGTCCCAGTGGGCGCGATCGCGCGGCGCGATGAATTCGACGGGAGGCTGGTTCATGTGGGGTCCGTTTGCTTGCTGCCGTTGGATGCGTCGCGCCATAGCGGGTCAGAACGTCGGTGCCAGCGAAAACACCCAGGCGCTGGCGGCCACGCACAAGACCATCACGATAGCGGCCAGCAGGCGCTGTCGCCAGCCGTCACGCGAGGCCGGCATGACCTGCTCCAGTGGCTTGTCGCCATGGACCATGGCGCCTACGAGGGCGCGGCCCTTGAAGGTGTGCCAGATGATAGCCAGCACATGCAGCAACACCAAGCCGATGAGCAGCAGCTTGCCCACCTCCTTGTGATAGGCGCTTGCCTGGCTGACGATGGCGCTGGACACCAGATGGGTCAGTGGGCCGGCAAAGGCGATGGCATCGTCGCTGACCAGGCCGCTGCCCACCTGCGCGAGCAGCACCAGGACGAAGGCGATGACCGCCAGAGAACCGAGCGCACTGTGACCCGTGTGCCACTCGGGCCGGCCACGCCCGCGCAACTCGCTCAGCACAGCCAGTGGGTGCACGATGAAATTGGAAAAGCGTGACCAGTGTCCGCCGATCAATCCCCACAGCAGCCGAAACATCAGCAGGGCGAGCACGGCCTGCCCAAAGCGAAAATGCCAGACCATGGCCGAGCCGCCGATGTTGCCGGTGACCACCAGCCCCACCACGCTGACCACCAGTGCCCAATGAAACAGGCGGGTGGGCAGATCCCAGATGCGGGTGCGGTGCAGATGGCTGGCGTAGAGGTTCACAGGATGCTCCGTCTCAAGAGGCCGAGGCATGGTGAAAAATGGTTGCCTAAGCTCGACTTATGACTGAATTTTGGGCGACCGCCACGCTGGAGTATTGGCGAGGCGTTAGACTGATTTTGCACCTTCCCGCAGCTTTGCGGGCCTTTCGCCTCCCCAACTTGCAAGGAAGCTCACATGAAATCGTTTATCCATCTCGCCTCGGCCTGCGCATTGCTTGCGGTCAGTGTTTCAGCATCGGCCCAGTTTGCCAAGCCCGAAGATTCGATCCGCTACCGGCAGAGCTCCCTGTTCATCATGGGTCAGCATTTTGCGCGCATCGGTGCAATGGCCAATGGCCGCGCCCCCTTCGACGCAAAGGTGGCCGCCGAGAACGCCGAGATCGTTGCAGCCATGGCCAAGTTGCCCTGGGCTGGCTTTGGACCGGGCACCGACAAGGGCGCACCGACCAAGGCCAAGGCCGAGATTTGGACCGAGCAGGTCAAGTTCCGTGAGGCCGGTGAAAAGACTATGGCCGAAACCGCCAAGCTCGCGGCTGCAGCCAAGACCGGCAACCTCGATGCGCTCAAGGCTGCCTTTGGCGCCACGGCTGGCTCGTGCAAAGCCTGCCACGACGCCTACCGCGGCCAGTAAGGAGCACCTCGACGCTGTTGTGTGGTCGCCCCAGTGGGCGGCCAAGCATGCATGGGCTGCGTGGGCTGTACGGATCAATTGAGCCGCACAGCCCGGTTAGCTTTCGCTCAAGAGTTTGTCGATCAGCTGGTGCATGGCCACAAAGTCGGGCTCGCCCACGTACTGCTTGACGATCTCTCCGCGCTTGTTGACCAAAAAGGTGGTGGGGGTGATCTTGACGTCGCCCCAGGCCTTGGCCACCGCACCGGTGTTGTCGATCGCCACCTTGAAGGGCAGCTGCCGACTCTGGCTGAAGTTGACCACATAGGCCGGCGGGTCGTAGCTCATGGCCACCGCCAGGGTCTCGTAGCCGCGCGCCTGAAACTGCTGATGCGTCTGCACCAGCTTGGGCATTTCCGCCACGCAGCTGATGCAGCTGGTGGCCCAGAAGTTGATCAAAAACACCTTGCCGCGCAGGGCCTGGGTGCTGGTCTGGCTGCCGTCAAGCAGCACAAAGCGGGTGTCAGGCGCCGCCTGCTTGGTCGAACAAGCAGGGGCGAGCGCTGCCAGCGCCAAGGCAGTCAGCATCGAGCGGCGGCCAAGAGGGTGGGACTGATTCGCGCGGGACATCTTGCCAGTGTAGCGAGCCGTCGCAATCCTTGAAAGCTGCTCTGGGTAGCCCTACGGCCCACCTGCTGCTGATGGCCTTTGGCATTGCCGTCGCCCTGCTGGCGCTTGCTTGAGCGTCAGACTGCGCCCTGGGCCTTGAGCGCGTCGAGCTGCGTCTGGTTGTAGCCCAGCACGCTGCGCAGCACCTCGTCGGTATGCTGGCCCAGCAGCGGCGGCGGCAGGCCACCTCGGTCGGGACCGCGCACGGGCGTGGCGCTGAGCTTCATCGGGCTGGCGACCAGGCTCAGGTCATGGCGCACCGGATGCGCCCAGTGGCTGACCATGGCGCGCTCTTGCACCTGTGGATCGGCAAACACCTCGGCCAGGTTGTTGATCGCCCCGCACGGCACTTTGGCCGCCTCCAGCGCCGCCAGCCAGTCGGCCTTGCGGCGGGTTTTGAGCAGGGCTTCGAGCAGCGGCACCAGTTCGCCGCGGTGGACCACACGCTGGCGGTTGCTGGCAAAGCGCGGATCGCTGGCCAGATCGGGTCGGCCGGCCACCTCGCAGAACTTGGCGTACTGCCCGTCGTTGCCCACCGCCAAGATCAGGTGGTCGCGGCTGCCGTCGGCTGCCGGTGCCACTTCAAACACCTGGTAGGGCACGATGTTCTGATGCGCATTGCCCATGCGCTGTGGCGTTTTGCCGCTGACCAAATAATTGGCGCCCAGGTTGGCCAGCATCGCAACCTGGGTGTCGAGCAGGGCCATGTCGATGTGCTGGCCTTGGCCGCTGCGCTCGGCATGGCGCAATGCCGCCAAGATGGCCACCGTGGCGTACATGCCCGTCATCAGGTCGGCCACTGCGACACCGACTTTTTGCGGCCCGCCGCCGAGGTCGTCGCGCTCGCCCGTCACGCTCATCAGGCCGCCCATGCCCTGGATGGCGTAGTCGTAGCCAGCGCGCTCGGCATAGGGCCCGCTCTGGCCAAATCCGGTGATCGAGCAATACACCAGGCGAGGGTTGAGGGCTTGCAGGCTGGCAAAGTCCAGCCCGTAGCGCGCCATGTCGCCCACCTTGAAGTTCTCGACGAACACATCGCAGTGGCGCACCAGCTCGCGGATCAGGGCCTGCCCGGCCGGCTGGGCGATGTCGCAGGTCAGCGATCGCTTGTTGCGGTTGGCGCCCAGGTAGTAAGCGGCCTCGCGCGATTCGTGGCCGTCATCGTCCTGCAGAAACGGCGGGCCCCAGCCGCGGGTGTCGTCGCCGTGCACGGGCCGCTCGATCTTGATCACATCGGCCCCCAGATCGGCCAAATTCTGCGTGCACCAGGGGCCCGCCAGAACGCGTGAGAGATCGAGCACGCGGACGTCTTGCAAAGAGTTCATGTCTCGATTGTGGCGCAGCCGCTGTGGCAGCGCCAAGCGGCGGCCCTGCGGGCCGAATGCCTGTACAGTTCCGAGGTGTCCATGTTTCGTTTGTCCTCCCGGGCGTTGCCCTTGCTCCTGGGTTTTGGGCTGCTGGCCTGCAGCCCTGCCCTCAATTGGCGCGAGGTCCGCCCCGACGGGGTGAACCTGGCCATGCTGCTGCCCTGCAAACCCGATCGCGCCAGCAAGACGGTGCCTCTGGATGGGCGCGACACCGTTTTGTCCATGACCGGTTGCGAGGCAGGCGGGGCCATGTTTGCGCTGGCGCGGGCCGATGTGGGCGATGCCAGCCGCGCCGCGCAGGTGCTGGCCCAGTGGCAGAGCCTGACGCTGGCGCACATGCGCGCATCGCAGTCGGTGACCCAGAACGCCCAGGTGCCCGGCGCCGATGCCCTGCCTCAGCCGGTGCAGGTGTTGGCCCGCGGTAGCCATCCGGACGGCCAAGCCGTGGAGGGCCGAGCCTTGTACTTCGCGCGCGGATCGCAGCTGTTTCAGGCGGTGGTGTATGCCCCGCGTGTCTCGAGCGAGGCGGTCGAGACGTTTTTTTCCAGCATCAAGTTCCCGTGAGCGCGCCGGTGTCAGATGCAGCAAGCCACCCCGAACGGCTGTTCGGGCGCAGCGCCGTGCTGGTGTTCATTGCCTTTGCCCTGGGCTACTTCAGCTCGGCCGTGGTGCGGGCGGTGATCGCCACGCTCTCGCCGGTGCTCACGCAGGAATTTGGTCTGACTGCTGGCGATCTGGGCTTGCTGGGCGGTGGATTTTTTCTCGGCTTTGCCAGCACGCAATTGCTGCTGGGCGCCTGGCTGGACCGCTATGGCCCGCGCCGGGTGGCGGTCTGCTTTTTGGCCGTCGCGGTGCTGGGCTGCCTGGCTTTTCCGCTGTCGCAAAACTTTGCCGGCCTGCTGGCCTCGCGGTTTTTGCTGGGCGTGGGCGTGAGCGCCTGCCTCATGGCGCCGCTGACCGGCTTTCGCCGCTGGTACGAGCCGGCGCACATGTTGCGGGCCAACTCCTGGATCCTGATGGTCGGCTCGCTGGGCATGGTGGCGGCCACTTTGCCGGTGCAGTGGTTGCTGCCCCTGCTGGGCTGGCGACCGCTTTTTTGGGGCATGGCCGCCTTGCTGCTGCTGGCCATGGTGCTGATTGCGCGCCTCGTGCCGCCGCCTCTGCCAGCGCCCGCCGGGCAGGTGCAGCCCCCCGCCGGCTATGGCGCGGTGTGGCGCAGTGCGGTTTTTCGGCGTTTGTTGCCGGTGGCTTTTTTCCTCAACGGCGGTTTGATCGCCTTGCAGACGCTTTGGCTGGGGCCTTGGCTCACCCGGGTGGTCGGTTTGACACCGCTGCAAGCGGCCGCAGGCTTGTTTTCGATCAACGTGGCCAGCCTCCTGGCTTTTTCGGTCTGGGGCCTGGTCATGCCCGGCCTGAGCCGGCGCGGCTGGACGGTCGAGCGCTTGCTCGGCCTGGGCTTGCCGCTGATGCTCACGGTGCTGGCCATCAACCTGGCCCTGGGCAGCCATGCCGGCTGGCCGGCTTGGGCGCTGTTCATTGTGCTGGCCAGTGTGGTGTCGCTGGCGCAGCCGGCGCTGGGCATGACCTTTGCGCCGGCCTTGGCCGGCCGGGCTCTGTCGGCCTACAACCTGGCGTGTTTCCTGGGAATTTTTGTCATCCAGTGGGGCATCGGCCTGGTGATCGATGGCCTGCAAGGCTTGGGCTGGAGCTCGGCGGCCAGCTTTCAGGGCGCCTTTGGCCTCTATGGCTGCTGTGCGCTGGCCGCCTTCCTCCATTACCGGCGCCCCAGCGCGGATAATCGTCTGTCATGAACGGCATTTTGGTGATTGCGCATGCGCCACTGGCCTCGGCCATGGGCCGCTGCGTCTCGCATGTGTTCAGCGATCCACCGCGCTGCTTTGCGGTGCTCGATGTGCAGCCCAATGTGCCGCCGGAGGAGACGCTGGCGCAGGCCCGTCTGGTCATGGGCCAGCTGGGCTGTCCGACCTGTTTGGTGATGACCGATATTTTTGGCGCCACGCCCTGCAATGTGGCGCAAAGATTGGTCGATGGCGTCAGCAGCAAGCTCCTGACCGGCCTGAACTTGCCGATGCTGCTGCGAGCGCTGTCCTACCGCGAGGACAGCCTCGACGCCCTTGTTGCCCGCACCTTGGCCGGTGCCAGTCAGGGTGTGATGCAGGTGGCCGTGACGGCGCCACAAAACCAGAACCGACGCAGCCATGATCAAGACCAGCGTGACCATCAGCAATAAATTGGGCCTGCATGCCCGCGCCTCGGCCAAGCTGACCAAGCTGGCCGGCAGCTACCCCTGCGAGGTCTGGATGAGCCGCGGCGAGCGGCGCGTCAACGCCAAGAGCATCATGGGGGTGATGATGCTGGCCGCCGGCCTGGGCAGCACGGTCGAGCTGGAGACCGATGGCCCGCGCGAGCAGGAGGCGATGGACGCATTGGTGGCCCTGATCCACGACAAGTTCGGCGAGGGCCAATGAGCTTTTCCATCCACGGACTGGCGGTCTCGCGCGGCATCGCCATCGGCCGTGCGGTGCTGGTGGCCTCCAGCCGTGCCGATGTGGCGCACTACTTCATCGAGCCCGAGCAGGCCGAGCAGGAGGTGCAGCGCATCCGGCTGGCGCGCGACTCGGTGATGGAGGAAATCAGCCGGGTGCAGCGCGAGCTGCCCAGCGATGCGCCGGCCGAGCTGGCCGCGCTGCTCGACGTGCACCTGATGCTGCTGCAAGACGAGCAACTGTCGGCCGGTGTCAAGCACTGGATTGTGGAGCGCCATTACAACGCCGAATGGGCGATCACCACCCAGTACGAGGCGCTGGCCCGGCAGTTCGACGAGATGCAAGACCCGTATCTGCGCGAGCGCAAGGCCGATCTGGAGCAGGTGGTCGAGCGCTTGCTGCGCAGCCTCAAGGGGGCGGCCTCGCCCGTGCAGCAAAGCGCCAGCCGGCGCACGCCGCAAGGCGAGCTGCTGGGCGACTCGATGGATGTGCCCCTGGTGCTGGTGGCCCACGACCTGTCGCCGGCCGACATGCTGCAGTTCAAGCAGAGCCTGTTCGTGGGCTTTGCCACCGATGTGGGGGGGCGCACCTCCCACACCGCCATCGTGGCGCGCAGCATGGACATCCCGGCGGTGGTCGGTGCGCGCAGCGCCAGCGCCCTGATCGAGCAGGATGACTGGGTCATCATCGATGGCGATGCCGGTGTGCTCATCGTCGATCCCTCGCCCATCATCCTGGCTGAATACGGTTTCAAGCAGCGCCAGGCCGAGCTCGAACGCGAGCGCCTGAACCGGCTGCGCCACACACCGGCCCTCACGCTCGATGGCCAGAAAATCGAGCTGCTGGCCAATATCGAAATGCCTGCAGACACCGCAGCGGCCGTGCAGGCCGGCGCGGGCGGTGTGGGCCTGTTTCGCAGTGAATTTTTGTTCATGGGGCGCGGCGGGCAGTTGCCCGACGAAAACGAGCAGTACCTGGCTTACCGCGCTGCGGTCGAGGGCATGCAGGGCCTGCCCGTGACCATCCGCACGGTCGATATCGGCGCGGACAAGCCGCTCGATCGGAGCGCTCGCGGTGACGACCACCTCAATCCGGCGCTGGGCCTGCGCGCCATACGCTGGAGCCTGGCCGACCCGCCGATGTTTCTTACGCAGCTGCGCGCCCTGTTGCGTGCGGCCGCTCATGGCCCCATTCAGCTGCTCGTGCCCATGCTGGCGCACGCGCGTGAAATTCGCCAGACGCTCTCGCTGATCGATCACGCCCGCGCCCAACTCGACAACAAGGGTCAGGCGCACGGCCTGGTCAAGCTCGGCGCGATGATCGAGGTGCCGGCTGCGGCCCTCCATCTGGGCCCGTTTTTGCAGCACTTCGACTTCCTGTCCATCGGCACCAACGACCTGATTCAGTACACCCTGGCCATCGACCGCGCCGACGAGGCGGTGGCCCATCTCTACGACCCGCTGCATCCGGCGGTGCTGCGCCTGCTGGCCGACACCATCGCCCAGTGCCGCGCCCAGGGCCGGCCGGTGAGTGTGTGCGGCGAGATGGCGGGCGATCCGGCCATGACCCGGCTGTTGCTCGGTCTGGGCCTGCGCTCGTTTTCCATGCATCCCGCACAGATCCTGCTGGTCAAGCAGCAGGTGCTGCGCGCCGATGCGGGCAAGCTCGAGGCCTGGGCGCGCCGGGTGGTCGACAGTGAAGACCCGGCTGCCGCCTTGCAGGCCGGCTAGGCCGAGGCAGCTGATTTTTACCCACCCAGGAGACTTTGATGAGCGACTTTCGGCCCGCGTTTCGCACTTCGCCCAGCAACGATCGCATCAAGGAGATCCAGACCGAGCCCGAGCGGGTCAAGGACATGCCCTATGCGCCGGCCATCCGGCTCGAAGGGGTGGGCGATGTGCTCTACATCTCGGGGGCCACCGCCTCGCCGCTCTATCACAAGCATCCGCATGAAGAGCACGAGCACCAGCACAGCGGCGACATCCGTGAGCAGACGCGCCGCGCCATGCAAACCATCGGCGCCATCCTGGCGCACGAGGGGCTGGGCTGGACCGATGTGGTCAAGGTGACCAAGTACCTTACCGACATGCGCGATCAGGACGGCATGGTGGCGGTGATGTCCGAATACTTTGGCGATTGGAAGCCCGCCAGCACCACGGTGTGCATCAACCAACTCTCTACGCCCGGCGCGCGCGTTGAGCTGGACATGATCGCTGCCTTTCCGCGCCGCTCAGGCGTTACCGGCTAGGCAGGCTTCCTGGCCTAGCCTTGCTCTTGGCAGCGCAGGGCGTCTCCGAGGGCGAGCTCGCCCCCGAGCAGTACCTCGGTACGCAAGCCGCCGCGACCTTCAAAGGCCTCCTGGAACCCGCCTTGCTGGCTCAGCTGCGAGGGTCTGGGGCAGGGCGTGCACAGCTCGATCCCCCGGCATTGAATGGTTCCTATCCAAAAGCGCTGGCCGACCAGGTCATTGAGTGCCTGGGCACTGATGCCGCGCAGCAGCACGTTGCGCCGTGTCTGGGCCATGCTGAAGCTGGGCAGGCCCGCTGCCTGCTGCCAGTCGTTGGCCGTCGCGATGCCTTCCTCTGTGATCAGGCTCAGATGCCGGATCTTTGGTGGCTCAGTGGCCGAGTAGGCGCCCAGGCCGGTGGCGTAGCGATCGCCCTCAAGCCCCACGCCCGCAATCACACGCAGTCGATCGGCCAGTTGCATGGCGTCGCCCGCGCCTGCACACCAATACAGGCCGCTGACCTGACCCGCGACAGGGCTCATGGTGCAGTTGCCTCTCAGTCCAGCTTGAGACCGGTGTCGGCCGCGAGCTTGAAGTACTGGGGCAATTCGCGGCCGATCAGCGAGCTCAATTCGGCCGTCGTGCCGGGCAGTGGGTCGATGCGGTAGCCTTTGAGCCGCTCGATCACCTGCGGCGAGTTCAATGAGGCATTGAGCTGGGCGTTGAGCCAAGCCACCTGATCGGCCGGCATGCGGGCCGGGCCGACCAGAGCAAACCACAGGCCCATATGCACATCCTTGAAGCCGGCCTCCACAAAGGTGGGCACCTCCGGCAGTTCGGGTGCGCGCTGGGTGCCTGTCCACGCCAGCGGCACCAGCTTGCCGGTGCGGATGTGCGGCAGTGCCGTGCTGATGCCCATCACATTGACCGGAATGGTGCCGGTCAGGGTGTCCGTGGTGCCTTGGCCCGAGTCCTTGTAGGCCACGTGGTTGAGCTCGATGCCTGCGTTTCGTTTGAACAGCTCGACCGTCAGATGGGCCGCCGAGCCGATGAGGGGCGAGGTGTAGTTCAAGGGTGTGGCGCTGGCCTTGGCGCGGATGACCAGATCGGCGATGTTGCGGATGCCGCTGGCGGCCGAGGCCACCAACAGGTTGTCGCCGCGGCCGACCATGCCGATGAGGCTGAAGTCAGCGGGCACCTTGTAGGTCACATTGCGGTACAGCGCCGGGGTGATGATGAAGTTGTTGGCCGTGAGCATCAGCGTGTAGCCATCGGGCGCAGCCTTGGCGGTGGCGTCCGTGCCGATGATGCCGCCAGCACCAGGCCGGTTGTCGACCACCCAGCTCTGTCCGGTGCGCCGACCCATGTCTTCGGCGATGACGCGGGCCACCGGGTCGGTCAGGCTGCCGGTGGCCGCGGGCACGATCACGCGGACGGTGCGTTGCGGGTAGCCGCCAGGACCCGTCTGAGCCCAGGCGAGCAGGGGGCTGCCTGACAGGCCCAGCAGCAGCAAGATCGAAAGGAATTTGGTTGGCATGAGACCCCCGATGGTGGCAAGGGCGCACGGGCACCCGACAAGGAGATGTTGAGCTTAGTTCTTGGGCAGCGCCCGCGATAGCTCAAAATTTCGGACAAGGTGCTGCAAAAAATGCAACACCGGGCCGGCCCGTCAACTGGCCTGGCCCTGCTCCATCTGCTGTGCGGCCAGGTGGCAAAAGTGATCGATCGCTGGCGGCAGGCTGCGGCCTGCGCGAACGTAGATCCCGAGCAGGGAGGGCTGCGTTTTTTTCAGGGGCAGGTGAACCAGCAATTTGCGCCGCAATTCGTCTTCTATGCCCAGTCGGTTGAGAAAGGCCACGCCCCGCCCCTGGCAGGCCATTTGCTTGACCAGCTCGAAGGAGCTGGCCTGCATGATGACCTGCAGCGGCTGCGGATGGGCGCGCAGCAGGGGGTCGAGTGCCTGGAAGATCGAGATTTCGGGTGTCGGCAGCACCAGCGGGTACTGGGCGCACTGTGCGAAGGTCACGGTCTCACGGCTTGCCAAAGGGTGTGTGGGCGGCACGACGGCGCCCAGATCGAAGGGGGCCACCGCCAGCTGGCGCAGCCCGGGCTTGCGCTGGTTCACAAAGCCGATGGCCACGTCGGCCGAGCCGTCAATACCGCTTCGGCCGCCTTTGTCAACGGTAAACGAATTTTCCCCACCTGCGGTCATTCAAACCTCCCCACCCGGTTGGGGCTCGGTGTTGTCGGCCGTGCGCAGCAGGCCGGCCTTGAGCGTTTCCTTGAGGCGGTAAGAGCTACCCCGGCTGCAGTCGTTTAGAGGGTGGTGCCGCCTCGACTCGCCAGTTGCTTCAAGCACCAGTAAGCTCAGAGCACCGCCTGGCGGATGATATCGACATCAATCAGCAGCTGTGCAGCACTGGTGTTGTGGTTCCAGACGTTGTAGCTCTGCGCGGCGCCGCTGATGCTGCTACTTGCCGTGCCTGCTGAGGTCCAGTCGCTGCCGCCGGCCACCTGCACCGTGTCAGATGCGGTGCCATCGATCACCAGCTGGTAGCGTTGCACCATGGCGCTGAGAGGCGCGCCGCTGATGTTGGTCCAACCGTTGCCGGTATTGAACAGGTTCATGCCCGACATGTCGATCACATCGCGTAGCGCCAATTTGAGCGTGTTGGCCGCCGTATCGGTGGCCAGGTCGATTCTTTCGATCGATTCAACCCGGCTCAAGCCGTTGGGCGTAGCGCCGCCTACGTTGGCAATGGCCGTCAGGTCCAGGTTGGCCCCGCCTGTCAGGCGCAGTGTGTCCACGCCCGAGCCCCCATCGATGCGCGCGAGTTGCGTTGTGTTTCCCCCAGCACCGAGCACGTTCTGTAGCGCTGTGGCCATAGTGGCGCCCACCGCAAAGGTGTCGAGGCCCGGGCCACCGTACAGCACATCGGCACCGCCGGATACCAGCGTATCGTTGCCCGCATTGCCCACCAGGGTCTGGCCGCCGCTGGAATTGAGGGTGTTATCGCCGTTGTCACCCGTTTGGTCGACGACCGAGCCGAGTGCAGTTCCAAAAATCACGTAGCTGCGCCCGGCCTCGGCGTTGCCGGCAGGATCGCTTCGATGTGCCCCCACGATCAGGTCTGCCAGTCCGTCGCCGTTGACATCGCCGGCATCCGAGACGCTGATGCCGCTAAAGTCTTCGCGCGATTGCCCGAGGATGACAAAGCCGCCTGTACCCGCCGCCACTGTAGATAGTTCGACGGGCGTGGTGCTCGCCCGACCAAACACCACGTAGCTGCGTCCTGCGGAGGGTAAGAAGAATTGTGGGTCGCTACGCGGGGAGCCTATGACCAGGTCCGCCAAGCCATCGCCGTTCATGTCGCCAGCGCCCGATACGCTGTAGCCGCTCTCGTCCCCGGCGGATTGCCCGTTGATGGCAAAGCCACCCGTGCCTGCCGCCACGGCCGACAGGTCAACGGGCGCTGTAGCTGCGGTACCAAACACCACATAACTGCGCCCTGCATTACCTATGCCCGAAACACGGCCTTCACGAGCGCCCACGATCAAGTCGGCCAGACCATCCCCGTTGACATCGCCGGCCCCTGAGACGCTATCGCCACTTCTGTCAAAGGTACATTGCCCGTTGATGACAAAACCCCCTGTGCCTGCCTCCAAAGCAGACAAGTTGACAGGCGCAGTACCTGTGGTGCCAAACACCACATAGCTGCGTCCGGCCTGGTCACCTGCGGCAGGGTCGCCCCCCGAAGCGCCTATGACTAAGTCGGCCAGGCCGTCACCGTTGACATCGCCAGCCGCCGATACGCTGATGCCGCTTAAGTCACCAGAAGATTTCCCGTAGATGACGAAGCCGCCCGTGCCCGCCGCAACCGCAGACAGGTCAACGGGCGCATTACCCGCAGTGCCAAACACCACATAGCTTCGCCCGGTATAGCTGGCGTACCGGGCCCCCGCTACGATCAGATCGGTCAGGCCGTCACCGTTGACATCGCCGGCGCCTGAGACGCTGTATCCACTTTCGTCACTGGCACCTTGCCCACTGATCACAAAGCCACCCACTCCTGCCGCCACAGATGAAAGGTTAACGGGCGCGGTACCGGCGGTGCCAAACACCACATAGCTGCGCCCGGCTAGGTCACCTGCGGCAGGGTCGCTATACGGCGCACCTACGATTAAGTCGGCCAGACCGTCGCCGTTGACATCGCCGGCGGCCGAGACGCTGAAGCCACTTGCGTCAGAGGCACCTTGCCCGTTGATGACAAAGCCACCCGTGCCTGCCGCCACGGCCGACAGGTTAACGGGCGCGGTAGCCGTGGTGCCGAATACCACATAGCTGCGCCCGGCATCGGTACCAGCGGTAGGGTCGCTACTTCGCGCACCTACGATTAAGTCGGCCAGGCCGTCACCGTTGACATCGCCGGCGCCCGAGACGCTGTAACCACTTTCGTCACTGGCACCTTGCCCATTGATCACAAATCCACCCAAGCCTGCTGCCACCTCCGACAGCTGGATGGCCGGATTCAGGCTGGCCGTTCGGGTAAGGGTAGCGGTATTGCCCGCAGCGTCGCTACTGGTAATGGTGAAGGTCACGCTACCGCTGGTGGGGAGGTTGGCACTGGGCACGGTGGCGCTCCAGACGCCGTTTACGACGCTGGCGGTGACCGTTACATCTGTGCCGGCACCCGTGGAAATGGTCACGTTATGGCCCACACTGGTCTGGCCCGACAGAGTGATCCCGGCGCTGTACTCGGTGGCGCTAATCTGGCCATCACCGGCGATGGTGCTGTTGGTCTGGTTGACCGTCAGGGTTGGGGCGGTGGTATCGACCTTGTAAGCGGCGTTGTCGGCCACCCCTGCGTGGCTGAGTGTGGCGTTGTTGCCGGTTGCACCGAGGATGGTGCCGCCGTTGAGGCTCAGGGCGTTGGCTGCAATGGCGATGCCGTTGGTATCGGTCTGGCCGGCTGCGATGGTGTAGGTGAAGGTCAGCGCATTGCTGCCACTGCCCGATACGTAGCTGGCCTGCACCGGGGTGCTGCCGATGGTCAGCGCCAGTTGCGGCGTTCCAGTGACGGTGAT
>JAIXWZ010000119.1 GCA_027491035.1 Comamonadaceae bacterium | reverse complement strand
GGGCTCTCAAAGTTGGGGCTGCTCACAAAGGACACTGCACCCGTGCTGGCGTTGATGCTGAACTTGGCGGCATCTGGCCCAGCCAGGGTGTAGACAAAGGCGCCCCTGGACACGTCGGCGTCGGTGGCGGTGACGGTGTAGGCGACGCCGGTGCCGTTTTCTGAGTAATTCACCGCACTGGCGCTGCTGACCACTGGGGCGTGGTCATTGCTGAACACCTGGAACACGACCCCTGAGCCGTACCCGTCAGAAACCGTTTTGATTTGCCCAGTGCTCAGCTCTAACCAAGCGTGGGAATCGGTCCCGAGGCGTGTGGCTGTCGGGTACAGGACATTGGACCAGTTGGTCGGCAAACCACTGCCACCCAAACCGGTGCCTGTTCCATTGAAAGCGTCCCACACGGACAGCAAACCGTCGTATTGGCTGTTATCTGCATTACTGCCCAATGCGGCCGTCGCGTTGCCCACGGCGGTGCCCGTGGCAGAGCGAACCGAATAAGTGTCGCCCAAGACAGGCAGTGCCACACGAACGCCGTTGAGGGTGGTGTAGCGGTAGGTGTCGTCGGTGTCAGTGCCCGAGCGGACATTGCCCACAGCATCCTCCGTGAAACGCGTATCGGTGGTGTTGCGAACCTCTTGGTATTGCCACAAATAAAACCACTGCCCGTTGTCCACCTGCACAGGATGGCTGAGCTGGCCCAAGTTGCCGGCCAAGTCGATCACACTGTCGCCCGCCTTGAAGCCCACTTCTGCATTGGACAGCGCGTCGGTGATGGAGGCGTTGCCTGCCTTGTCTTGGGTAAATCCTGCGCTGATGTCGATGGTGTCGAGCAGGTTGGTTGCGCTGAAGCCATAACTGGCGCTGGTTTCCAGGGTGTTGGCCTTGGTGTTGGTCAAAACCACTTCGAGTCGGCTGCTGTTGATCACCTTGGCTGAAGTGATGTCGGCCTGAGCAAAGGTTACATTGTTGACGTCATCGCCGTCGCTGTCCCAAGACAGCTTGCCCCAGTTCAATTGGGCCTTGATGTCGGTGGTGGCGTTCTCGCCAGCAGCCAGCAAGGTGTCAAAGTTGGTGCCCGTGATCACCAGGGTGTTGGTGCTCGGGAGGTAGGCCACGCCGGTGCTCGTGGTGGTGGGCGCCGATGTTTTGACCAAATAGGCCGCATTGGCAGCCACTGCACTGTGGCCCAGCAGGGCCGAGCCCGCAGCTTCACCCAGGGTGCCCGAGCCCAGGCTCAGGCTATTGGCGTCAATGCTGACGCCATCCGTGTCGGTTTGTCCTGCCAAGACCACGTACTTGAACACCAAGGCCGTGGTGCCGCTGCCGCTGAGGTAGTCGGCTTGGACGGTGCTACCGCCTATGTTCAAGGCCAGCTGGGGCGTGCCCGTGACGGTGGTGTTCTCGCTCAGGGTCACCGTGACCCGCAGTTCATCACCCACGCTCAGCATGCCGCCCGTGATACCCAGGGCCGAGGTGATGGCCACGCCGCTGACGCTGGGCAACACATTGGTGACGTTGATGGCGACGCTTTTCTCAAGCGACGTGCGCAACCCATCAGAGGCGGTGACCGTGATGTCGTAACGGTTGTCAGCACCCACATCCAGCGGCGCTTCGTAGTTGGGCGAAACCTTGAAGGTCACGGCCCCCGTGCTGCTGTTGATGTTGAACCGCCCCGCATCCACACCACCGAGCGCATAGACAAACGCACTGCGGCTGGCATCCGCGTCGGTGGCAGTGACGGTGTAGGCCACTGTGGCAGCCGATGTGTTTTCGGCGAAGCTGGCAGTCGCTGCGCTGCTGACCACGGGGGCATGGTCGTTGCTGAAGACTTGCACCGCCACGTAATGGGCGGTGCTCTGGCTGGCTGTGCCGACGGTGCCGGTGGCCAGGTTCAAGCTGGCATGCGTCGTGACCGATGTGGCTGTGCTGGCCGACCAGTAGGTGCCCGAAGCCCATGCGCTGGGCAGCCCCGACAAGCCGGTGGCAGTGCTGGTCAGGTTGTGGGCATCCCAGAGCGCCAGCAAGCCGTCGTAGCTGGCATTGACCGTGTTGCCACCGTCTGGCATGGACCACAGCGTGAGCGCCGTGCCCGGCATGGGGCCCGCCACATAGGCGGCGCCCAGCGTCGGCAAGGCCAGGCGCAGGCCGCTCAAGCTGGCGTAGCGGTAGGTGTCGTCGGTGTCGCTGCCCGAGGGACGGACCGTGCCCGTGCTGTTTTGGGTGAACAGCGCGTCGAGGATGTCGTGGGTGGTGGTGTCGGCTCCGGCCATGCTGCCGTCGCCACTGCGATCCCAGTAGTAGATCCAATGGCCACCGTCGACTTGCACGGGGTTGATGAGCAGGCCATTGCCGCCGCCAAGTTCAATGACTTTTTGACCGGGATCGATCGCGTCGACCACGGTCAGTGCCAGCGCTTGGGTGGCTCTGTTGTTGTGGCTGTCTCGGACGGTGAGCGTGAGCTCGTAGACGTTGTTGGCGCCCGCGTCGCTGGGCGCTTCAAATTTGGGCTGCGTGAGGAAACTGAGCGCGCCGGTGGCGGCATCCAGACTGAACAGGCTGGCATCGGCGCCGCCCAAGGTGTAGGTCAAACTGCCGCCGTCTGCGTCGGTGGCCAAAGCGTTGTAGACCACGCCCAGGCTCCGGTCCAAGACGTTGGCGGTGCCGCTGCTGCTGAACACGGGTGCGGCGTCATTCACGCTGACGTTGCTGACCGTGACGCGCAGGGCTTGTGAGACCTGGTTGCTATCGGCGTCACTGGCGGTGAGGACCAGGTCATACCCATTGTCGGCGCCTACATCGGCCGGACTCTCAAAGTTGGGCACGCTGACAAAGCCAAGAGCGCCGGTGGCGGCGTTGAGGGTGAAGCGGGCCGCGTCAGCGCCGCTGATGGCAAATGTGGGCGCGCCCCCATCGGCATCCGTGGCAGCGGCGGTGTAGATCGTGCCCGTTGAGTTTTCGGGCACGCTGACCGTACCGGCGCTGGTGATCACGGGCGGTGCATCGGCGCTGCTCACATCGGTCACGCTGATGGCCAGCGTCTGCGAGGCGCTGTTGCCGTCAGCGTCGGTGGCGGTGACCACGAGGTTGTAGACGTTGTTGACGCCCGCGTCGCCGGGCAGCTCAAAGCTGGGGGCGCTCAAGAATCGCAAGGCGCCGGAGTTCGGGTCTATGCTCAAGCGCGCGGCGTCCGGTCCGCTCAGGCTGTAGGTCAAAGCGCCGCCGTCCGCATCGCTTGCAACAAAAGTGTGGATCGTGCCCGTCGTGCTTTCTGCCACGCTGAGGGCCACAGCCGAAGGCGTGACCACGGGCGCGTTGTCATTGAGGGCGACATCGGTGACCGTGATGGTCAGCGCCTGGGGCGCTGACGCATTGACCCCATCAGAGGCGATCACGCTGATGTTGTAGATGTTGTCACCGCCGGCATCGGTGGGCGCTTCAAAATTGGGCGGGCTGATAAACGTCACCACGCCCGTGTTGGCGTCCATCGCAAAACGGGCTGCGTCCGCACCGGCCAAGGCGTAGCTCAGCGTGCTTGCGGCATCGGTATCGGTGGCGACGGCGGTGTAGACCGTGGCCGCTGAGCCCGCTGCAAAGCCCTCGGCAAAGTTCACGGCGGCGTTGGGGCCCAGGATGGGCGTCGCGTCGTTGAGGTCGACCACCCTGATTTCAAGCGCATGCGCTGCCGAGGTGTAGGTGCCATCAGAGGCGGTGACGGTGATGTCGTAGACGTTGTTGGCGCCCACGTCCGAAGGGGCTTCGAAGTTGGGTGCTGCGACAAAGCTCAGCACACCGGTGCTGGTATTGATGGTAAAGAGCGCTGCATCGGCGCCACCGATGGCATAGCTCAGATCGCTGCCCGCCTCCGGGTCCACGGCATTGGCTTTGTAGACACGGCCAAGCCCGTTTTCAGCAAAGGTGACAAACCTCGCGCTGGTCACGGTTGGGGCGTTGTCGTTGATGTCGGTCACCGATATGGCCAAAGGCAGGCTGGCGCTGGTGGACCCGGCAGTGGCCACCACGTTGACGTTGTAGGTGTTGTCGGCGCCCACATCACCCGGCAATTCAAAATCTGGCGCCGCCCTGAAGTTGAGCACGCCTGTGCTGGCGTTGATGGTGAACAGCGCCGCGTCGGCGCCGGTGAGGGAATAGCTGCGGGCCACGTTTTCAGGGTCGGTTGACGCTGCGGTGTAAATCGTGGCCGTGTTGGATGTTCCTTCCACCACCGTGGCCACAGCCGCACTGGTAAAGACCGGGACCTCATCAACATTGGCCACGGTGACAGTGATCGCCTTGGCCGGTGAGTAATTCATGCCGTCAAAGGCCGTGACGGTGATGTCGTACACATTGTTGGCGCCCACGTCTGTAGGGGCTTCGAAATTGGGCACTGCGATGAAGCTCAGAACACCCGTGCGGCTGTTCAAGCTGAATCTGGCGGCATCGGCGCCGGCGAGCGCGTAGACCAAGACCGTGCCTGTGTCCCGGTCGGTGCCGGTGACGGTGTAGGTGCTCACCGCGTTTTCACTCAAGTTCCAGCTGGCTGCACTACTGATGTAAGGTGTGGCGCCGTTAATCACCTGCAAGGCCACGTTGCCGCCGTTTTGGTCCCCGCCATCGGGTGTGTAGCCAAAACGCAGTTGGATGGTGGCATGCCCCTGGTTGACGCCCAGGCTGGTCACCGGGGTGCTGGACCAAAAGTCGTTGTTGTTGCTTTCATTGCCCCAGCCGCTGCTGCCCCTGTAGGGGTAGACGCTGTTGCCGTAGGGAACGGTGTAAGCAAAGTTGTCGTTGAGGTTTTGATTTAGGACACCCGAATTGGTGGCGGTGCCGTTGTAGGCGTCCCAAATCGCCAGCAAGTCGTTGTAGACGGGGTTGACCGCGTTGTTCGAGGTGGGGCTGTTGATGGCGCCCCCGCCCACGCTGGTGGCCGGTTGCGCCTTCCACTGGCCGTTGGGGCCGAAAGGCACTGAAACACCTGGGGTGGTGCTCGATGAACCGGCATAGCCCAGATTCTGGTAACCCGCCACCGCGCCCAAGGTGGGCAGCGCAAAAGTCAAATAGTTGCCGCTGGTGGTCAGAAACTGACCGTAGCGGTGGGTCTCGTCGATGTTGCTGGCAGTCGCTGAAAACGTGATGTCGTTGTTCAGCGCGTAGATGCCCTCCATCTCATTCATCTTCACCAGGTCACCACTGGTTGAATTGGACGTGCCGCCTAAAGTACTGGCGCCAGTGCCGTCGCCACTGCGGTCCCAGTAGTAGTACCACTTCCCGCCATCGACCTGCACCGGCATGATCATCTTGCCATTGGCCCCCAGGTTGATCACGGTCTCGCCGGCGTCTTGAACGTCGGTGATGGTGATGGTCACGGCTTTGGGAGCCGAGACGTTCATCAGGCCATCGGTGGCGGTGACGGTGATGTTGTAGACACGGTCGGCGTCTGCGTCGTCGGGGATTTCGTAGTTGGGCGCGTTGACAAAGCTGATCACGCCCGTGCTGGGGTTGATGTTGAACTTGGCGGCGTCGACGCCGCCTATTGTGTAAGTCTGCTGACCTGCGGTGCCGGTGTCCGGATCGTTGACGGTGATGCTGTAAGCCGCCGCGCCCGTGTTTTCTCTGACGCTGACAGCCGAGGCACTGCTGATGGTCGGCGTGGTGTCGTTGACGCTGGTGTCGCTCACCGTGATGGTGACATTGCGCGCCACCGAAGAGCGGCTGCCATCGCTGGCCTTGACGATCAGGTCGTAGACGTTGTTGGCGCCCACATCCAGCGGACGCTCAAAGTCAGGCGAGGCGACAAAGCTGACCACGCCAGTGCTGGCGTTGATGGTAAAGCGCGCGGCGTCTGCGCCGCCCAAGGTGTAGCTTAAGACGCTGCCGACGTCCGCATCGGTGGCCTGCGCGGTGTAAGCAGCGGCGGTGCCGTTTTCGACATAACTGACCGCAGCCGAGCTCGTGATGACCGGTGCATAGTCGTTTTTGATCACCTGCAAGGCCACATAGCCGCGGCTGACGTAGTCGGCAATGTTGCTCACCATGTCATCGCGCAGGTGCACCGTGGCATGCCCGGACGCGGTGGGCGTGGCCGACCAGTACATGCCCTCTTGCCAGCCCGTGGGGGTGCCGCTGTCGCCAGCCGTCAGGGCGACGCCGTTGTAGGCGTCCCAGATGGCCAGCAAGTCGTCATAGGTGGCATTGGCGGCGTTGCTGCCCAGAGCAGCCGTGGCGTTGCCCACCGCGGTGCCAACCTGCTCGTTGTTGATGCCGTTGGAGCCATAGGGTGCAGCGGCTGTGCCGCCGGCCTTGGGCAGGGCCAAGCGGATGTCGTTGAGGGTGGCGTAGCGGAAGGTGTCGGTGGTGTTGCCGTTGCCGCCCGTCACGCCAGCGCTGTCCTGGGTAAACAGGGCATCGAGCACGTCGTGGGACACGGTGTCCAGGCCGCCGTTGAGCGAGCCCGTGTTGGCACTGGTGCCGTCGCCACTGCGGTCCCAGTAGTAGTACCAGTTGCCGCCATCGACCTGCACCGGCGCAATCAGCTTGCCATAGACGCCCAGGTCGATCACTGCGTCGCCAGCTTGCGGCGCCGCGGTGGAGGAATCGCTGATGGCGTCACTCGTCGAGACATTGCCCGCCGCGTCCACGGACAGACCAGCCGTGATGTCTAGGGTGTCGACGCCGCCGGCCAGGCCAAAACCGGCCGTGCTTTCCAGATCTGTGCCCTTGCCGGGCGTGAGCTCCACCCGCAGGCGAGTGCTGTCGGTGACCCTGGCCGACGCGATGTCGCCCAAGGAGAAACTGACGTCGGTGGAGACGCCGTTGTCGCCATTAACATCCCAGCTGAGCCGGCTCCAGTCCAGGCGAGACTTGATGTCGGTGGCTGCTGTATCGGCGCCTGAAAGCAGCGTGTCGAAGTTGATGCCACGCAGCTCGAGCGTGTCCGTCGCACCGTAATAGCTCGCGCTGTCAATGACCACGGCAGGCGCTGTGGTGTCCACCGTCACCGACCGGGGCGTGCCCTGCACACCAGGGTTGCCGGCATCGTCGACCAAACGCACGGTCAGGGCACGGATGCCATCGCTGAGGGCCGGGTTGAGCGTGATGGACTTGGCGCCGCCAGCCCACTGGCCGGCCAGCAAGTCCGTCGAGAGCACGGTGTAGCCACCCAGCACGGCATCGCCTTGACCGGAGTCGACGATCTGGATGACATCGCCGGCCACCATGGCCTTGCCGTTGAGCGAACTGATGCCGATGGTCGGCGTGTTGGCGCGGGTGATGTTGTCGGTGTTGCTGATGCCGCTGTCATCAGCGTCCGGCAGGTCCAGCGTGATTCCTGCCAAAGAGCTGGGCGCCGTGAGGTCAACCCAAAGGGTCAAGGTGGCCGAAGTCGGCACACCCGGATTGCCCGCCACATCGAGCAGTCGGGCGGCCAAGGTGGTCGAGCCTTCGGTCAGTGCCGTGCTCAGCACGATGTTTTTGGCCGCAGCGGTGAACAGTCCACCGCCGCCCAGGTCGCCGCTCGCCACGGTGTAGCTGCCCAACACGCGGGAGGGGGTGGTGGCGTCTACGATCTCGATCACATCACCGACACCCATGGCCAGGCCGCTGAGCGGGCTCAGGCTGATGGTCGGCAGCGTGGCGTTGGTCTTGTTGTCCGTGCTGCTGCTGCCGCTGTCGCTGCTGCTGATCAGGTCGAGCGCCGCGCCCGCCAGCGAACTTGGAGCCAAAGTGTCGATGGTGACAGACAAGGTGGCGCTGGACACGCCCGCATTGCCCGCTGCGTCCAAAAGCCGCACCGCCAGCGCGTGCACGCCATTGCTCAAGCTGGTGCTCAGGGTGATGGTCTGGCTGGCGGTCTTGAGTTGCCCGCCGGCGGCCAAGTCGCTGCTGAGCACGGTGTAACTGCCCACGACCGCATTGCCCGCACTGGTGTCGATGATCTGGATGCGGTCACCAGCCGTCATGGCGACGGTGCCCAGGCCACCCACCGACATCTGGGGCGAGCTGGCGCTGGTGATGTTGTCGCTGCTGGTGGTGCCGCTGTCAGAACTGCTGGCCAAATCGAGGGTCGCGGCCGACAAGCTGCTTGGAGGGGTGGTGTCGATGTTCACCGCGATGGTGCTGCTGATCACCCCCGGGTTGCCCGCCAGGTCGGCCAAGCGAGCCGCGAGCAAGTGGCTGCCACTGGCCAAGGCGGTGGTCAAGGTGATGTTTTTGCCAGACCAGACGGGCAGGCCCGTGTTCGAGTCGAGGTCGCTGGCTTGAATGATGTAGCGAGCCACCACATCGCTTGCATTGCTGGTGTCCGTGATTTCAATGACATCGCCCACCAGCATGGCCACGGCGCTGAGGTTGCTGACATGGACAGTTGGCAAAGTCACGTTGGTCAGCCCGTCGCTGCTGCTGACTCCAGAATCGTCGCTGGCCAGCAGGGTCACGGACTGACCGGCCAGAGACGACGGCGCGCTGGTATCGATGGTGACGGCCACGCTGGCCGTGCTGGCACTGCCCACATTGCCCGCGGGGTCCATCAGGCGAACCTGGAGCGCGTGCATCCCGGTCGACAGGGGGGTGGTCAGGGTGATGTTCTGGCTGCTGCGGCTCCAG
>JAIXWZ010000203.1 GCA_027491035.1 Comamonadaceae bacterium | reverse complement strand
CCCATTGAGCCGGCGCAGGCGCCTGCACAAACCAGCTGATCGCGCCTGAAGCCGGTGCATCGACCCAAAAGCCAGCCACCACCACCGCCAGCAGGCCCAGTACCTCCAGCACGGTCAGCAAAGTTTGCACGCGCGAGGACGCGTTCAGCCCCGCCACATTGACCAACGTGAGCAAGACCACCACGGCCAGCGCCCAGATCGCGCTCGAATAGGCCCCTAGGGGGATGAGCGTGCTCATGTAATCGCCAAACACGAAGGCCAACAAAGCGATCGAGCCGGTGTTGATGATGGTCGCGCGCGACCAGCCGTACATGAAGGACAGGTCGCGGCCGAAGGCGCGCTGCAAGAAATGGTAGTCGCCGCCGGCATTGGGGTAGGCGGTGCACAGCTCGGCGTAGCACAGCGCACCGGCAATCGAGATCAGCGCGCCCACCACCCACAGCACCAGGGCCCAACCCGCGTCGCCGCTGATACCGGCCACCAGAGAAGGCGTCTTGAAAATACCCGCGCCCACCACGATGCCCACGATCAGGGCGATGGCCGAAAAGGGGTGCAAAAGACGCAGCGGTTGCGCCGAATCGGGTTGGCTTGGGCTCAAGATGACCTCACTGGGCCAGGCCCCACGGGGCCCAGCCAGACATGCTCAAAACAACAGCAAAAGGATCAGAGGCGGTTGGCTTCAACCGGCGTCTGAAGGCCCGAGGAGTTGACGGTGCCGCTGATCTTGGCACCGGAAACGCGGCCGGTGAAGGTGTGCACGTTGCGATCGGGCGTGCTGAACTGGAAGCTGATCTCTTCGCCGCGCAGACGCGCGCCCACCAGCGGTTGCATGGCGCTGGCACGGGTCAAGGTGCCGCCGATGTTCTGGAACGTCTGGCGCATGCTCAGGCGCACCGGGCCACCCTCCAGGCCGGTGAGCATCCAGTCGCCTTCGACCTGGGCCGGAACCGTCCAGAAGTAACCCCGGGCGTATTCATGCGAGACCGTCTCATCGGGCTCCCAGTCACCCATGGTGAAGGCGTGCGAGACGATGCGGGTGCCCGGCTTCATCTTGAGCAGGGTCGGGCGCAGACGCAAATTGAGGTCGGGCAGCAGGTACAGCGTGACCACATTGGCTGCGCTGAAGTCTTCTTTGAAGATGTCGCCGGTGATGATGCGCACCTTGGCGTTCATGCCGGCCTCGTTGACCTTGCAGCGGGCGTAATCGGCCATCTTCGGGTTGTATTCAATGCCCACAGCCTGCGCGCCATACTTGCGGGCAGCGGTGATCGCAATGATGCCGTCGCCAGCGCCCAGATCAAACACGCGGTCCTGCGCCGTGACTTTGGCGGCGGTCAGCATCTTGTCAATCAAGCCCTCGGGCGTGGGAATCCAGATCACGTCCTTGCCCGACTGGCCACGCGTGGGCGCCAGATCCTTGCAGGGATCGGCCCAGGCAGAACCCAGGGCCAACAAGCTGGCCATCAAGCCCAGCGTCAACTTGCGCATTGAAACCACATTCGACTCCTGTTAGAAAAATAAAAGTTTTCGACCCACTGCCTAAAGGCAGTGAGCCCGAATTCTGCCAGCTCACAATTTAAGTGATTTCCGGATCCCCGCAAAGCCCTCGGACAAAGTCCTCAAGCCGCAGGGCTAAGGACTAACCCTTGATGTTGCAGTTTTTGAAGAAACATGATTGGCTGCGACAAAGCCCCGGCCTGTCATTGCGCACCCGCCCCGCCGCCGCACCCCGACCCCGTCATTGTGTCCCCGGCCCCGTCATTGCGAGGAACGAAGCAATCCATCGGCGGTCGTACAACAGCATGGATTGCCACGGCGCTGCGCGCCTCGCAATGACGGAAGGAGGCCGCCATTGCGCCCCGGCCTTTCACTGCGCGCCCCCGCCCCGTCATTGCGCCCCCGGCCCCGCCACTGCGCCCCCGCCCCGTCATTGCGAGGAACGAAGCAATCCATAGGCGCTCATGCAACCAGCCCAATTGCCGCGGCCTAGTAGGTTTCGAGGTGCAGCCGGCCTTCGCTCTTGAGGCGCGCGCCCAGCGCGTCCCAATCGAGGCCCGCCTGCTCGGCCACGTCGCGCAGGGCCAGCACCACGCCCTCTTCCATGGCCTTGAGGCCGCAGACGTAAAAACTGCTGTCCGAATCCTGTAGCGCTTGCACCAGATCGGCCGATCGCTCGCGCATCGCATCTTGCACATAACGGCGAGGCTGGCCGGGGGTGCGCGAGAAGGCGAAGTGGATGTCGATGAAGTCTTTGGGCAGGTTTTGCAGTGGCCCGAAATAGGGCAACTCTTCTTGGGTGCGCGCCCCAAAGAACAGCATGAGCCGGCCACCCTCGAACTTGCCCGTGCTGCGCAAACGCCGACGCCATTCGGTCATGGCCCGCATGGGCGCTGAGCCGGTGCCGGTGCAGATCATCACGATGCTCGAGCGCGGGTGGTTGGGCATCAAAAAGCTGCTGCCAAAAGGTCCGGTCACCTGCACCGCCTGGCCCACTTGCAAATCGCACAGGAAGTTGGAGGCCACGCCGCGCACCGGCTTGCCCTGATGGTCCTCGAGCACCCGCTTGACCGTCAGCGACAGGTTGTTGTGACCGGGCCGCTCGCCGTTGCGGGGGCTGGCCACCGAATACTGGCGCGGGTGGTGGGGCCGCCCGCTGGCATCGAGCCCCGGTGGGATGATGCCGATCGATTGCCCCTCAAGCACCGGGAAAGGCATGGCGCCAAAGTCCAGCACGATGTGATGGGTGTCGTAATCTTGCTGACCGGGCCGCTGGCCGACCTCGGTCACGCGCAGGTTGCCGACCACCGTGGCCGTCACGCTCTTGACCGCAGCCTTGGGGCCGTAGAGGTTGGTGTAGGCATGCGCCGCCGACCACGGCGGCACGGTGGCGCCGTACTGCGCCGACTGAAAAACGCCGCCCTGCTCTGTGGGCAAGGCCGCTGGCGCCGGCTGCGTGCCTGCGTCGATGCAGGCCGATGTTTCGCTGCCCTGCTCGGCCAATTCTTGAGCGGGAAGTTCGGCCGGCAGGCTGTCCCAACCGAGCTGCTCGTCCAAGCTGTAGGCCCGCACCCGTGGCATCTGCCGCCAGTTGTCGATCGAGCCGGTGGGGCACGGCGGCACGCAGGCCATGCACAAATTGCATTTGTCGGCATCGACCACATAGTTGCGCGAGTCATGGGTGATCGCACCGACGGGGCAAGTGGCCTCGCAGGTGTTGCAACGGATGCAGATTTCGGGGTCGATCAGGTGCTGCCTGATCAGGGCGGCCTCAGTGGGGGCGTTCATCTCGGTCTCCGTCGTTTTCAGCTGGTTTGTCTATTTTGGCGCCTGTCGCAACGCCGCCCTCGGCGCGATGCGGCCTGGGTGCACAGCCTGTCTCGGTTTCTACACCCCGATCGCCGCGAGGGCGCGGCTCCTACAGGTACAGGACCCATCAAGACAAACCCCGCCGCCCTCGCTGGCTCGCGTGCTCAGTTAAAGCGCACGTACTCGAAGTTGGCCGGCTGGCGGTTGATGCCCACCACAGGCGGGGCGATCCAGTTGGCGAACTGGCCGGGCTCGACGCAGCGGCCCATGAGGCTGGCCACATAGGCGCGGTCCGCACCGGAGGGCAGCCAGTTGTCCACATTGGCTTTCCACTCGGCCTCGCTGACCACCTGGCCTTCGGGGCTGACCTTGACGGCCGCCAAGGGGCCGATGTTGCGGTGGAAGGCCTTGTGCGGTGCCTTGAAGCGGAAGTTGATGCCGGCTTTTTCCAGAATCTTGTTCCAGCGCTCGACGCCAGCGACAGAATCCTTGATGTAGTCGTCGCGCAGCACTTCGTTGAGGGCATTGAGCATGGGAACTTCCTTGTTCACCAGCTGGCCGTTCCTGACTTCCAGCACATGGTAGCTCTGGCCCTTGAGCACATGGTCGTCCATGCGCTTGCCTTCCTCGTAGCGGCCCTTCAGACCGGTGGAGTAGAAGGTGGCGGCGTTGCTGGACTCGTCGGCGCCAAACAGGTCGATGGTCACCGAGAAGTGGAAATTGATGTAGCGCTGGATGGTGGGCAGGTCGATCACCCCGGCGGCGCGCAGCTTGGCCGGATCATCGGTCTTGAGCTCATTGACCATCTGCGCGGTGCGGTTGATGACGCGGCCCACGCCGGACTCGCCCACGAACATGTGGTGAGCTTCCTCGGTGAGCATGAACTTCGTTGTACGGGCCAGGGGATCGAAAGAAGACTCGGCCAGGGCGCACAGCTGGAACTTGCCGTCACGGTCGGTGAAGTAGGTGAACATGAAAAAGCTCAGCCAGTCGGGCGTGGCTTCGTTGAAGGCCTGCAAGATGCGCGGGTTGTCTTCCTGGCCCGAGCGGCGCTCGAGCAGGGCCTCGGCCTCTTCGCGGCCGTCGCGGCCAAAGTACTTGTGCAGCAAATAGACCATGGCCCACAGGTGGCGGCCCTCTTCCACATTGACCTGAAACAGGTTGCGCAGGTCGTACTGGCTCGGCGCGGTCAGGCCCAGGTGGCGCTGCTGCTCGACCGAGGCCGGCTCGGTGTCGCCCTGCGTGACGATGATGCGGCGCAGGTTGGCGCGGTACTCGCCAGGCACGTCTTGCCAGACGCTCTCGCCCTTGTGGTCGCCAAAGTGGATCTTGCGGTCTTGCTCGGCCGGGTTGAGAAAAATGCCCCAGCGGTAATCGGGCATCTTGACGTGGCCAAACTGCGCCCAGCCCTGCGGGTCGACGCTGACAGCGGTGCGCAGATACACATCGAAGTTTTGCGAGCCGTCCGGGCCCATGTCCTGCCACCACGACAGGTAGTTGGGCTGCCAATGCTCGAGCGCGCGCTGCAGCGTGCGGTCTTCATTGAGGTTGACGTTGTTGGGAATCTTTTCGCTGTAGTCGATGGACATGGTGATCTCCAAGTGAGGATGCAGTGATTGACGTAAATGGCTCTAAACCGAGGATGCGGCGGAACTGGCCTTGCCGGGCCGCTCGCATCGTTGCCCTGGGGGAAAGACGCGAAGCGGCATGGCGGGGATTAAACCCGGTTCCAATCAAAGGCTGCTTTGTCGCCCTTGCCGTAGACCTTGAGCGCGCCCTTGTCGCCCACGGCGTTGGGGCGCTGGAAGATCCAGTTTTGCCAGGCGGTCAGGCGACCAAAGACACGGGTGACCATGTTCTCTTTGCCGTTAAAGCGCAGATTGGCCTCAAGACCGGTGAGCGAGTCGGGCGACATGCTCACACGCTCTTCAATGGCCAGGCGCGTTTCGTCGGCCCAGTCGATGTCGTCGGGGTTGGCGGTGACCAGGCCCAGCGCGAAAGCGGCGTCCGCATCGAGGGGCTGACCGGCCTTGGCGCGCACTGCATCGAGTGCAGGCTGCTCGTCGTAAAAGCGCCGGCCCAGGCGGCTTTGGCCGGTGGCCATGGGGTAGAGCCCAAAGTTGGCCTCGTCGACCATGATCGTGGGCGCTTGCGCCTCGTCATCGGGCAGGGCCAGCATATAGCTGCGGTCGCAGGCCAGGGCCAGCTCCAGGTAGGTGCCGGCAAAGCATGAGCCCGGCTCGATCAGCGCAAACAGGCTGCGCGAGGACACGTCGAGCCGGCTCAGGGTGCGACGCAGATAGCCCAGGGTCTGGCGCACCAGCCAGTGCTGCGAGTGTGCGCTCAGGAAGGCGTCCATCGCGAGCACGGCCTTGGCGTCGCCCGAGGTCTTGATCAGCCACAGGCCGATGTCGAGCTCGTTGGTGCGCAGGTGCAAGATCGCGTCTTCAAGCTCGCGCACCATGGCCAGCGGGAACCACTGGTCGCCCAGGGCCTGCGCGGCGGCCATGTCGGCCGGCTGCGCGCCGGTGGGGGCCTTGACCACCAAGGTGGCCAGGCGCTTGGCGCGGTCGATTTCCACTGTCACGTGCTGATAACGGATGGCTTCGGCCTCGACGGTGCGCGCAAGCGGGCTCAAGGCCACGCCCTGGGCGCTGTCTGGCCGCTGGCTCTTGGCGGCCAGGGCCAGCGCGCGCTCCTTGACCTTCTCGCCAAAGACGGCCGGCTTGGCGACCGCGTCGACCAGGCGCCAGTCGACCGCCTTTTGGCCGCGCACGCCTTCGACACTGGTGCAAAAGATGTCGGCCAGGTCGTGGCGCACCTTGCGCTTGTCGGTCACACGGGTCAAGCCGCCGGTGCCCGGCAGCACGCCCAGCAGCGGCACCTCGGGCAGGCTCACCGCGCTGGAGCGGTCGTCGATCAGCACGATCTCATCGCAGGCCAGGGCCAGCTCGTAGCCGCCGCCGGCGCAGGCGCCATTGACCGCGGCCAGGAATTTCAGGCCCTCGTGCTGCGAAGAGTCTTCCAGGCCGTTGCGCGTCTCGTTGGTGAACTTGCAGAAGTTGACCTTCCAGGCGTGGCTGGAGACGCCGAGCATGAAGATGTTGGCGCCCGAGCAAAACACCTTGTCCTTGGCGCTGGTCACCACCACGGTCTTGACCTCGGGATGCTCGAAGCGGATGCGGTTGACCGCGTCGTTGAGTTCCACGTCCACGCCCAGATCGTAGGAGTTGAGCTTGAGCTTGTAACCCGGGCGCAGGCCGGCGTTTTCGTCGATATCGATCTTGAGTGTGGCCACCGGGCCGTCAAACCCGAGTTTGACGTGACGGTAGTGCTCGGGGGCTGTGCGGTAGTCGACGATGGGTTGGCTGGCGTTCATGGGTGTCTCTCCAAAAGGTCGTTGTGGCTGAACGGGCTGGGCGTTCGTGAAATGCATCAAGTTGCATTTTCCGAATCCATGACTGCATCATACTGCATCTTTTTTAGTCCGTAAAGCACTTTTTTGCATGTTTCAGATTTTCAACACCTTCAAGCCGGCAACTGCAGAATCTGACGCACCTGGCGACGCAGCAGCTCAAAGGTTTCAGCCAAGGGCTGGGCGCTGGTGTTGATGCGCAACTGGGCCTTGGAGTAGAAGGCCGCGCGCCCGGCCAGGATGCCCCTCAAGTCATCCATCGCCTCCTTGCTTGCAGCCATCGGGCGCATGTCGCCTTGCGCAATCACACGGCGCAT
>JAIXWZ010000002.1 GCA_027491035.1 Comamonadaceae bacterium | reverse complement strand
GACGTGATTCCGCGCGCCGTGGGCTCGGCCTCACGGCTGGGTGAGGAGGCGCAGGCTTACAAGTCGCGCATCGTGGCGCAGGCGCAAGGTGATGCCCAGCGCTTTCGCTCGGTGCTCAATGAGTACCAGAAGGCCCCGCAGGTCACGCGCGAGCGCATGTACACCGATGCGATGCAGCAGATCTACAGCAGCGTCAGCAAGGTGATGGTCGAGTCGCGCCAGGGCTCCAATTTGCTTTACCTGCCGCTCGACAAGCTCATGCAGGCCACCGCCGGCGGCGCGGCAGAGCCCGCGCTCGCGCCGGTGCTGCCGCCTTCGGGTGGGGCGATGCCAGCACCAGCTTCGGGCGCCGACCCGCGTACTCGCGATACCGCCCGCACCCGCGAGCGCGACGGCCGCTGAAGGAGTCACTGTGAACCGCATTGGATTTGTTGTCTCCTCCGTCCTGGTGCTGCTGGGCTTGCTCAGCTCAACCCTGTTTGTGGTGGACCAGCGTCAGTTCGGCGTGGTCTACGCGCTCGGGCAGATCAAGGAAGTGATCACCGAGCCGGGCTTGAACTTCAAGCTGCCGCCGCCCTTTCAAAACGTGTCTTATATCGACAAGCGCCTGCTCACACTTGACAGCACCGACCCCGAGCCGATGTTGACCGCAGAAAAGCAGCGCGTGGTGATCGACTGGTATGTGCGCTGGCGCATTTCGCAGCCCAGCGATTACATCCGCAACGTGGGGCTCGACGAGCGCACCGGTGCCAACCAGCTCAGCCGCGTGGTGCGCAACGCTTTTCAGGAAGAAATCAACAAGCGCACCGTCAAGGATCTTTTGTCCCTCAAGCGCGAGCAGCTCATGACCGATGTCAAGACCGAGGTGCAGCAGGCGGTCAAGGGCACCAAGTCCTGGGGCGTGGAGATCATCGACGTGCGCATCACCCGGGTGGACTATGTGGAGGCCATCACCGAGTCGGTCTACCGCCGCATGGAGGCCGAGCGCAAGCGCGTGGCCAACGAGCTGCGCTCGACCGGTGCGGCCGAGGGCGAAAAAATCCGCGCCGATGCCGATCGTCAGCGTGAGGTGACGGTGGCCAACGCCTACCGCGACGCGCAAAAGGTCAAGGGTGAGGGCGACGCTGAAGCCGCCCGCGTTTACAACGAGGCTTTTGGTCGCGATCCGCAGTTCGCCCAGTTCTACCGCAGTCTGGAAGCCTACAAGTCGAGTTTCAACAAGCGCTCGGACGTGATGGTGCTCGATCCTTCATCGGAATTTTTCCGCGCCATGCGTGGCTCGGGCGCGCAAACGCCGCCCAGCCCGCCTCGTCGCTGACCGCCGGCCGGCTTTTGGACAGCAGCACGCTTTGGCAGGCGCTGGCGCTGGTCCTCGTCATCGAGGGCCTGCTGCCACTTCTGGTGCCTGGCCGGTGGCGCCGCACCTTTGAGCAGTTGCTGCGGCTCAGCGACGGGCAGTTGCGGTTTTTTGGCCTGCTCAGCGTTGGCTTGGGGTTGTCTGCGCTCTGGCTGCTGAGCTGACTGCGGGCCTCGCGCCAAATACCCATCGCGCCGAGGGCGGCGCTCCCACAGAGGCAGGCAGTGCTCCCACAGGGCTAGGCGGCGCTCCCACAGCAGCCAGCCATTGACCTGGGGCGCGGCCGGTACAATGCCGCCTTTAACAGCTCTTCAGCACGCCGAATGCCCGCCTGGTCTTCGTCTTGGCAATTGCCAGACCAAATTGCCGACGTCCTGCCCTCCGAGGCGCGGCACATCGAAGAGCTCAGACGGCTGCTGCTCGACAGTGCCCGCGTCTACGGCTACGAGTTGGTCATGCCGCCGCTGCTCGAACATCTTGAGTCGCTGCTCACCGGAACGGGTGAGGCCCTGGGCTTGCAGACTTTCAAGCTGGTCGATCAGCTCTCTGGCCGCACCCTGGGTCTGCGCGCCGACACCACCCCGCAGGTGGCCCGCATTGACGCGCACCTGCTCAATCGCGACGGAGTCACCCGCTTGTGCTACTGCGGCCCGGTGCTGCACACCCGCGCCGACCGCCCGCATGCCACCCGCGAGCCGCTGCAGTTTGGCGCCGAGATCTACGGCCATGCTGGCCTGGAGGCCGACCTGGAGGTGCAGTGCCTGGCCATCGAGTGCCTGCGCGCCGCTGGCTTGGGGCCTTTGCAACTCGACATGGCCGATGTGCGCATCGTCAGCGCCGTGCTGGCCGACGCGTCCATCAGCCGTGCCATGGTGGGCCGCATCCACGCCGCCCTGGCAGCCAAGGACGCGCCCGAGTTGGCCCAATTGCTGCGCCAGCAGCCCGCCGTGCCGGCGCGCGCGGCCCAGGCGCTGCAGGCGCTGCTGCAGTTGCACGGCGACCGCGCGGTGCTGGCGCAGGCCCGGCAGGCGCTGGCCGGCATTGAAGGCGTGGCCACTGCGCTCGATGAGATGGAACGTCTGGCCGATCACCTCGGCGGACTCTTTGGCGATCTGACCCTGAGCTTTGATCTGGCCGATCTGCGGGGCTATGCCTACTACAGCGGCATCCGCTTTGCGCTATACGGTCAGGGCGAAGAGCTCGCGCGCGGCGGTCGCTACGACGAGGTGGGCGCTATTTTTGGGCGCAAGCGGCCCGCCGCTGGCTTCAGCCTGGACCTCAAGGAACTGGTGGGCGTGCTGCCCGCGCCCGTGTTGCGGCCGGCCATCCGCGCGCCGTGGAGCGAAGATCCGGCCCTGCGCCAGACCATCGCACGTCTGCGCGCGCAGGGCCACACCGTGGTGTGCGTGTTGCCTGGCCACGAGCACGAGGTCAACGAGTTCGACTGCGACCGCGAGCTCAGCCAGGTGGCCGGCCACTGGGCGGTCATGGCCCTGGACCGCGCCGCTTGAAGCGGCGCCTGTTTTTCTCCAACCAAGCATCAAGATGACACAAACTCAAGGCGCCAGTGCGGGCCGCAACGTGGTGGTCGTGGGCACCCAATGGGGTGACGAAGGCAAGGGCAAGCTGGTCGACTGGCTGACCGAGAAATCGCAGGGTGTGGTGCGCTTTCAGGGCGGCCACAATGCCGGCCACACCTTGGTGATCAACGGCGTCAAGACCGCCTTGCACCTCATCCCCAGCGGCATCATGCGCCCGGGCGTCAAGTGCTACATCGGCAATGGTGTGGTGCTGTCGGCCACCAAGCTGCTCGAGGAAATCGAGGGCCTTGAAAAAGCCGGCGTCGAGGTGCGTTCGCGCCTGCGCATCAGTGAAAGCTGCCCGCTGATCTTGCCCTTTCACGCCGCACTTGACGTCGCCCGCGAGGCCGCCAAAGAAAAGGCTGGCACGGCCAAGATCGGCACCACCGGCCGCGGCATTGGCCCGGCCTATGAAGACAAGATCGCTCGCCGCGCGCTGCGTGTGCAAGACCTCAAGCACCCCGAGCGCTTTGCCAGCAAGCTGCGCGAGCTGCTCGATCTGCACAATTTCGTGCTCACCCAATACCTGCATGCGCCGGCCATCGACTTCGATGCGGTCTACGGCGAGGCGATGCGCCAGGCCGAGCAGATCCGCCCGATGATGGCCGATGTTTCGCGCGAACTCAACGAAGCGCACCAGGCCGGCGCCAACCTGCTTTTTGAAGGCGCTCAGGGCACCTTGCTCGATGTCGACCACGGCACCTATCCTTTCGTGACCTCCAGCAACTGCGTGGCCGGCAATGCGGCCGCCGGTGCCGGCGTCGGCCCGGGCCTGCTGCACTATGTGCTGGGCATCACCAAGGCCTACTGCACCCGCGTCGGCGGCGGCCCCTTTCCCACCGAACTGGACTGGCAAACGCCCGGCACCGTGGGCTACCACCTCTCGACCGTCGGCGCTGAAAAGGGTGTGACCACCGGACGCAGCCGGCGCTGCGGCTGGTTTGATGCCGCCTTGCTCAAGCGCTCGGCCCGGGTCAACGGCTTG
>JAIXWZ010000210.1 GCA_027491035.1 Comamonadaceae bacterium | reverse complement strand
CCTCAGTGGTAATCCTGGTAGTCCACCAGGATGGCATCGCCGTTTTCAAAAGCAAAAGTCAGACGCCAGTTACCGTTCACGCTGACTGACCAGTGGCCGAAGAGGCCGCCCTTGAGGGGATGCCAGTCCCAACCGGGACGGTTCATGTCTTCGGGCCTTGTGGCCGCGTCCAGCGCAGACAGTTGCCGAGCCAGGCGCGGGGCATGAGCCGCTTGTATCCCGGCGCGTGAGCCGGATTTGAAGAAGCGCTCAACGCCTTTGTGCCTGAAGCTTCGGATCATGCATCGATTGTAGCGTGTGGCGCTACGCGCAGCAAAGAGGCTGCTTTTTGATCATGGGTTCGAAAGTGCCCCTCCAGAGGGCCTTCCCCCAGATTGAGGCGGCGGTCTGCTCAGAACCAATTGACTGAGCGAGTTCGAAAGTCGATTTTTTAACCGTACTGATCAGACGGAGCGCTCATCGGCAGATCGGGCAGCGTTCATGAGCGTCTGAAGGTCGCGAGGAACAGGCATTCTGCGGAACGGGCTGACGTTGGCCCCCCCAGTATTGCCCGCGGGGATCAAGCCGAATGCGGTTTTTGTGGCAGCTCCGAAGATACGAAAAAGTTGCCCAGTGACCTCCCTGCTGCTCGACTGGCGCCATCCCCAGCGCATCATCAGGATGTGTGTTTGTAGGTGTAGCCAGGTTGAGTTTTGCCCAAGGATGTGAGCGCGCTCCAAGTGTCCAAACGCAAGGTGTGGGTCTGCGTTGGACTCGGCTCGGGCGGCAGCAGCAACCTCGAGATCCCAGTGGGGTTTGATTCGCTCGTAGTAACTCTTCATGATGAACCTTGCGTGTTCCTAGTCGTCATGCGGCAGTTCTTGATGGCGACGCATGCAGCTGCAACCCGAGTGCCGCGATGACCTTCATGATGGTCGCAAATTCGGGGTTGCCCTGGGCGGATAGGGCCTTGTAGAGGCTTTCGCGCCCCAGCCCAGCGTCGCGGGCAATCTGACTCATGCCCTTGGCGCGCGCAATATCCCCCAGCGCAGCGGCAATGAGTGCAGAGTCCCCTTCTTGAAGTGCTGCTTCCAGATAAGCCGCCATGGACTTGCATGAAAACCTTTCGATGTTGACAGTGTCAAATACTCTTGTTTTAGGGCGTAGCGCTCCCCAAGTCAGTCGGCGTAGGACGCCTGACAACTGACTCGAACTAACGCAGCCCCGGATGAGGCGGCGGAAGGACCGATGTCACCAGCTCGGGATGGGTCAATAGCAGATTGTGTTGCGCGTTCTCAATCTGCCGGTACTCATGCGTTGGCAACAATGAGCGAACTTCGTCCACATCACGCAGGGGAACGACTCGGTCGGCGCTGCCCGCCACCACGAAAATCTCATGCGTGCTAGCTTGCAGGCGTTGGTAGTGCTCCCTCTGCGGGCCCAGCGTTCGGTTGGCAAACATGGAGGCCAAGGCATCGGCGTATCCTGGCGCACGCGCCTCGCTGACGAAGCGCCTGGTCAGATCCTCGGCCCCAATGGCTTGGTACCTGCGTGCGCGGCGACGCTCCAGCACCGGAAGGCCGACACGGCGCATCATCAGGCCGCCAATGCCAGGCAGCGAGAAGACTTGGCCCCAGAAGGAGTTCGCCATGAAGTCCAGGAGCGGCGCGACCAGCACCAATCGCTCGATGCGCTCGGGTCGCTGGCTGGCCATCGCAGCCGCGAGCGCCGCGCCAAACGAATGACCGAGCAAGGTCAGCGGGCGGTGGGGGGTAATGCCGTCCAGGACCTCCAAAGCCTGTTCAAGAAAGAAGCTGAAGTCATATCGGACTGCAGGGCGGTCTGAAAGCCCGTGCCCGAACAGGTCGAATCGGATGGTCCTCCAACCTGCTGCACGCAGATGCGGGATCAGCCGATCGAACTCCCATGCCGGAACCGTGGCGCCGTGCACCAGCAAGATCGCAGCTTGATCGTCTTGACCTTCTTCAATGACGTGGGTCAGCCCTGCTCGTAGCGGCAGGTAGCGGCCGCGACCGTTAACCCTGAGCTCATCGAGTGAAGGTTGCCGCACTTTGGCCTCGAAAATTGATCTCTAAAAAATCCATGTGGGTATCGACCATGGTGCTGTTTACGGTGAGCAAGGCCAGGGACAAAGCCCATGGCTAGAGAAGTCTTGATTTTGTAGGAGTCATGGTGATCTTCTATCTATTGACGCCTGGTGGGCGCGAAGCTGGACCCAGCGGCGAAGAGCAATGAATCGCCGTAAAGGTCGTTGCACCAGCCTGCCGCGAAGCCGGGATCCATTCTTGCGTTGGGGCCACCTCGACGGTATGTAACGGACTGCCAAGGCCAGCAGCCCATAAAGTAGCGTCTTGCCCGCCAGCACAAAAAGCGTGATGCGTATAGGTTCGAAGCCGGCCAGCGCAGCTACCGCGATCGATGTTCTCGGGCTGTCTGGAAAGATGGCCGCCAGCCCCAATGCCGGGGCGCCCCAGGACTCAATCCAGGCAAGGGCTTGTGTCCAACCCGTGCCTTGACGCTCCCCTTCAATCCATCCTGGCCAGGCAGTGGCTTGTGCAAGGCCGACAATCAAGGTCGCCAGCAGTCCCGCGCTGACCGCAGCAGAAATGGCAAACGTCGTGGCCACGAGAACCACCCTATGCGGTTGGAGGATCATCAACGCCACTGCCATGAACTCCGCGGGCATCATGGGGAACACGCCATCCAGGATGGAGAGTGAGGACAATATCCAGATGGCGTAGGGTCTCTGGCCGTGTCGTAAAAGCCAGCCAGAACACCACGCGATAGAGCGCCGCAGCCATCCGTTTTTAGGGGTGATCGCAGGATTCACTTCAGCGTCCGATCATGATCCGTTCGCTCAGGGCGGGGCTCAAACGCAGTATCAGTCGCAGCAGGGTTGTGGCTCCCACGTCGATCTCTGCATGACCCTTGGCCTATCCTATCGAGAATTTGTGACGCAGCCATCACGGCGCCGATGATGCCGTTGGCAAACCAGATGCAGCCAAGCACGTGGCTCGGCACTTCACACTTCAGCGGCCCTTCCGTGGCCGCGCCCCAGCCAAGGCTCAATGCGCAGTGCCATTGAAGGGCTGATTGCAGCCCGCCCATTGAGCACCTTAGACAAGGTGGTCCGGTCAACGCCCAACTGGGCGGCGGCTTCCCCCACCTGCAGACTCAGGGCAGGCAAGATGTCGTCCCGCAGAGTCAGGCCAGGGTGTGGGGGATTGAACATCGAACTCAGGGTCACCTCAGTGGCCATCCTGGTCGTCCACCAGGATGGCATCGCCGTTTTCAAACGCAAAAGTCAGACGCCAGTTGCCGGGTCAGGCGCGGCGCGTGAGCCGGATTTGAAGAAGCGCTCAACGCCTTTGTGGCTGAAGCTTCGGATTTTGCGCGAATTTCGAAACCTCCTTGTTGCCGTACTTTGCCGAACAAGTCAGGCGCCTGTGCGGCCAAGCAAGGTCTGCAAAACCCCGTCACCGCGCAGCAACGTGCCGATCCATAAGCCGCTGATTGATCGACGTTTTCTGGATTGCCACGCTTGGCTCGCAATGACAAAAAGGACTTGTGCAGGCTGTCCCTAAGAATGCCCGATGCGATCTTGGCTTCTCGATGTGCTTTTGCAGGAGCACAGTAGGGCCCGAATCAGGATTCAAGTTCCCTCTGCAAGTCGATCCAGGCTGGATCGAAGCTCAGCTTTTTTGCCATGGGTGAATTGGACTCGAGAACCCGCCAAAAAGGGGCCACGTCTCGGGTGCTGCCGGTACGGCTGTACTCCTCCCAGGAATGCTCCGCCACGATTCTTAAAAAAAGGGATGTAGAGACTGGGCACGTCGCGTCACAGTTGTTTGTCTCGGCCAATTTGCGCCTGAATGCCTGGATCGACATCGTCGAGCCAGGCGCGATCGTCTTGAGCTCTGCTGCCACCTCAACGGGGCATGAAATGTGCAGCTTGGACCCCTTGGGGATTCCCGCGAAATCCTTCTCAAGGATCACATCATGGGGCGGTTTTGCCTGCATCTTTTCACCCCATGTTTTCTTTGGCCTTGGCATAGCTGGCTCCTGTTGTTGGGTTGGGTGAAGTATGCAAAGTCCAGTCTGCGGTGCAGATCATCCCCGGGAAAACTGACCTCAGCTGATCTTGAACAAGGCTGTAAACCGTGACAGGTTCTCGACGGACGGTCGCATGGGGTCGTAGTCGGGCTCTGGCAGGGGCTGCACCACATCCCAATGCTCCGCCATCAGACCCTCGGCGTTAAAGCGCATGAAGTCGGCAATCACGGTATGGGGCAACAGCTTGTGCAAGATGACGAAGTCGCCGCAAGAGAACAAGTGAATGGGCCGCCATGTCAAGCGACCCGGCCGCTTCCAAGCCACCTGTTCAAGGTAATGGCGCAGCCCTGTGCGCCCCTGGCCAATGCCTGGCGTGTGTTGGATGTAGTCCTCGGCCACATAGCGCTCGACCAGACTCATGTCGTGACCATGCATGCAGTCGGACATGAAGTGGAGCAGCGCTTTCTCGTTGGCGTTCAGATCGTCGCGCAGTCGGGGGTCGAATGGATTAGGTAGAGGGTTCATAGCAAGTGGGAGGAAATGCAGCGGGCCATGGCAGCATGGCCCGCGCGGTTGGGGTGGATACCATCGCCTCGATCGCCGAGGGTGCTGTCGCCGTTGAACGTGGCCTTCAGCGCACCAGTGACGGGATCTGTCAGGGCATGGTCCAGGTCAACGAAGTCGTCAAACAGCACCCCCCGGCGAACTTCGGCATTGAAGGCACGCCGATGAGCGTCCTGAAGCGCGCTGCCGTGGCCTGGCCGTGTGCTGCCCAGGGCGCTGGGGACCGTTGCTCCGATGACGTGCACACCCTGGGCTCGCAAGCGCTGCACGGCATGGGCCGTGGCTGCGATCACGGTCGTCGCTTGGGCTTGGCCGTTGTCGCTGAAGTCGTTGATGCCCTCAAGCCAGAGGACTGAACGCACCCCTGACAAGGTGAGCACGTCTGCCTCCAGGCGTTCGATGGCTGCCGGTCCGCCGCGCCAGGGCCCTGCCTCGGGCGCTGGGCCACACACCTGATTGCCACCGATGCCTGCATTGATGACCGCGATGTCTTGGCGACCTGCCGCCCACAGCTCGCGCTGCAGGACGTCGGTCCAGCGGTCGTGCCCGTTGAGTGTGGTTGCGGTACCGTCAGTCAGAGAATCACCAAGCCCGACCAGCGCGCAAACGCTGGTCGGTAGCCAAGCATCCAAGGCGTCGACGAAGAAGGTGGACGTGGTGGTGTGCGGCAAGCCCAGCTCGCTGTCGGAACCTGCGGCCCTTCGGTCTCCTGGCGAGGCCAGATAGGACGTGGCCATGGCCTTGGCGTGCCATGTGATGGGCCCGCTGGCACCCTCGACCCAGGCACTGAAGGCCAGGCTGCGGCCCAACAGCAGCTGTGGTGCCTCAGGCAGTGCCGTCCATGCAATGGCAGGTGTCCATGCGGATTGCCCGGCGGCCACGCACTGGTCGGGCCATTCGATGCGTGTGCCTGGAACCAGAGCACCGCCGCCCAGGTGCAGCCCGAGACTCATACCGCGCAACTGGAGTGGTCTGTTGCCAAATTGGTTGTTCAGGCGCAGCCTCAAACGCCTCGACCACAGCCCTGGCTTGAGCAGCATCCGAAAGGACTGGTTGACCAAGCCTAGATCGGCATCTGCAATGGCGGCGCTCAGGTCGGGCTGGGCGATGGTGGAGCCTATCGGATAGGCCCCTTGTGCAGACGCAGACCAGACGGTGACCCAGTGCTTGGTGGCCTCAACCGCTGCGCTCATTAGGCCGATTCCAACCAGCGGCGCGCCCGCTCGACGATGGGCCGATCGATCATCCGGCCGTCCAGCAGCACCGCGCCCAGACCCGCCGTGCGTGCCGCTTCATCGGCGGCGACGACGCGCGCAGCCCAGGCGCGCTCGTCGGCCGTCGGAGAAAAACCACGGTTGACGATAGGCACTTGGCGGGGATGGATACAGACTGAGCCGGTAAAGCCCATCGCACGGCCGGCATGAACGGTCTGCTCGAAACTGGCCATGTCGTCCACGACCGCGATGCTGCCGGCCAAGCCCCAGCAGGCCAGTCCATAGGCGTGTGCCCAGGTCAGTACCATTTGCGCAGGCCAGGTGAGCGCGGCAGGTTCTGGCGGCAGGCCTAAAGCGCCGGCGTAGTCTTCGGCGCCGAAGCCCAGCGCGCACAGGGCCCGATGCGGCGCGACCTGAGGTGCCGCCAGGACGCCGCGGGGCGTCTCCAACAAAGCGGCTATCGGCGGCGGCTGCTCACCTTGCGCGGCAGCACCAGCCGCTAGTGCTTGTGCGAAGTCTTCGACTTGAAGAGGCGTCTCCACTTTTGGCAGCATCACGGCGGCCAGGCTTTGCAGCGGCATGTGCAGCAGATCCTGCTCCCACAAGTGCGGTTCGCTGTTCACGCGCAAGATCACCTTCGCGCCGCGGGCTGCCAGCTGTTCCACCGCCGCCCGCGCCATCGGGCGAGCTTCGACTTTGCGATCGGGGGGTATGGCATCTTCCAGGTCGACCACCAGCGCGTCTGCGCCACGCTCTGTCGCCTTGGCCAGCAGGTGATTTGCCGTAGCCGGCAAGAAGAGTAAAGAGCGCAAGTGCCTCAGGCTTGGCCTCAATTGCATTCGATGCCTCCTTGTTGCTGCAGGGCTGCGCATTCATCAGGCGTAGCGCCAAGTTCAAACAACAGCTCCTGGGTGTGCTGTCCCCGCCGCGGCGCCGCGCGACGGATGCTGCCCGGTGTGCCTTGCAGGCGTGGTGTCACCTGATGCATCACCGTGGGCTCGGTGCCATCATCAGTTTCCAAGCGCACATACACGCCCCGCTGCGCCACGTGCGGGTCGGTGAGCAATTGCGGCGGCGCATAGATGGGCCCAACCGTCACACCATGCTTTCGGAAAAGTGCAAGACAGTCAGCCTGGGTGAGGTCAGCGATAAAGTCGGCCACCATCGCATCGAGCTCTTTGTCGTGGGCTAGGCGTGCCGCATTTGTGGCGAAGCGCGGGTCGTCGAACAGCGCTCCTTGCCCAATGGCCTGAAAAACGCGGCGCGCCATGGTGTCGGTGGAGCCGCTCATGGACACCCACAGGCCATCCTTGCAGCGATAGCTGCCGCGTGGGGACGCAATCTTGTGACCCGGTTTGGGATCGACCCCGGTGGCCGCATAGGCGCTGACATCCGGGCCCATGATGGCGAGCATGGGTTCCAGCAGCGAGAGGTCCACCACTTGCCCCCGACCCCCGCGCACTTCGACTTCCCTCAACGCCGTCAGCGTCGCAAAGGCGCCGGTGAGGCCAGTGATCATGTCGGCCATGGCCAGGTTGGGCAGTTGCGGCTCGCCATGTTCACCGCGGTGCTTGTGGGCAAAGCCGCTGAAACCTTCTATGAGACTGCCAAACCCGGGCAATTCACGGTATGGGCCGCTTTGCCCCCAGCCCGAAAGTCGCACAATCACCAGGCTGGGTTGGGCCGCTAGCAAAACGTCTGGGCCCAACCCCATGGCCTCTAGAGTGCCCGGCCGGAAACTTTCGACCAGCACATCGGCGGTGCCGATGAGACGACGCAGCCAGCCGGCTGCCTCTGCGTTGCGCAGATCCAGGGCCAGGCTGCGCTTGTTGCGGGCGTAGGTTTGCCACCAGCCGTCAAACCCGTCGGGGTGGTTGGGATGGGTCTCACGCCATTGGCGCAGCGTGTCGCCCGAGCCTGCAGCCTCTACCTTGATGACATCCGCGCCGAAATCAGCCAATTGAAGGGTCAGCATGTTGCCGGCGACCAGTCGCGACAGATCGACAACCCGAACCCCCTGCAAGGGACCCGAGGCCGATGGCTGGAGCTGCTGGATCGGCAGGGCTTGGCAGGCGCTCATTCCTGCTTCAGACCAAGCTGGCGCACCAGCGGGCTCCAAACCTCTTCCTCCTTGCGCAGCAGCTCATTGAAGGCGGGGACGCCGATCTGAAGCGGGTCTGTTTCTACTGCAGCGAACCGTTGCATGACCTCTGGGTTGGCCAGCACCTTGGTCATTGCGGCAGCAATGCGGTCGACCGCATCCTTGGGGGTGCCCTTGGGTGCAAAGATGCCGCCGATGGCCGCGATCTGCAGGCCTGGCAGCCCGGCCTCGGCCAGCGTTGGCACATCGGGCAGCGACCCCTCGCGGGCCCTGTCGGTGGTGGCCAGCGCACGCAGTCTGCCGCTCTTGATGTGGGCCATGGCCGCCGTCAGAGAGTCGGTTGCAAAGAGCACCTGGCCGCCCATCAGGTCGGTGAGGGCCGCGCCACTGCCTTTGTAGGGAACATGAGTGGCCTGCAAGCCAGCTTTGCGAAGCACGAGCTCCGAGCCAAGATGGGTCATCGTGCCCACGCCGGCCGATGCAAAGTTTTGCGGCTTGGCCCGTACTGCGGCCAGCAGTTCGGCCAGGGTTTTGGGTGCTG
>JAIXWZ010000134.1 GCA_027491035.1 Comamonadaceae bacterium | reverse complement strand
GTGACCGGATGCCGCATCCGGATCATGCGCAAGGGCCAGGGCCAGCCCCTGCTGTTCCTGCACGGCGCATCGGGGGCGGCGAACTGGCTGCCCTTCATGGACATGCTGGCCCAACACCACGACGTGATCGTGCCAGAGCACCCGGGCTTTGGTGGCTCCGATACGCCCGAGTGGCTCGACAACGTCGGCGATCTGGCCCACTTTTACCGTGACCTGATCGACCACCTGGGCCTGTCCGCGGTGCATCTGGTGGGAACGTCTTTGGGCGGCTGGATCGCGGCCGAGCTGGCCACCTGCACCTGCGAAAAAATCAAGTCCCTCACCCTGGTGGCGCCCGCCGGCATTTCCGTGCCTGGGGTGCGCAAGGGCGACATGTTCATGTGGTCACCCGAAGAGTTGAGCAGCAAGCTCTTTCACAACCAAGAGCTGGCGCGATCGGTGCCACCACCCACCAGCGAAGAAGCGGTGATGGTGATGCTCAAGAACCGGCTCATGACGGCCAAGCTGGGCTGGAGCCCGCGCATGCACAACCCGCACCTGCGCAAATGGCTGCACCGCATCAGCGCGCCCACCCTGATCATCTGGGGCGACGACGACCAGCTGCTGCCGGCGGCCTACGGGCCAGCCTATCGCGACCTGATCCCCGCGTCTTCACTGCACATCATCGCCCAGTGCGGGCACCTGCCGCATGTCGAAAAGGCGCAGGAATTCGTCGCCAAAGTCACCCAATTTACCCAAGAGGTCGCCTGATGAAGCTCTACATGATGCACCTGATGCCCTATGCGGATCTGGACCTGGACTACGACAAGACCCACAACTCGGCCTGGGTCACGCTGCCCAACAGCTACTACGATCCGAAAAAAGGCGCCAAGCTCTACAACCGCTACCTCGACGAGCTCGAATACGCCGACCAGCTCGGCTTTGACGGCGTCTGCGTCAACGAGCACCACCAAAACGCCTATGGCCTGATGCCGCAGCCCGGCGTGATGGCTGGCGCGCTGGCGCGGCGCACCAAAAAGGTCAAGATCGCTATCTTGGGTCGGGCCCTGCCGCTGCTCAACAACCCGGTGACTGTGGCCGAAGAATTCGCCATGATCGACAACATCACCGAGGGCCGCTTCATTGCCGGCTTCGTGCGCGGCATCGGCGCCGAGTACCACGCCTGGAGCGCCAACCCGGCCGACAGCCACGAGCGCTTTCACGAGGCGCACGACCTGATCGTGCGCGCCTGGACCGAAACCGGCCCCTTCCCCTTCGAGGGCAAGCACTACCAGTTTGAATATGTGAACCTGTGGCCGCGGCCTTACCAGACACCGCGCCCGCCGATCTGGATTCCCTCGCAAGGATCGTCCGAGACCATCGAATGGGCCTCGCACCCGGACCGCCGCTACACCTATCTGCAGACCTTTACCCCAGCAGCGATGCTGGCCAAGTACATGCAGATGTACAAGGACATGGCCGCCGAGCACGGCTACGAGGCCACCGAAGACCAGCTGGGCTGGTCGGTGCCGGTGTATGTGGCCGAGACCGACGAGATCGCCCGGCGCGAGGCGCAGCCCCACATCGAGAACTTCCTCAACAAGTTCCTGCGCATGCCCAAAGAGATGCTGCTGCCGCCCGGTTATCTGTCGCTCAAGTCGATGATCGGCGTCATGAAGGCCAAGTCAGCCATCGGCGGCAAACAGACCATTGACGATGTGATCGACAAGGGCATGTTCATCTGCGGCAGCCCGGAGACCGTGCGTCAAAAGCTCGAGAGCTATCAAAAGGAGATCGGCTTTGGTCACCTGCTGACCATGCTGCAGTTCGGCACGCTGCCGGCCGAACTCACGCGCAAGAACATGGAGCTGTTTGCCACTGGGGTGATGCCTCACCTGCGGGCCAGCAGTGCCGCGCCAGCGGCCAAAGAGCCAGTGGCCGCCTGAAACGGTACCCGCGCCATGTTTGAGCCGCCCCGCCTGAACCTCAGTCCGGATCGGGCGATGGGTCGTTGAGGATCGAAAACAGATGCGCGCTCATCGCTGCCTCTGCCCAGTCGGGGTTGCGCGCCTTGAGCGCCGCAATGATCTCGCGGTGCTGGCGGTGCGTGCGTGCGGTGCGCTCGTCGAGCGCCTCTTTGTAAAAATTGAAGATCGAGGCGGGCAACTCCAGCGACGAGGCCAGGACCTTTTCCAGACGCGGGCTGTCGGCAGCGCGGGCGATGATGCCGTGAAACGCGTTGTTGAGCTCGTCAAAGCGCGGCAGGTGACTGTGCCAGCCCAGCTCGGCGAAGGCCGCTTCCATTTCGCCCTCGATGGCCTCAAGCCGCGCAATGTCCTCGTCCGAAATACGACGGCAAGCCCGCCGCGCGGCATGTCCTTCGAGCTTGCCGCGCAGCCGAAACACCTCGGCCACATCGGCCATGGAAAAACTGGCCACCTGAGCGCGCCGGTAACGGCCGAGCGTGATCAGCCCCTCGCTGGCCAGCCGCGACAGCGCCTCGCGCACCGGCGTGCGGCTCACGCCGATGCGCGAGGCCAAACGCGCTTCAAGCAAGACCTCACCGGAGGTGAGTTCGCCACGGATGATGGCGCCGCGGATATGCCGGTAAGCGCTGTCGACGGCGCCGTTGCTGTCGCGGGGATTGGCCTTGTCCGGTGTCGTCATGCCTTGTGGTCGCTGGGCCAGGTGAATTCGGCGGGGGCTGCGCGCTTGCCCCTCGAGGCGGCAGCGCTCAATGAGTATAGGGGGCCAGGGCAGCGGCGTGCGCACGGTGCGCTCGGGCCTTGCGCGAGTCGGCGCCTCACAGAGCGCCGCAGGAGGAGCAAAGCATGAAAATCGAAGCGGGGATGTGTGCCTATGTGAGCGGCGCCGGGTCGGGGATCGGTCGCGGCATCGCGCTGGCCCTGGCCCGTCGCGGGGTGCGGGTGGGCGTGTGCGACATCAAGCTCGGCGATGCGCAAGACACCGTGCGACAAATCGAGGCCCTCGGCGGCAGCGCCCTGGCGGTGCAAGTCGACGTCTCGGACAGTGCCTCGGTCGAGCAGGCCGTCGCTGCGATCGAGCAGGCCTACGGCGCCATCGCCATCGGCTGCAACAACGCCGGCATTGCCATGCACGGCGTGCCGCTGCATGAGATTTCGGCCAGCGATTGGGACTGGGTGATCGGGGTCAACCTGCGCGGCGTGATCCACGGCATCCGTGCTCTGGTGCCCAGGATGCTCCAAGCCGGGCGCCCGGCGCATATCGTCAACACCGCCTCCATCGGCGGCTTTCAGGTCAACCCGAACTTTCTCACGGGCGCCTATTCCATGACCAAGTACGCGGTGGTGGCGCTGTCCGAGGGCTTGCACAACGAGCTCCAAGGCAGCCCCATCGGCGTGTCCATCCTGGCACCGGCGGCTGTGGACACGCAAATTCATCTGTCCGAGCGCAGCCGCCCCGAGCGCCTGGGCGGGCCGACGGTGCGCGCGCAAAACCATTTCATGGGCGATCTGATTCGCGGCGGCATGACGCCTGAGGCAGTCGGCGAGCGCGTGGCCCACGGCATCGAGGCCGACGAGCTCTACATCTTCACCCACCCCGAGACCCAGCACTGGCTGGACCGGCGCCACGCGGCAATTACCGCCGCCTTTGACGAAGCGCGCCGCCTGGCCCAAGATCAATCGGCTTGAGGCCGCAGGAGAGACTCATGTTCAATGGCCCCGCCAAGCCCAGCGCGAAACGGCCGCACATCGTCGGCCTGGGCGGCACCACACGCATCGGCTCGTCGTCGGAGGCCGCCCTGCGCTACTGCATGGGCCAGCTGGCCGAGATGGGCGCCAGCACCGAGCTGATCGCCGGCCCGCTGATCGATCTGCCCATGTACGACCCTGCCGATCCGCACCGCAGCCCGTCGGCGCGCCGGCTGGTGCAGTCGCTCAGGCGAGCCGATGGTGTGGTCATTGCCACACCGTCCTATCACGGCGCTTTGTCGGGGGTCATCAAGAACGCGCTCGACTATGTGGAAGACCTGCGCGAGGATGCCCGCCCCTACTTTGACGGTCGGGCGGTGGGCATTCTGATCACCGCCCACGGCGCCCAGGCGCTGGGCACCACCTTGGTGGGCGTGCGCGCCATCGTCCACGCCCTGCGCGGCTGGCCCACCCCGTTTGCAGCCACCCTCAATGGCCAGAGCCGACCCTTTGAAAACGGCCTGCCGGCCAATGAAGAAGTCGCTGGCCAACTGCGCACGGTGGCGCAGCAGGTCTATGAATTCGCCTGCGCACAGCAGATACTGCGCGAGCGATTGGAGCCGACACACGCGATGGCCGCGGTCGGAACCTGAGGAATGTGCTGCCACATCAAGGGGCGGCGCAAAAAGGCCAGGCCAGGGGCAAGGAGCATCGGCTCACAGCCCCTGGACTGGCAGGTACTTAACCCCCCGCGCAGGCGGGTCAACTGGAGACAACTAGCGTGAAAACACTTTTTCTTCGTACGGCCGGTCTGGTCGCTGCTCTGGTGACGGCAGGCACAGTCAGCGCGCAGACCGTCAGCATTTCCACCCTGCCGCCGGGCTCGGTCAACAATGTGCAGACCCAGGCCATTGCCAAGGTGGTGCAAAAAGCCGCCGGCATGCAGATGCGGGTGGTGACCTTCAATTCGCCCCATGCTTCTATGGGCGCTGTGCAGGCCGGCCAGGCCGCCTTTACCTTCATGTCCAACGACGAGCTGGGCATCGCAGTACGGGGCAAAGACGAGCACCAGGGCAAGCCCATGGACAAGCTGCGCCTGGCCGCGGTGGTCTTCCCCTTCAAGGTGGGCATCCTGGTGCGCAAGGACTCCAACATCAACTCGGTGGCCGACCTCAAGGGCAAGCGCTTCCCCACCGGCTGGCAAGGCTTTCCGCAGGGCATTGCGCTGGCCAATGCGATGCTCGCCACCGCCGGGCTGTCTTTGAAAGACGTCGATGGTGTGCCCACCGCCAACTTGCTGCGCGCCGCCGATGACTTCAAGGCCGGCCGCCTGGACGCCACCTTGTTTGCCATTGGCGCGCCCAAGATGGCCGAAGTCGATTCCGCTGTGGGCATACGCTTCCTGAGCCTGGACAACAGCGACAAGGCCAAGGCCGCCATGGCCGCCATTCGGCCTGAGTACACCGTGGCCTCACAAACGCCCGCACCGCCGCTCAATGGGGTGATCGGCACCACCAACCTCATGCAGTACGCGATGACGGTGGGCACCAGCGCCGACGCCGATGAAGAGTCGGTCTACAAAGTCGTCAAGGCCCTGCACCAAAACAAGGCTGAACTGGTGGCCACCCACCCGTCATTCATGGCCATGGATCCGGCCCAGCTGGCCCTGCAACAGCCCGGGGTCACCTACCACCCGGGCGCGATCCGCTACTACAAAGAAGTCGGCATCTGGCCGGTCAAGTGAGCGCCCAACGCCACCCACAAAAACAAGCTTAAACAGGGAGATACCCCATGGCCATGCCAGGCGAAGAAGACCTTCAACCCCCATCGGGCACAGCCATGTCGGTCGCCACGGCCACGATGGGCGCACTGATCGGCCTGGGCGGCATCGCCTGGGGCGCCGACCTCTACCGAACAGTGGGCTGGGATTTCCTGGCCGAGCAGTTCCTGGCGGTGGTGCTCGGGCTGGCCATGGGCATTATTTTCCTGATCAAGCCCTTGCGCAGCAGCAGCGGCCCCACGCGCGCATCGGCCCCCTGGTACGACTGGGTCCTGTCCCTCGGGTCGGTGGCCCTGGGCGTCTACCTGGGTTGGCACTACCCGCGCATGCTCGGTGAATTTTTCAATTCACCGCTGGACGTGGTGGTGTGCTGCTCGCTGCTGTTTGTGCTGGTGGTTGAAGGCCTGCGCCGAGCCTCGGGCTGGGCGCTGGTGATTGTGGTGTTGGCGTTTTTTGCTTACGCCCTGGCCGGCCACAAGGTCGGCGGGGCGCTGCAAACCCGCGAGGTCAATCTGAGCGGCCTCTTGGTCTACCTCGGCCTGGACTCGAGCGGGCTGTTCGGTCTGGTGCTGCTGATCGGGGTGACGGTGGTCATCCCCTTTGTATTCTTCGGGCAGTTGCTGGCGTCTTCTGGCGGCGCGAACTTCTTCAACGACATTTCCATCGGCCTGATGGGCCGCTTTCGCGGCGGCGCGGCCAAGATCTCCATCCTGGCCTCCTCGCTGTTTGGCTCCATCAACGGCATTGTGGTCTCCAACATCCTGGCCACCGGCGTGGTCACCATCCCCATGATGAAGCGCTCGGGCTTCAAGCCCGAGCAGGCCGCAGCGGTCGAGGCGACCGCCTCCAATGGCGGGCAGATGATGCCGCCGGTCATGGGCGCGGTGGCCTTTTTGATGGCCGACTTCCTGCAGATCAGCTATGCCGAGGTGGCCATCGCGGCGCTCGTGCCTTCGCTGCTGTACTACATCGCCCTGTTCATCCAGGCCGACCTTGAGGCGGCCAAGGGCAAGGTCCTGCGCGTGCCGGCCAAAGACATTCCCAAGATGCTCCAGGTCTTGGCCAAAGGCTGGCTGTTCATCCTGCCCTTTGCCGTGCTGATCTATGCCCTGTTCTGGGAAAACCGGGAACCCGAAAACGCCGCCATCTTCGCCAGCTTGGCCGTGATGCTGATCGGCTTTGCCTTTGGCTATGGCGCAGATCGGCTGTCGCCAAAAGAGTTGTGGCAATGCGTGGTGCGCACCGGCGTGTCATCGGCCGACATCATCATGATCTCAGCGGCGGCCGGCTTCATCATGGGTATTTTGCAGATCACCGGCCTGGGCTTTGCGCTAACGCTCTACCTGGTCGAGCTGGGCCAGGGCAATGTGTTTTTGCTGCTGCTCATCTCTGGCGCGCTGTGCATTGTGCTGGGCATGGGCATGCCCACGCTGGGCGTGTATGTGCTGCTGGCGGTGCTCTTTGTGCCGGCCTTTGTCGAAGTAGGCGTCTCGCCCATCGCCGCGCACATGTTCATCTTGTACCTGGGCATGATGTCTTTCGTCACGCCGCCGGTGGCGATTGCGGCCTTTTTTGCCGCCAACCTGGCTGGCGCCGATCCCATGCGCACCGGTTGGGTGTCTATGCGGTTTTCCTGGACCGCCTACATCGTGCCGTTTATCTTTGTGTTTTCGCCGAGCTTGCTGCTGCAAAGCACCTCCTGGACAGAGACCGCCTTCAGCATCACCATGGCCATCGTTGGCGTGTGGTTTGTGTCTGCGGGCATGGTCGGCTACGGCCTGCGCCTCATGAGTGGCTGGCTGCGCGCCGCCTCCATCACGGCCGGCGCGCTCTTGCTCTTGCCCCTCGGGATGGCCGGTTGGGTGGTTTATGCCAATGTGCTCGGCGTCGTGCTGGCGGTGGCGGTGACTGCTGTGGGACTGGCCGACCGCCGCAAGGACCTGGCCCGGGTGTCGGCCGAATCGGCTTCAAGCCGGCCCTGATGGAGCAACAGACCGATGCGCATGGCGCATCGGTCACAAGGATGAACCCACATGCGTTTTTGCCGCTTCAATGACAACCGACTGGGCGTGGTCCGGGACGAGCTGGTCCACGACGTCACCGCCGTGCTCGACGGCCTGCCCGCCCTGCGCTGGCCCACCCCGCCGGGCGACCACTTCTTCAACCACTTTGACGCGCTGCGGCCACAGATGCAGGCGCGGGCCGACCAGGTGCCGGGGGCGTCGATCGAGTCGGTCAAGCTGCTCTCGCCGGTGGCCAACCCGGGCAAGATCGTCGCAGCGCCGGTCAACTACGCCCTGCACCTCGACGAGTCGCGCGCCGACACCGCGATCAACTTCGGCACGCAAGTCAAGACGATTGCCGACTACGGCGTCTTTCTCAAGGCCACCAGCTCGGTGATCGGCGCCAGCCAGACCGTGATGGCCGACTGGCCCGATCGGCGCATCGACCACGAGGTCGAACTGGCCCTGGTCATCGGCCGCAAAGGCTTTCGCATCCCAGAGTCGCAGGCGCTGTCGCATGTGGCCGGCTACATGATCGGGCTGGACATGACGATACGCGGCACCGAAGACCGCTCGTTTCGCAAATCGCTCGACACCTTCACCGTGCTCGGGCCCTGGCTGGTCACCGCCGACGAGCTGGGTGACCCCAGCCAGCTCGATCTGGAGATCACGGTCAACGGCCAGCCCCGGCAAAAGTCCAACACCGCCTTGCTGATCTGGAATGTGCAAAAGCTCATTGCCTATGCCAGCCAGGCCTACACGCTCTACCCAGGGGATGTGATCATGACGGGAACCCCCGAGGGTGTGGCACCGGTTGTCCCGGGCGACACCATGCACGCCCGCATCGAGCGCATTGGCCAGATGCAGGTGGCGGTCGGGCCTTGAGCGCGCCCTTCAGCCGGCGCCCGAGGCGCGCGTCGCAAACACGCGGGTGCCAGCCAGCACGCCGGCCAGCAACAGGGCAATGCCGGCCCAGGTCCAGAGCTCGGGCCAGAGCGCGCGGTGCATGAAGCCATAGGCCAGCGCGGTCAGGGTTTCAAACACGATGAGCTGGCCGCTCAAAGAGGTGGGCAGCAGGCGGCTGGCCTGGTTCCAGCACAGCGTGCCCAGCCAGGAGGCCAGCAGCCCTATGGCCAACATCAGGCCCACATACTCCAGCGGACGCGGCCCCAGAGCGGGAGCGCCTGCGCCGCTGCCAGCTGCAGCGAGCTGATAGAGCAGCATGCCCAGCGCCGCAAGCGGCAAGGTGGCCAGCCCCTGAGCGGTGGCCCAGGTGCCCGAGCCCACCGAAGTGTTGCGCTGCATCCAGGCGGCATTGCGGATCGGGTACCAGGTCCAGCAAACCAGCGCGGCCAGGGCCAGCGCCAAGCCCAGGCCCAAACCGGCACCGGTCACCTGCCCGAGCGCGATGCGCTGCATCTCCACCGACTGCACCGCCGCAATGCCCGCTGCAATGAGCAGCAGCGGCAGGCCCAGCCGCCGCCACGCGATGTCGCGCTGGGACAGGTTGGCGCACACCGCAATGACCACCGGCAAGGTGCCGATGATCACCGTCGGCAAGGGCACGCCGGCGAGCTGAATAGCTGACGACAAGGCCAGGTAGTACAGCACATTGCCCACCGCCGCAAGCTTGAGCGCCTCGATCCAGTCGGCCCGCGTGAGCCGCGCCAGCGCCCGCCGGTCGCGCCAGGCCAGCGGCAGCGCGATCAGCCCGAAGGCCAGGTAACGGCCAAAGGTGAGCATGGCCGGCGAGTAGTCGGGCAGCAGCACGGGGGCCACGAACACCAGGCCCCAGGCCAAGCCAGCGGCCAGGGCAAAACCCACGCCGGCAGCCAAGCGTGAAGGCGCGATGGACTCAAGCAACATGGGGCGCGAGTATGCCGCACGCCCGCGAGCACAGCGATGGGGGCGGGGTCATGCACCCTGGTCGGCAAGATGGAAGAGTCGCGCTACTCTGCTGCGCGAATGTCCCCCGGGCCGGCTGCGCCGGCCCTCCTCCTTTATTTCGCTACGCAGAGCAGCCCGTCTCTCCCATCCCGTAAAGATCGAGGATCTCAAATCGGGGTCAGACACCGCTGGACAACACCTGATCAAGCGCGACGCCTCCCGTGCGCTGACCCGCTGTGCCCGGCGCAGCGAAATAAAGGAGGAGAGGCAGCGCCAGCTGACTCGGGGGACATTCGCGAAGTCGGGCACAGCGGGGCAGCGCACCGCCCCCACACCAAGCCCTCACCCGCCTGCCCTTAACATGCACCCATGATGAGCGTCGCCCGCATCCAGCAGATCACGAGCCTGGTCCTGATCGGCCTTGCACTGACCTGGTTTGCAGCCTGGTCTGCCCAGGGGCAATGGTCGATCGCCGCACTGGCGCTGCTGGCGGTTGTGCCGCATGTGCCGGCGCTGGCCTTTGAGATGCTTTGGGCGGCCCATCTGGCGCGCCATGAATCGGCGCGGCGGGCCATTGGCTCTGAGGGCCTGCCACCGCAACCGTATCCGGGCAAGCGGGTCTGGCTGCGCGCCGCCTGCCACGAGGCTGCGCTGGCCATCCGCGTCTTTGGCTGGCAGCAGCCCTGGGCGCATGGCGCGCAGCCCGATCACCTGCCGGACAACAGCCAGGGGCGGCGCGGCGTGCTGCTCGTGCATGGCTTCTTGTGCAACCGCGGCTTCTGGAACCCCTGGATGGCGCGGCTGCGCGCGGCCGGCGTCCCCTTTGTCGCAGTGACCCTTGAGCCGCCCATGGCCGACATCGCCCTGCAAGCGCGCGCGCTGGGGCAGGCGCGCGCTCAACTGTTTGAAGCCACCGGTTTCGAGCCGCTGCTGGTGGGCCACAGCATGGGTGGCCTGGTGATCCGCAGCCATCTGGCCGGGCAAAGCGATGAGCTGGCGGTGCGCTGCGAGGTCATCACGATCGGCTCGCCCCACCACGGCACGGCGCTGGCCAGGCTGGGGCTGTCGAGGGCGGCGGTGCAGATGCGTCCGGGCAGTGACTTCCTGCGCGATTTGGCCCAGCGCGAGAGCGCCGAGCGCCTCGAGCGCCTGACCTGCTACTGGAGCGTGTGCGACAACATCGTGTTTCCGGCCAGTCACGCCACGCTGGCCGGCGCCCACAACCGTGCCGTGCCCCATCTGCCGCATGTGGGGCTGGCCGATGCGCCGGCGATTTTTGAAGAGGTGCTGGGCCGCTTGAGCAGCCCGCAAGTCAGACCCCAGCGCGCTTGATCGGGCCCGCGCCGCACGCGAGCCACGAACGCTGCATCACGCCAGGCTGCGAAACACCTCCAGCGCCTGCTCGACCCGCTCGACCGGGTGCAAGGTCAAGCCGGGAATCGGTTTTTTCGGCGCGTTGGCCTTGGGCACCACCGCCACCGAAAAGCCCAGCTTGGCTGCTTCTTTGAGTCTTTCCTGCCCCCGCGGAGCGGGCCTGACCTCGCCGGCCAGCCCCACTTCGCCAAACGCGATGAAGCCCTTGGGCAAGGGCCGCCCGCGCAGGCTCGAGGCAATGGCCAGCATCACGGCCAGATCGGCCGCCGGCTCGCTGATGCGCACCCCGCCGACCGCGTTGACAAACACATCCTGGTCCATGCAAGCCACACCCGCATGGCGGTGCAAGACGGCCAGCAGCATGGCCAGTCGGTCGCGGTCCAGGCCCACCGACAGGCGCCGCGGACTGGGCCCGCCTGAATCGACCAGCGCCTGGATTTCCACCAGCAGCGGCCGCGAGCCCTCCAGCGTCACCAGCACGCAGCTGCCGGGCACCGGCTCGGCATGCTGCGACAGAAAAATCGCGCTCGGGTTGCTCACCCCCTTGAGGCCTTTTTCGGTCATGGCAAACACGCCGATCTCGTTGACCGCGCCAAAGCGGTTCTTGATCGCGCGCACCAGCCGAAAGCTCGAATGCGTGTCGCCCTCAAAGTACAGCACCGTATCGACCATGTGTTCGAGCACCCGCGGGCCTGCCAGCGCGCCCTCCTTGGTCACATGGCCCACCAGCACGATGCTCACGCCGTCATCTTTGGCCGCCCGCGTGAGGTGGGCGGCGCACTCGCGCACCTGCGCCACCGAGCCCGGGGCCGAGGTCAGCTGGTCGGAGTAAACGGTCTGGATGGAGTCGATCACCGCCACATCGGGCTGCACGCTTTGCAGCGTGGCCAGCATCTTCTCGAGGTGGGTTTCGGCCAGCACCTGAACCTGCGAGCCCTCGATGCCCAGCCGGCGCGCGCGCAGCGCCACTTGCGCGCCGCTTTCCTCGCCCGTGATGTAGAGCGTGCGGTGCCCCTGGCGCTGCAAGGCATCGAGTGCCTGCAGCAGCAGCGTCGACTTGCCAATGCCCGGATCACCGCCAATGAGCACCACAGCGCCCTCGACGATGCCGCCGCCAAGCACGCGGTCGAGCTCCTCCTGGCCGGTGGGCGTGCGCGCAAAGTCGCTCGCCTCGATCTGCGAGAGCACCTTGAGCTCGGCCGACGGCGCCAGGCCGGCACGACCGGCAAAGCGGTTCTTGCCCGCCCCTGGCGCTTCGGCCGCGGTCTCGACCAGGCTGTTCCAGGCGCCGCAATGCGGGCACTTGCCCAGCCACTTGGGGGTGGTGCCGCCGCAATCGGAGCAGCTGAAAACCGTCTTGTCTTTGGCCATGGCGCCAGTGTAGGGCGCAAGCGGCGCCAACCCTCAGCGCCGGGATTGACAAAGCTTCATGAATGCGCCGTGGGTGCAGCCTAGAATCCCAGCCCTATGAAACGAGGGATCATTTTGCTGGCCTGGGCACTGGCAGGCTGCGGCGGTGGCGGATCGGCCAGTGACTCGACCAAAGACTCCGCAAGCGACTCGGGTGCGGCCGCCGTGGCGGCAGCCAGCCTGAGTGCCAAACCCCTGGCGGGCAACCAAGCAAGCCTGGCCCTGGCCGGCGCGCCCGCCGGCCGTTACTGCATCCGGCAAGTGACCGACCAGCCGCTGGCCAGCGACTCTTGCTTTGGCGATCAGCTGCAGCAGGTCCAAACCATCGCCAACCCGTCGGATACCGCTCGCGTGACTTTCACCGCCTGGGTCCTGAGCAACACCGGCAGCGTCAGCCGCCACGCCAGCGTGAGCCTGCCGGGCAAGACCTGCAGCGCAGCGGCCTATGCAAGCATCGCCAACACAAGCTTGCCGGCCGTGTGCGTGATCACCAGCGCCGGCGAGTCGATGCTCAGGCTTGAACCGGTCAAGGCACCGGTCAGCACCGCCAACTTTCTGCGTTATGTGAACCAGGGCTTTTACGACCAGACCGTGTTCCACCGGTTCTTCCGCGGCAGCCCCAACTTCGTGCAAGGTGGCAGCTTTACCCACGGCAATGGTGGCTATGTCACCAAAAACAGCACCCTGGCGGCCATCGCGCTCGAATCGACCGTGCAGACCGGCCTAAAAAATGAGGCCAATACCATCGCGATGGCACGCACATCAGACCCAGATTCGGCCACGGCGGGCTTTTTTGTCAACACGGGTGCCAACACAGGTTTTGACAGCACCACGACGCGTGATGGATACGCGGTATTTGGACAGGTTGTGCATGGCACCAGCGCCTGGGCGAGCCTGCTGACCACCGCCGTGCCGGGCAGCGGCGAGGTGCAAAACCCCGCATCACCCTTGTGGCTGCGCTGGGCCTATCAAATTCAGTAAGGCACAGGCCATGACCGAATCCACGCGCACCCCGGCTGCTGCTGCAGCGCCTTCCGCCGCACCGGTACCCGCCCATGCGCAGGCCCACACCATGCGCGCCGCGCCCGACTTCAGGGCAGGCCTCCCAGCCGCGCTGCGGCCCGAGCCGCCAGGCCCGAGCCTGCTGGGCCGGCGCAAAGCGGACGATGCGTCCGAGGCCTTGGATGTACCCGAAGAAATACTGCTGGCGCAAGCTGGGCCGGCAGTGCGTCAGAGAGAAGCGCCCGCAGGAGGCGCCCAAAGCGCCCAAAGCTCAGCAAGCGCGCCCGCAGCCGGCGGCGCCGCAGCCGAGCCGGCACCTGCCGCAGCGCCGACCCCCAGCAGCACGGCTGCGCCCTCGGCTTTGGAGTCCCGGCTGCTCACGCCCTGGAGCCAGGCTGCGCCCTGGGCCAGCAGCAGCTGGCTCAGCGGACTTGGTTCGGCACCGGCCGGTGCAGTGGGCACGGGCGCCTTGCTCACCCTGGCGGCCCTGGGCGGCGGCGGCGGATCGGGCGGCGGGGCAGCGGCCCCGGCCAGCGACACCAGCGCCCCGGTGCTGCTGGGCGCCAGCATCAGCGACAGCGCCGGCACACAACTGGTTCTAAGCTACAGCGAAACCGTGAGCAGCACCCTGCCTGCGGCCAGTGCCTTTGCGGTGGTGGTTGACGGCGTGCTCGCCACTGTCTCCGCGGTCGCCCGCGGCAGCAGCGACAACAAAACGGTGGTGCTGACCCTCGGTACCCCCGTCACCAGCCCAAGGACTGTGAGCGTGAGCCTCAACGATGTCGGGGCGATCAAAGACCTGGCGAACAACACGGCGGCCCCCTTCCGCGGCCAAAGCGTGGAGATCACGGACAAGGTGGCGCCCACCTTGCTCGCCAGCAATGCCTACACCCAAGCCGGCAGCTCGGTCATCGTGCTGCGCTACGCCGAGGACCTGCTGGCCAGCGGCAAGCCCGCCGCCTCGGCCTTCGGGGTGAGGGTCGATGGTGTGACGGTCAGCGTCACCGCTGTCGATGTGTTCGGCGATTCGGTGCGCCTGACGCTGGGCACAGCGATCACGGCCGCCAGCCCGATCGTGCGGCTGAGCTACACCCCCCCGAGCGACACCAGCCTGGCGCTGCAAGACGCCGCCGGCAACCGCGCTGCGGAACTGGGGGCCAGCGGCGGCGTCAGCATGACGCACAGCCAGGACAGCACCGCCCCTACCCTGGGCACAGCGGCATCGGCAGCGGCCACGGTGGGGCAGCAGCCGCGCCTGATCCGCCTGACCTTTACCGAGGCGCTCGACGCCAGTTCGGTGCCTGCTGCCTCCAGCCTGTCGGTCGACCTCAGCAGCGCCGGCAGCACCCGAAGCGTCGGCGTCAGCGCCGTCAAAATCAACGGCTCGGTGCTCGAGCTCACCCTGGCCGAGACCGTCAGCGACCCCTTGGCGGGCTTGCGGGTGCGCTACAGCCCGCCAGCGAGCAACCCGCTGCAAGACTGGGCCGGCAACGACGTCGCCGCATTCGAGCGCAGCTTGACCACCGTGGATGCGGTGGCCCCCACCCTGGTGTCGAGCCGGTTCACCTCCGACCGCGCGCTGGAGCTGACCTTTGACGAAACCCTGGCCAGCCTGGGCGCTGACCGGGCCGCCTACACCCTCACCGCCAATGACGGGGCAGCACTCAAGCCGGTCTCCAGCACCGTCTCGGGTAGGACTGTGACGCTGACCTTCGACACCGCGGTGCAAACCGGCAAGGCCGCCACACTGGCCTACGTGGCGCCAGCCAACGATGCCACTGTGCTCAACCTGGCGCTGCAAGATGCCACGGGCAACGACAGCGCCAACCTGTCGTACACCGCCGACACCACCGCGCCGCGGCTGACGGGCGCGCGCACCACAGCCAATGGGCTGCAGATCGAGCTGAACTACGACGAGACCCTGCTCAGCCCCAACAGCAGCGCCAGCCCGGCCGTGCCCGCCGTCCCCGCATCGGCCTTTAAGGTGTTTCGCGGCAATGGACTCGAAGCCACGGTCAGCGCCGTGAGCATCTCTGGCACGCAGGTGTTGCTCAGCTTGGCCAGCGCCCTGCTGCCCGGCGACAGACTGAGCCTTTTCTACCAGGCCCCGACCGCCAATATTGGCGTGGGCAATGCAGCCCTGCAAGACAGCAGCGGCAACGACGCCGCCTCGCTGGGCAGCGGCGTCGACGGCCAGGCGGTGAGCAACCTGGTTGCGCCGGCCATCACGGGGGCCGTCCTGGACTCGCAATCGGCCGCGCTCGACCGGGTGGTGGTCAGCTTCAATGAGGCCATCAGCGCCTCGGCGCTGCCCAACCTTTCGGCCTTCACGGTCCGGGTGGGCGGCACCACGCAAGCGATCAGCGGCCTCAGCCGCTCGGGCAACGACCTGGTGATTGCGCTGACCAACCCGATCTCAAGCGCCGGAGAACTGCGCGTGGCCTACAGCCAGCCCGGCACCGACCGGCTGGTCGATTCGGACGGCAACGCGGTCGGCAGCAGCGACCTGGCTTACGGCCAAGTCCTCACCGGCACCGCCGGCAATGACACCCTCAACGGCGCGGCCGGCCGGGTGGACTACTTCTTGGGCAGCCTGGGCACCGACACCCTGAGCGGCCTGGGCAGCACCGACACCTTTGTCTGGCCCGACTCCGGCAACAGCGGGCTACAAAACTGGGTGCAAACGCTCAAGGACTTCGGGTTCAAGAGAGGCAGCGGCACGCTCCAGGGCAGCGCCGAAGCCGATGTGCTTGATTTGAGCCAATTGCTCGATGGCTACACCAATGGCGCCACCCTGGCCGACTATCTGCAATTCGAAAAAGACGCCAACAGCAAGCTGGCCCTGAAGATCGATCACAACGGCGGCTCGACCTTCACGCCCACCGCCACTGTGGTGTTTGACAACGTCACCGTCAACGCCAACAACCAGGTTTTGGCGGGCGGCCAGTTGGTCAATGACGGCAGCGACAATTTGTTGCTGGCCAATGTGCTCACGCACCTGATGGCACAGGGCCAGCTGCTCGTGCTCTGAAGCACCCGGCCGGCGCGGCAGGGTTAGACTGCCGCCATGACTGACACCGCTGCATCGCCCGGCCTTCGGCCGCAGCCTTTCAACCGCGTGACCATCGTCGGCGCCGGCGCCATCGGCCTGTGGATCGGCTGGCATCTGGCGCGCCAAGGCTGCCAGGTCAGCGCGCTGGCGCGGGGCCAGACGCTGCAGGCCCTGCGCGCGCAAGGCATGCGCCTGCAATCGGGATCGGGACCCGCGCTCACAGCGCCGGTGCATGCCAGCGACGAGCCGCAAGCACTCGGCGAGCAAGACCTGGTGGTGCTGGCCGTCAAGGCGCCGGCGCTGGCCGAGGTGGCGCCGCGCATGGGGCCGCTGCTGGGCCCGCAGACCGTGGTGCTGACGGCCATGAACGGCGTGCCCTGGTGGTTTTTCGAGGGATTTGGCGGGCCCCTGGCCGGCAGCCGGCTGCAATCGATCGACCCGCACGGGCGGATCGCGCAGGCCCTGCCTGCCGGCCAGGTGATCGGCGCGGTGGTTCATGCCAGCTGCGCCGCCCAGGCCGGTCTGGTGCAACATCACTTTGGCCAGCGGCTGGTGATTGGCGAGCCCGCCGGCGGTGCCAGCGCGCGGCTGCAAGCGCTGTCGCAGCTGCTGACGCAGGCCGGCTTCGAGACCGAGGTCGCGCCCTGCATCCAGCGCGAGATCTGGTTCAAGCTGTGGGGCAATATGACGGTCAACCCGATCAGCGCGTTGACCGGCGCCACCACCGACCTCATCATGGACGACGATCTGCTGCGCCAAGCCATCTCGGGCATGATGCTCGAGGCGCGCGAAATCGGCTCGCGCATCGGCGCGCCGATCACGCTCGATCCCGAAGAGCGCCATGCCGTCACCCGCAAGCTCGGCCGCTTCAAGACCTCGATGCTGCAAGACGTCGAGGCGGGCAAGGCCATCGAGCTCGACGCGCTGCTGGGCGTGGTGCACGAGCTGGGCCAGCGCACCGGGGTGGCCACGCCCCTCATTGATACGCTGCTGGGCATGGCCCGCCTGCAAGGGCGCATGAAGGGTCTGTACCCCTGGGCGGCGCCGTGACCGAGCGCCGCGCCCTGAGCACCACCGCTTTTGTGACGCTGCTGGCCATTGCCAGCATCATGGGCGCCAACCATGTGGCGGCGCGCGTGGCCTTCAACGACGGCACCGATGTGGCCACCGCGGTCGTGCTGCGCAGCGGCCTGACCGCGGCAGTGCTTGCGCTGCTGCTGTGGCGCCAGCGGCCCACCGAGCTGCCCCAGCCCGGGCAATGGCGCACTTTGCTGGGCGTAGGGGTGCTGGTGGGCATGCAAAGCCTGTGCATCTACTCCGCAGTGGCGCGCTTGCCGGTGGCGCTGGCGCTGCTGGCCTTCAACACCTTCCCGATCTTTGCCGGCCTGTGGGCCTGGGCCTTGTATGGCCAGCGGCCAGCGCGTGCGCTGGTGCTGGCCATGCCGCTGCTGATCGTCGGGCTGGCCCTGGCCCTCGATGTGCTGGGCGCCGCCTCGGGCCTGGGCGCGCAAGCGCAGTGGCAACGCATCGGCGCAGGACTGGGCTACGCGCTGGCCGCTGCGGCCAGCTTCGGCCTGGTGCTGATCCTGACCCAGCACGAAATCGCCAGCGTCGACGCCCGCCTGCGCACCGCCATCACCATGGCCCTGGCCTGCGCCGTGGCGCTGGCCATGGTGGCCGTACAGGGCAGCTGGCAACTGCCGCAATCGGCCAGCGGCTGGCTGGGCCTGAGCCTGCTGACAGTGCTCTACGGCACCGGCATCACCTTGCTGCTGGCCGTGCTGCCGCGCCTGGGCGTGGTCGGCAACTCGCCCATTCTCAACATCGAACCGGTGGTGGCCCTGGTGCTGGCCTGGCTGCTGCTGGGCCAGAGCATCGAACCCGTGCAAGTGGCCGGCGGCCTGCTGGTGGTTGGCGTGGTGATGGCCCTGGGGCTGAGAAAGCGCTAAAAGGCCAGGCCGCATCGCGCAGCGCCTGAACAAAGGCCGCATCGCGCCGGGGGCGGCGCTCCTACAGGCTCCGGCCTCAGGCCCAGTACAGGCGCATCGGGTTGTCGACCAACAGCTTGCGCTGCAGCTCGGCGGTGGTGGCAATCTGAGGGATGAAATCGACCAGCAGGCCGTCGTCGGGCATGTGGTCTTTCAAATTGGGATGGGGCCAGTCGGTGCCCCAAAGCACGCGATCGGGGAAGGTTTCGACCACGCGCCGGGCAAAGGGGAGCACATCGCGGTAGGGTGCGCTCTGGCCGTCGAGTGCGGGCGGGCCTGACAGGCTCAGGCGCTCGGGGCAGCTGACCTTGCTCCAGATGTTGGGGTGCTCGCGCATCAGGCGCATGAAGAGCTCAAACTGCGGCCCATCAACCGGCAAGTTGACATCCGGCCGTCCCATGTGATCGACCACCACCGTGGTCGGCAGCGCGGTAAAGAAATCCCACAACTCGGGCAGATCGCGCGCCTCAAAGTAGATCACCACATGCCAGCCCAGCCGGGCAATGCGCGCCGCGATGTCCATCAGCTCGTCTTGGGGCGTGAAGTCGACCAGGCGCTTGACGAAGTTAAAGCGTACGCCGCGCACACCCGCCTCATGCAAGGCGCGCAGCTGTGCGTCGCTAATGTCTCGGCGCACCGTGGCCACGCCGCGGGCGCGGCCCGCGGCCTTGGTCAGCGCATCGACCAAGGCGCTGTTGTCAGCGCCGTGGCAGGTGGCCTGCACGATGACGTTGCGCGCAAAGCCCAGATGGTCGCGCAGCGCAAACAGCTGCTCGGCGCTGGCATCGCAAGGCGTGTACTTGCGCTCGGGCGCGTAGGGGAAGACATCGCCCGGGCCGAACACATGGCAGTGCGCATCGACACTGCCCGGCGGCAGCGCAAAGCGAGGCTGGGCCGGGCCCTCGTACCAATCGAGCCAGCCGGCGGTTTTGGTGTGGGGGCCAGCAGTTGGACGCGAGGGCAACACAGATCACCTCAATCGATGTAGCGCAGGCCCGCTTTTTCAAGCGGCTCGCGCATCTTGTAGAGATCCAGGCCGAGCACACCGCTGGCGAGCTTGGCGCGCTTGTCGCCTTCGTTGGCCTCGCGCGCACGGGCGGCCTCCAAGGTTTTGGCCGCCATCGCGCGGGGCACACAGACCACGCCGTCGTCGTCGGCCACGATGGCATCACCGGGGTGGACCACCATGCCCGCGCAGACCACCGGGATGTTGACCGAGCCCAGCGTGGCCTTGACCGTGCCCTTGCTCGAGATCGCCCGGCTCCAGACCGCAAACTTCATCTCGGTGAGCGTCTTCACATCGCGCACACCGGCATCGATGATGAGCGCGCGGGCGCCGCGCGCCTGAAAGCTCGTGGCCAGCAGATCGCCAAAAAAACCATCGGTGCATTCGGCGCTCAAGGCCGCCACCACCACGTCGCCAGGGCGGATCTGCTCGGCCACCACATGCAGCATCCAGTTGTCGCCCGGATGCAGCAGCACCGTGACAGCCGTGCCCGAAACCTGAGCGCCCGGATAGATGGGGCGCATGTAAGGCTTCATGAGCCCGACCCGCCCCATCGCCTCGTGCACCGTGGCCGAGCCCAGCGGGGCCAGCGCGTCGGCGATGGCAGAGTCGGTGCGCTCAATGTTTCGATAAACCACGCCCAATTCGTACATATTGGTGTCCCCTCAGGATTTAACGGCCAGCGGCCTTGAGCCGCGCATCGAGGCGTGAGAACACGCGGCGGGCGTTGCCTTCATAGATGTGCTGCTTGTCCTGGCTGCTGAGCAAGGTGCTGGCCTCAATGTAGCGCTTGGTGTCGTCGTAGTAGTGGCCCGTGGTCGGGTCGATGCCCCGCACCGCGCCGATCATCTCGGAGGCAAACAGCACGTTCTTGACCGGGATCACCGTGTTGAGCAGGTCGATGCCGGGCTGGTGGTAGACGCAGGTGTCAAAGTACACATTGCCCAGCACATGCTCGCTCAGCAGGGGCTTTTTCATCTCTTGGGCCAGACCACGGAACCGGCCCCAGTGGTAGGGCACCGCACCGCCGCCGTGGGGAATGAGGAACTTGAGCGTGGGGAAGTCCTTGAACAGATCGCCCTGCACCAGTTGCATGAAGGCGGTGGTGTCGGCGTTGAGGTAGTGCGCACCGGTGGTGTGAAAACAGGCGTTGCACGAGGTGCTGACATGGATCATGGCCGGCAGGTCGTACTCGGCCATTTTTTCGTAAATGGGGTACCAGTGGCGATCGGTCAGCGGCGGGCTGGTCCAGTGCCCGCCTGAGGGGTCGGGGTTGAGGTTGATGCCCACAGCGCCATAGTCTTTGACGCACTTTTCCAGCTCGGCAATACAGGTGGCCGGATCGACCCCGGGCGACTGCGGTAGCATGGCCACCGGCACAAAGTGCGCGGGGAAAAGTTGGCTCACGCGAAACACCAGCTCGTTGCAGATCGCCGCCCAGCTCGACGAGACCTGAAAGTCGCCGATGTGGTGGGCCATGAAGCTCGCGCGCGGCGAAAACAGCGTCAGGTCGCTGCCGCGCTGGCGCATCAGCTTGAGCTGGTTGGTCTCGATCGCCTCGCGCAGCTCGTCATCGCTGATCTTGAGGTCCGAGGCTTTGGGCATCCTGGACGGGTCCTGGATGCCGGCAATCTGCTGGTTGCGCCAGTCTTCCAGCGCCTTGGGGGCGGTGGTGAAGTGGCCGTGGCAGTCGATGATCATGCGAAAGTCTCCAACAAAATACTTAGGGTGACGGGCCCAGGCCGCATTGCCGCGAGGGCGCGGCTCTTACAGGACGCGGGCGCGCACGCGGGGGCGGCTGGATCTGGCATTTCAGATCGCATCCATACCTTGTTGGCGTTTGGCATCGGTGGCCTGCGGGCCGGCCATGAAGGACAGGAATGCCCGGGCCGCCTCGGTCTGGCGACTGCGCACGCCGATGCCGGCCGAAAACACCGTGGTGATCTGAACGCCGGCCGGCAAGGGCGCAAGCAGGCTGATGCCAGGCTCATGGATCAACTCACTGAGTTGCTGAAAACCCAGACTCACCTGGCCGCTGGTCAAAAGGGCGGCCACCGGCACGCCGGGGCGGGCCTGCACCAGACGCGATGCGATCACATCCTCGATGCCCCAGCGCCGAAACAGCTCGAGCAGCGCCACGCCACTGGGGCCGGTGGAATAGCCGATGCCCGGGGCCGCCAGCACGGCAGCCCTGAGCGCATCGACGCTCGAGACGTCCGGTGGCGCCGAGCCCTGGCGCACCGCCGCCGCCACACCCGATCGCGCCAGATCGGTACGCCCGGGCAGCAACTGGCCTTCACCGATCAAGCGATCGATCGCGTCGGCAGCCAAAATGACCAGGTCGAAATCTTCGCCGGCCTGCACGCGCCGGGCCGCATCGACCCCGCCGACCGACTCGATGACCACGGGCGGGCCGCCGCGCTGCTCGAACTGGGCCGCAAGCTGCGCCAGCAAGGCGCGGGTGGCCATAGAAGAAATGCCCCGAAGCGGCGGATCGGTCGTCATGCGCACATTCTAGGAAGGCCTGGGCCCAGTTCGGGCCGCACTCAGTCCTTGGGCAAGCGATCGGCGTAGTCTTGCCAGCGGGCGTCTTTGGCCAGCTGGGCAAACACGCCGGCAGCGGCCAGGTCGGCCACCCATTGCTGCTTGTCGGCAATGGGCGAGGTCATGAGTGGTTCAAAGCCCGCCTCCTGCACCGTGCGGGCGGCTTCGCGCATTTCATCGGCGCGGCGCTGGCCGT
>JAIXWZ010000221.1 GCA_027491035.1 Comamonadaceae bacterium | reverse complement strand
TAGGGGCAGACCAGCTCCTTCTTGTTGCCGTGGCGCTCCCGGCAAAACGCCATGCCGCGATGGGCGCAGACGTTTTCGAGCACATGAACCTCGCCGTCGGCGCTGCGCGTCATGATGACAGAGCGCTCGCCGATCTTGCTGCGCCTAAAGTCGCCGACGTTGGGCACCTCGGCTTCCAGGCCCACATAGTTCCAGTGGCCGCGGTAAAAAAACCGATCAAGCTCCTTTTTGTGCCCATCAGCGCCGGTGTACAGCGCAAACGGCACGCGGCTGGCATCTGCTCTTTCCCATCGTATGGCTTGTTCCTGCATGGCAAGGCCTCGTGACAACAAGGGCGCCATCATGCGCAAAGCTGCGAATTAAGTAAACCAGATTATTGATATATTCAATATCCGAAAATCAAATAAAGCCAGGCCATGGACATCGCCAAGCTCGATCTCAATTTGTTGGTGGTCTTTCACCACCTGCTGCTGCACAAACGGGTGTCGGCGGTCGGCCCGCTGCTGGGCATGAGCCAGCCGGCCGTCAGCAGTGCGCTGGGCCGCCTGCGTGCGAGCCTGGGCGACGAGCTGTTTTTGCGCACGCAGTCGGGGATGGAGCCCACGCCCTACGCCTTGCAGCTGGCCGAACCGGTGGCCCAAGCCCTGGGCGCTTTGCAGCAGGCGCTCAATGTGCGAGCAGCCTTTGATGCGCCCAGCAGCACGCGCCGCTTCACCCTGGCCATGACCGATGTGGGCGAGATGTACTTTTTGCCGGTGTTGGTCGATGCGCTGACTGCGCGGGCGCCGGGCGTGACGCTGCAAGTGGTCAGCGTAACGCAGGCCGCGCTCAAGGACGAGATGGCCACCGGCCGCATCGACCTGGCGCTGGGGCTGCTGCCGCAGTTGCAGGCAGGCTTTTACCAGCAGGCGCTGTTTCGGCAAGACTATGTGGCGCTGATGCGCAAAGGCCATCGCCTCGCCCGCCCAGGCCGGCTCACGCTCGAGGCCTTCATGGCCGCCGAGCATGTGCGCATCGAGGCGGCCGGCACCGGCCACGGCCGCGTCGATCTGGCACTTGAAAAACAGCAGCTGAGGCGGCGCTTTCGCCTGACGGTGCCGCACTATGTGGCGCTGGGCGATGTGCTGCGGCACTCGGAGCTGATCGCCACCGTGCCCGAGCGCTTTGCCGACCGCGCCCTTGAGCCCTTCGATCTGGTCAAGCGGTCGCTGCCGGTGGCGGTGCAGGCCAGCGCGATCCACCAGTTCTGGCACAGCCGCCTGCACCGCGACCCGGGCCACCAGTGGCTGCGCCAACAGATCGGTGGGCTGTTTGCCGACGGCCAGCTGGCCAGCGGCGAGCGGGCGATGTAGGCAGGCCCTGCCAGGCCCTTCTCAACCTGCTGCGCGGCGCCCTCAGTTGAGCATCATGCTCAGCTTGCGCCGGTAGCTCGAGACCAGCGCGACCTGCGGGTCTTCTTGTACGGCGCTGGCGCCCACCAGCTCGATGCCGGCGGCGGTCTTGCCGGGGGCAGCGCCGACGGCCTTGGGCTTGGGCGGGCTGAGCAGTTCCAAAATCGCCACCAGGGTCTTGCGCGGCAGCTCGTCGGCCCATTTTTTGTCACGCATGATGATCTCGAGCAGCTCGTCCATGGCCTCGGTCCACTGGCCAGCGGCCATCAGCAGGCGGGCCTTGGCCAGACGGGTATCGAAGTCGCGCTTGTTCTGGGCGATGGCCGCATCAAACTGCTCCAGGCTCCAGGCGCCGCGCGGGTCGGTGCTGACAAACTGCAGGGCGGCGAGCCACTGCTTGAGCGCCTCAAAACGCAGCGCCACCGGAATGCGCGCAAGCGCCGGCGCCAAGGCCGCTTGAGCCTCAGGCAGCTGCCCCACCCCGATGAGCAGCTTGATGTAGTCAAAGCGCGCCTCGTCATTGGCCGGGTCGGCCTCAAGCGCTGCTGCCAGCTTGTCGATGGCGCTTTGCAGATCGCCCTCGTCCATCAGCTCCTGCGCCTGCTCGGCATCGACCTGGGCCTGCAGCTCGTCGGGGCTGGGCAGGTGCTTGTCGAGGAACTCCTTGATCCGGCCCTCGGGCAGGGCGCCGGCAAAGCCGTCCACCGGCCGCCCGCCGATGAGCAGGACGCAGGTGGGAATGCTGCGGATGCCAAAGGCACCGGCGAGCTGCTGCTCGTTGTCGGAATTGATCTTGACCAGCTTGAAGCGGCCCTCGTAGTCGCGCTCCACCTTCTCCAAGATGGGCCCGAGCGATTTGCAGGGGCCGCACCAGGGGGCCCAAAAATCCACCAGCACTGGGGTGGTCATGGAAGCGGCGATGACTTCCTGCTCAAAAGTCGCCATGGTCACGTCGATCATGTGGGTATGGTACCCGCTGACTCCCCAACCCGGCCAGCGCAGGGGCTGGGCGTAAAATCAAGCGCTTCATGACAAGCGCTCCTTCCCCCCTAATCGGCGTGGTCATGGGCTCCAGCAGCGACTGGGAGACCATGGAACACGCGGTGCAGATGCTGCAGCGCTTTGGCGTGCCGCACGAGGCGCGTGTGGTGTCGGCCCACCGCATGCCCGACGATCTGTTTGCCTACGCCAGCGGCGCACAAGGCCGGGGGCTGCAAGCCATCATTGCCGGAGCCGGCGGCGCGGCGCATTTGCCCGGCATGCTGGCGGCCAAGACCCCCGTGCCGGTGCTTGGCGTGCCGGTGGCCAGCCGCCATCTGCAAGGCGTGGACTCGCTGCACAGCATCGTGCAGATGCCCAAGGGCATTCCGGTGGCCACCTTTGCCATCGGCGTGGCCGGCGCCGCCAACGCGGCCTTGTTTGCGGTGGCCATGCTGGCCTTGCACGACAAGGCGCTGGCGCAGGCCTTGCAAGACTTTCGGGCCGAGCAGACCCGCGCCGCCCAGGCGATGACGCTGCCCCCGCAATGAAGCAGCCGGCGGTCCTGCCCGGCGCAACCCTGGGCGTGATGGGCGGCGGCCAGCTCGGCCGCATGTTTGTGCACGCGGCGCAGCGGCTCGGTTATTTCACGGCCGTGCTCGACCCCGACCCCGACAGCCCGGCCGGGCGCGTGAGCCACCACCATGTGCAGACCGACTACCTCGATGCCCAGGGCCTGGCCCAACTGAGCAGCCTGTGCGCGGCGGTGACGACCGAGTTCGAGAACGTGCCGGCCCAGGCCTTGCGCAGCCTGGCCAGCTCACGCACGGTTGCACCGAACGCAGCTTGCGTGGCCGTCGCGCAAGATCGGATCGAAGAAAAGTCGCACTTCCAGGCCTGCGCGGCCCAATCGGGCGTGGGCTGCGCGCCGCATGCGGTCATCCAGAGCCCCGCCGATCTGCAGGCCGTGCCCGACGGTCTGCTGCCGGGCATCCTCAAGACGGCGCGCCTGGGCTACGACGGCAAAGGCCAGGTGCGGGTCAAAACACGGGGCGAGCTGGCCGCCGCCTGGAGCGCCGTCAAGCAAGTGCCTTGCGTGCTCGAAAAAATGCTGCCGCTGGTGGCCGAATGCTCGGTGCTGGTGGCGCGCGGCCAAGACGGGCAGATGGTGGGCTACCCGGCGCAGCGCAATGTGCATGTGGACGGCATTTTGGCGGTGACGCACGCCTACCCCGGCTGTCTTGCGCCCGAGCTGGCCGCGCGCGCCGAGCAGGCCACGCGCGCCGTGGCCCAGCAGCTGGTCTATGTGGGCCTGCTGTGCGTGGAGTTTTTTGTGGTGCAGGGCCCGGGCGGGCTGGAGCTGGTGGTCAATGAGATGGCGCCGCGCCCACACAACAGCGGCCACCACACGCTCGATGCCTGCGACCACTCGCAGTTTGATTTGCAAGTGCACGCCCTGGCCGGCCTGCCGCTGCCCACGCCGCGCCAGCACAGCCCGGCCATCATGCTCAATTTGCTCGGCGACATCTGGTTTGACCCGCAAGGCCGCGAGCGCACACCCGATTGGGCGCAGGTGCTGGCCTTGAGCGGCACGCATCTGCACCTGTACGGCAAGACCCAGGCGCGCAAGGGCCGCAAGATGGGGCATCTGAC
>JAIXWZ010000046.1 GCA_027491035.1 Comamonadaceae bacterium | reverse complement strand
GGCTCTTCTTGATCCGCAATAAGGATGTCGCGGATCACGCTGAAGGGCAGGTCGGGGTTTTCTGAGGCGATCTTGCCAATTTGAGACCAGTATTCGATTTGCTTGGGTACCGAACGGTGTTCGATGTTGCCGTAGCGTTTGGCGGTCTCGACCAAGGCTTCAGGCAGTTTGACATTGATGGCCATATAAAGTTCTTTCAGTTCGGTTATTATGGACCATAAAGGCCCAAAAAGGAACCTTTTGCAGATTATGGTGTCAACGGGCTGCGTCCAGCGCTTGCATGGCGTCGTGCAGCGACATGACTTCAATGCCATCACCCAAGGGGTAGCACTCCGAGCCGGGGTAAATCAGCCACTTCCGGCTGGGCTGGATGTCTTCACAGGCGCTGTAAAAACCGCGTTCAACCTTGGGTGTGGTGCTGCGTTTGATCTCAATTGCCCAGTGCTCCCCGTTGGGCCAGGTGAGCAGCAGGTCAATCTCGGCACCGGCGTTGCTGCGATAAAAACTGGGCTGCGTCCCAGCAGGGGCGACAGCCAACAGGCTTTCAATCACATGTCCCTCCCAACTGGCGCCCACGATGGGGTGTGACAGCAGAGCATCCATGTCGGTGATGCCCAGCAAACTGTGCAGCAATCCGCTGTCACGAATATAGACCTTGTGCGATTTGACCAAGCGCTTGCTTTGGTTGCTGTGCCATGGAGCGAGCTTTCGGGTCAGCAACAGATCGGTCAATAAGTCCAGATAGCCATTGGCGGTTCGGGTGTCTACATCCAGATTTCTCGCCAACTGTGCCATGTTCAAGGTGCTGCCTTGCAGGTGCGCCAGCATGGTCCAAAATCTGCGCAGCAATTCGGCACTGGTGCGTGGTGCAAATTGGGCGACATCGCGCTCCAGGTAAGTGCGCGTGAAGTCGCGCCGCCACAGCACACTGTCGGCGTCACTCAAGGCCGTTAACGATTGCGGAAAACCACCCCGCACCCATAAGTCGTCCCACAAGCCCGATGGCACTTCAAGACGGTGCAAGCCGGTGAGCTCAATGAACGCAATACGGCCAGCCAATGTTTCGCTGCTGCGCTGAATCAGATCAAGCGAGGCAGGCCCCAGCAATAAGTAAAAGCCATTGTTGCGGGCGCCATTGGCAACGCCTGCGCGGCGTACCTGGTCTATCAGTCCGCGCAAAGGCTCAAACAAGGTGGGCATGCGCTGCACTTCATCCAGGACAATGAGCCTGTCCAAGCGTGCCCGCAGGTATTGCTCGACGTTGCTGAGCTTGTTGCGGTCTTCCGGAGACTCCAAATCAAGGTAGCCCCCATCGGGCAGCGCAACGTCGAGAGCCAGCGTGGTTTTACCCACTTGGCGTGGCCCCAACAGCACCACAGCGGGCGACCGCAGCAGCGCATTTTGGAGTTCTTTGCGTTTGAGGCGCGTAAACATCATTGAAATATTAGCATCAACATGATGTTATTTCAAGGTTGTTTGTTCGGTATCCGTCCAATCTTTCGGGTTACCAAGCGTCGGTTGTCCATCTGCGAGAAGCGGCCCCGCAAATCTGAACAGCTGAGATAAAGCAGACCCCGGGCAAAAGTCGGGGTTCGCGGCCATGCCAAGGTAGGTGGCGACACAGTGGCCACATGGCTTGCCCAAAAGACAAAGGACCTAGCCTCTTGCGAAGCTAAGTCCTTGGCTTTTCTTGGCTCCTCGACCTGGGCTCGAACCAGGGACCTACGGATTAACAGTCCGGCGCTCTACCGACTGAGCTATCGAGGAATGCAGCCCAAGATTATAGCCTTAAAAATCAGTCGCCCCGGGCCGACCAAACCGCCCTATTCCACCTTGGCGCCCGAGCGCTTGACCATCTGCACCATGCGCTCGATGTCGACCTTGATCATGGTGTTCATCTGCTCGGGCGTGCCGCTCATGGGCACCATGCCCTGGCTGGTCATGTTTTTCTCGACGAAGTCACGGTCGGCCAGGATGCTGGCGACGGTGGCGTTGAGCTTCATCACCACATCGCGCGGGGTGCCTGCCGGCGCAAAAAATGCGTACCAGGCGCCCATGTCCATGTCCTTGAAGCCTGCTTCAGTCATGGTGGGGACCTGCGGCGCTGCGGGAACCCGCTTGTCTCCGCTGACCGCCAGCAGGCGCAGTTTGCCCGAATTGAGCTGGCCCATGATGGTGGGAAAAGCCGGGAAGGTAAACAAAATCTGCCCGCCCATCACGTCGGCAGTGGCAGGGCCAGCGCCTTTGTAGGGCACATGCACCAGATCGACGCCGGCGATTTTCTTGAACATCTCGCCCATGATGTGCGGCTGGCTGCCGGCACCAAAAGAGCCATAGCCCAGGCTCTTTTGCGTTTTGATGTAGGCCACCAATTCATTGAGATCCTTGGCCGGCACGCTCGCATTGATGGCCAGGGCCAGCGCCACATAGGTCACCGGTGCCACCGGGACCAGATCGCGCTGCATGTTGTAGGGCAAGGTCGGATACAGGGCCGGATTGCCCACAAAAGTGGCGTCGTTGGTAAACAGCAGGGTGTGACCATCAGCGGGCGCCTTGGCCACCACATCCACGCCGATGGCCGTGTTGCCGCCGGCCCGGTTTTCCACCACCACCGGCTGACCGAGCACCTCTGACAGCCGCTGGCCCATGCGCCGCCCGACGATGTCGGTGGTGCCGCCCGGGGCATACGGAATGATGATGCGGATGGGCTTGGTCGGAAAAGCCTGGGCACCCGCCTTGAACGGAATGAAGGCAGCCAGAGCCGCCAGGGACAGCAGCGCCAATGCTCTGCGATGGATCATGGTGAGTTCCTCCTCAAGAAAAGTGACAACGCGCAATCAAGCAAACCCCTTCAGGGGGGCGAACCCGCAGCCGGCAAACCGGCCCAGGCTTGAGCTTGGAGATGCTAGCAGTCTGGATCCAGCCGCCATACCGGTGTTTACGTGCACAAAGGTCTGAGCCGCCTGCCTCGGCGTTCAGGCTTCGATGCGGGCGGTCTGTATCACCTTGCGCCAGCGCTCGATTTCCGTCTGGATCTGCTGCATCAGTTGCGCGGGCTGGTTGGCAATCGCGTTAAAGCCAAGCTCGACGAGCTGTTCACGCGCACCGGGCGCGGTCACGATGCTGACCACTTCCTTGTGCAAGAAGCTGATGATGGCCGCAGGCGTGCCGGCAGGCGCCATCAGCGACTGCCAGGTCGATGACTCCTGGTCATTGAAGCCCGACTCCGCCATGGTGGGTATTTGCGGCGACGAAGCAAAGCGCTGGGCACTGGTCACGGCCAGCGCCCGCAGCATGCCCGAGCGCACCAGCTGGTTAACTGCCGGCAGCGTGGTGCAGCCGATCGCGATTTCGCCGCTGACCACCGACTGCACAGCAGGTCCCGCGCCCTTGAAGGGAATGTGGGTCATGTCCAGGCCATGGCTGATCTTGAGCTGCTCGACCGACAGGTGGGCCACGGTCCCAGAGCCCGCCGAGACGTAGCTGAACTTGCCGGACTGAGAGCGCACCAGGTCAATGAGTTGGCGCATCGTCTGGGCCTTGACCGAGGGGTGAACAAAGAACACGTGGGGGCTCTCGCCGACCATGGAGATCGGCGCAAAGTCCTTCAGCGGATCGTAGGGAACCGACTTGTAAAGGCTGGGGTTGACCACATAGGTCGACGAGGCCATGAGCAAGGTCAAGCCATTGGCCGGGGCCCTGGCCGCAGCGCCCATGCCGATGTTGCCGCCGGCACCGGCCATGTTTTCCACCACAAACGACTTGCCGGTTCTTTCGGTCAGGCGCTGCGCCAACCATCGGCCCATGATGTCGCTCGGCCCGGCGGGGGCGAAGGCCACGATGATCTTCACCGGGCGATCGGGGTAACCTTGAGCCCAGGCTTGAGCCCCTAGCGTGGTGCCACCGGCGATGGCCAGCCATTGGCGGCGGGAAATGAAGGCGTCTTGCATGGCAGTCTCCTTGGGTAGAGGGTCG
>JAIXWZ010000067.1 GCA_027491035.1 Comamonadaceae bacterium | reverse complement strand
CACTGCGGCTGCCGGTGGTGGCCGCGCCCATGTTTTTGATCTCGGGACCTGACTTGGTTCTGGCTGCCTGCAAGGCCGGCATTGTTGGCGCCTTCCCCACGCCCAATGCGCGGCCGATCGAGCAGCTTGAAGTGTGGATGAAGCAAATCACCGAGGGCCTGGCGGCCGCGCGCGATGCACAGCCGGCCTCAACCCTGGGCCCCTGGTGCGCCAACCTGGTGACGCACAGCTCCAACACCCGCCTGAGCGAAGACCTGGCCCTCATTGCCAAGTACAAGCCACCGGTGGTGGTCACCGCTTTGGGCAGCCCCAAGCCCGCCATCGAGGTGGTGCACCATTACGGCGGCCTGGTGGTGGCCGATGTCACCAACCTGGCCCTGGCCAAAAAGGCCGTGGCTGCGGGCGCCGACGGCCTGGCCTGCGTGTGCGCCGGCGCGGGCGGGCACACCGGCTTTCTCTCGCCCTTTGCCTTTGTCAGCGCGGTGCGCGAGTTCTTTGACGGCCTGGTCGTCGTGGGCGGCGGCATCAGCGACGGCTGGGGTGTGGCCGGCGCGGTGGCCAGCGGCGCCGACCTGGTCTACATGGGCACCCGCTTCATCCCGGTGCTCGAAAGCATGGCGCCCCAGGGCTACCAGCAGATGGTGGTGGACTGCACCGCCGATGACCTGTTGATCAGCGCCGGCGTCACCGGCACGCTGGCCAGCTGGCTCAAACCCTCGCTGCGCGCCAACGGCTTTGATCCCGACAACATGCCGCCGGCACCCGAGCGCCACTACGACAGCAAGCAGGCCTTTGCCGGCAAGAAATGGCTCGATGTCTGGGCGGCCGGCCAGGGCCTGGGCACCATCCATGCCATCGAGTCGGTGGCACAGGTGGTCGATCGGCTCGAGCAGCAGTACCGCCAGGCGAGCCAGCGCTGGCAGCAAATGAACAGCCCCACCACAGCAAGGACGGCCGTATGAGTGCACCCGTTTTCATTTTGGGCGGATACCAGAGCGACTTCGCCAAGGTCTGGTCCCGCCAGGGTCAAGACCTGTCCGACATGACGCGTGAGGCCACCCTGGGCGCGCTGCAGGCCAGCGCCGTGCCGGCCTCGGCCATCCAAAGCATCCATGTGGGCAACGCCTTTGGCGAATTGCAGCGCGGCCAGGCCCATTTGGGCGCCATGGTGGCGCAGGTGGTGCCCGAGCTGTGGGGGGTGCCGGCGATGCGCCACGAGGGCGCCTGCGCGTCCTCCTCGCTGGCCATTCTCAGCGCCATGGCCGAAATCGAGGCTGGCCGCTACGACTGCGCCCTCGTGCTGGGCGTCGAGGAGTTCAAGAACCTGCCGGGCGATCGCGCGTCGGTCAACCAAAACGCTGCCGCGTGGCAGGGCCGCGAGGACATCGATTGCACCTTCATGTGGCCAGCGGCCTTTGGGCTGCTGGCGCAAGAGTACGAGCAGCGCTACGGGCTCGATCGCCGCCACCTCAATCGCATCGCCGAACTCAACTACAGCCATGCCCGGCGCAACCCGCTGGCACAAACGCGCAAGTGGCAGTTTGACGCGCTGAGCTTTACCGACGACGACCAAGCCAATCCGGTGATCGAGCCGGGCACCCGGCGCCAGGACTGCGGACAAATCACCGATGGGGCCTGCGCGCTGGTGCTGGCCTCGGCCCGCTACGCCCAGGAACACCTGCAACGCCACGGCAAGTCGCTCGCCGGCACGCCCTGGATCGCCGGCTGGGGACACCGCAATGCGGGCTTGCGGCTCAAAGACAAGCTCGAACGCAGCCGCGGCCAGACCTATGTGTTTCCTCATGTGCGCCAAGCCATTGAAGACGCCTGGCGACGCGCCGGCGTGCCGGGGATTGAGGCCATGAGCGGCGTCGAGACCCACGACTGTTTCACCACCACCGAATACATGGCCATCGACCACCTGGGCTTGAGTGCGCCCGGGCAAAGCTGGCAAGCGGTCGAAGACGGCAGCATCGAACCCGGCGGGCGCTGCCCGGTCAACATGAGCGGCGGGCTGATCGGATGCGGCCATCCGGTGGGCGCCACCGGCACCCGGATGCTGCTCGATGCGGCCCGTCAGGTCAGCGGCATGGCCGGCGACTGTCAGATCGAAGGGGCCCAGCGCATGCAGACTCTCAACATCGGCGGGTCCTGCGCCACAGTAGTGAGCTTTGTGGTGGCGCCATGGCAATGAACCCAGCGGGCGCAGCCACAAGCATGAAGGGCGCCCTCATCATTGAGGCCCTGCGCAGCCCGCGTGGGCGGGGCAGCGACAAAGGCAGCCTCAAGAGCCTCAAGCCGGTCGAGCTGCTGGGCGCTCAGTTGCAGGCCCTGGCCCAGCGCACCGGCATCGACACCGCCGAGGTGGCCGATGTGGTGATCGGCTGCGTCACCCAGACTGGCGATCAGGGCTCCAACATTGGCAAGATGGCCCTGGTGCAAGCACGCTGGAGCGATGCGGCACCGGCCCTGAGCATCAACCGCTACTGCGCTTCGGGTCTAAGTGCGGTGCAGTTCGCCGCTCAACAGGCCCTGGCGGCCGATGGCCTGGCCGTCGGCGGCGGGGTGGAGATGATGTCGCGTGTGCCCATGGCCAGCGACCAGGGACCACTGACGCATGACTTGGCCTTTCAGCGTGCCACCGATCTGGTGCCCATTGGTCTGGCCGCCGATGCGGTGGCCAGTCTGGAAGGCTTTTCTCGCCTGCAGTGCGACGACTACGCCCTGGCCTCGCAGCAGCGCGCAGTGGCCGCGCGCGACGGTGGGCACTTTCGCTCGGTGGTGCCGGTACAGGCTGCAGACGGAACCGTGCTGCTCGAGCGCGACGAGACCCCACGGCCTCAAACCCATGCACAGAGCCTGGCCCAACTGGCGCCGGCCTTTGCGGCCATGGGCGAGAAGTACGGCATCGACGCCCTGCTTTGCCAGCGCTACGGCCTGCCGGCCATGAACCATGTGCAGCACGCGGGCAACTCGCCAGCCATGGCCGACGGCGCAGCAGCGGTGTTGCTGGCCAGCCCTCAGGCGGCCCAGCGTCTGGGCCTGAAGGCGCGCGGGCGCATCGTGGCCTGCGCCGATGCCTCGGTCGACCACACCCTGGCCCTGACGGGTGCGGTTGACGCCACGCGCAAGGCGCTGGCGCGCGCCGGCCTGGCCGTGAGCGACATCGACCTGTTTGAAGTCAATGAATCCTTTGCCGCGCTGATGCTGCACTACATGAAGCACCTGGGCGTGGGGCACGATCGACTCAATGTCAATGGCGGGGCCATCGCCCTGGGCCACGCCATGGGAGCCTCCGGCGCCATGCTGGTGGGCACGGTGCTCGACGAACTCGAGCGACGCCAGCAAAACCGGGCGGTGGTAGCCATTTGCGGCGCCGCTGGCCTGGCCACCGCCATGGTGATTGAACGCCTTCCATGAGCACTGCGGTCGACATCGGACTGACCCGACAGGCGCTGGCCAGCAGCACGCTCAGCCACGGCCTGGGCATTCTGGGTGACCGCTGGACGGTGCAGGTGCTCATGGGAACGTTTTTGGGGCTCAAGCGTTTTGAGCAATGGCAGCAGCAACTGGGGCTGCCGCGCTCGACCCTGGCCGAGCGCCTGCGCAGCCTGGGCGCGCTGGGACTGCTGCAGCCCCGGCCTTATCAGACCCGGCCCCTGCGGCATGCCTACCACCCCACGGCCAAGACCCTGGCCCTCTACCCTCAGGTGCTGATGATCTGGGCCTGGGAAAAACGCTGGGGCCAAAGCGATGTGGGATTGCCGCAAGCGCTGCAGCACCGACGCTGCGGCCATCGCCTGACGCCCACCCTGGCCTGTCAGGCCTGCGGCGAAGACGCCGACATCACCCGCATGGGGCTCAGGCTTGAGCCCGTGCCGGCGCTGCTCAAGGTCAAGCCGCGTCTGGGCCGGGCGCCGCGCATCCCGGTGGGCAGCACGCCGCACGTCAGCCTGGGCCTGCGGGTCGATCGCTGGAGCCTGCTGATCGTCACCGCCGTGGTGCTGGGCTGTCATCATTTCGATCAACTCTCACACGTCCTGGGCATCGGCCCCAGCGTGCTCGCACGCCGCCTTGAAGGCATGGTCGAGTCGGGTCTGCTGCGCTGTGACGCCGACCGCCACGATGGCCGCCGGCGCCTGTATCGCCTCACGCCGGCCAGCCGAGACCTGCTGGGCTATATCGTGTGTCTGTCGAGTTGGGCAGGCCAGCACCATTTCAAGCAGCCCAGCGCCATCGTGCCCATTCATGCCTGCGGCCATGAGTTCAAGCCCCGGGTGGTTTGCAGCCATTGCCGTGAGCCCCTGCTGGCCCATGAGGTCACGCCGCTGTATGGGCAAGCCGCTGCCCAAGCGCTTGAACCCGGCGATCGCAGCGCTCTTGCAGAGGTAGCCACGGCATGAACCCGAAAACAACGGCAAACGATCGGCTTGCTGATTCTCAAGAACAGGTCTGGCCCGACCTCAGCGGCCAGGTGGCTATCGTCACCGGTGCTGGGCAAGGCATAGGCCGGGCCAGCGCCCTGGCACTGGCCCAATGCGGCGCCAAAGTACTGGTCAACAGCCGGCTCGCGCCGGGGCAGGAGCCACAAGACGGCCGCGCCGCCCGGGTGGTGGCCGAGATCATCGCAGCCGGTGGGCAGGCCCTGAGCAACACAGCAGATGCAGCCGATCCCTTGGCGGCTCGGCAGATGGTCGAGCAGGCACTGCACAGTTGGGGCCGCATCGACATGGTCCATGCCAACGCAGCCCTGGGTCAGCACAACACCTTCGCGGCCAGTTCGCTGGCCGATCTGCGCGCCATCATGGACGTCGGCTTTGGCGCGACCCTGGCCTTGTTCCATGCAGTCTGGCCTCTGATGAAGGCGCACGGTGGTGGTCGGCTGCTGGCCACCACGTCGAGTGCCGGACGCTTTGGAGGCGCCGGTCTGTCGGCCTACGCGGCCTCCAAAGGCGCGGTCGAGGCCTTGATGCGATCGCTGGCCATCGAGGGGCGGCGGCAGCGCATCGTCTGCAATGCGCTCTCGCCTTACGCCCATACCCAAATGACCGGCGCGCACCTGAGCGCCGAATGGGCGCAAGCCCTGCCCGCCCAGGCCCTGGGACCGGTGATCGTGTGGCTGCTCTCGCCCGATTGCCCGCTGCAAGGCGAGGTGGTGGTGGCCGGTGGCCGCCGCCTGGCTCGCGGCGGCGTCAGCGAGACGGCGTCCATCGAACGCCAGGCCGCTGAATCACTGCCAGAGGCCTGGAGCCGTTTGTGCAAGCTGACCGGGCGCGCCCAGCCCGACGCCACCCAGGCCTTCGTGGCCTTCATGCAAGGAGACCCGTCATGACCCTGAGATGGAGCGCGTTGTTCGCCCTGCTGATCTTGCTGCTCCAATGGGTGGCCGACCCCGACTTGGCGCGAGCCCTGCAGACCTGGCAATTCATGGGCCTGTGCACGCTGGCGGTACTTAGCAGTGTGTGGCTGCTCGGCACGGTGCTGCGCAACCACAGCCTGATGGACATCGCCTACCCGCTGGCGCCCTGGCTGGTCACGATGTTCGCGTGGTGGCAGCTGGGCGCGAACGCATCAAGCACGACACTGGCGCTGCTGATCGCGCTGGGCCTGTGGGCATGGCGCTTGGCGCTCTATCTGGCCGTGCGTTATTTACCCCACGGCGAGGAGGCTCGCTATGCCAAATGGCGCGCCCGCGGCGGGGCCAGTTGGTGGTGGCGATCGTACTTTCAGATTTACCTGACACAAGGCGTGATTGTTTGGGTCTGGTGCCTGCCGCTGGCCTTTGCGTTGCAGGTGCAGGCAGACCCGGGAGTCTGGGGCGCTCTGGCCGCTGCCGCCTGGCTCATCGGTCAGATCTTTGAGGTTGGCGGCGACTGGCAGATGCACCGCTTTCGCCGCGACCCCAGCCGCAAGGGCCAGGTGATGGACAGCGGCTTGTGGGCCTGGTGCCGCCATCCCAATTACTTTGGCGAGGCCATGACCTGGCTGGCTTGGGGGCTTTTGGCCCTGGCCGCGCCCATGGGCTGGCTGGGACTGCCATCGGTGGTTTTTGTGTTTTGGTTCATGAACCGCGGCTCGGCGCTGAGCATGACCGAGCGCTACATGCTCAAGACCAAACCCGGCTACGCCGCCTACATGGAGCGCACGCCGGCCTTCTTTCCCCGGCCACCCAAGACCCGGCCATGAAACAGGTGATGCATCCGCAACCTCGGGCTTTCCTCGATACCGCCCACAACCCGCAGACGCTAGAGTGAGACATGGCTCCTGAACTTGTCGCCAATCTCCAGTTGCTGCTCAATGGCATGGCCACCGGAGCGATCTACGCACTGGTCGCTTTGGGTCTGGTCATTACCTACAAGGCCACTGAAGTGCTGAACTTCGCCCACGGCGATGTGCTCATGGCCTCGGCGTTTGTGGCCTGGGCCCTGATCGTCGAAATGGCCCTGCCCTTCTGGCTTGCAGCCTTGCTGACCACCGGCTTTGCAGCCGTGCTGGCTTGGCAAATTGATGCGCGGGTGATGCGGCGTATCGTTGGCCAGCCGCAGTTTGCCGGCGTGATGCTCACCATCGCAGTGGCCTTTATGCTGCGCGGCTTGGTCAGCATGGTGTTCGGGCCGGAGTCGCGCTCCTACCCAACGCCCTGGACGCAGCAATCGACCCAAATCGGTACGCTGGTGATCAGCGACCTGAGCCTGGTCATCTTGGCAGCGGCCTTGATCCTGACCGTCATGATCTACGTCTTTCTCACGCGCACCGCGCTGGGCGTGTCGATCCAGGCGGCTTCGCAAAATCAGCTGGCGGCCTACCTGAGCGGCATTCGAGTCAAGCAGGTGACCTCACTGGTGTGGGCACTGGCCGGGGCCATTTCGGGCATCTGCGGCTTGCTGCTGGCGCCCATCGCGCTGGTCGACATTTCTCTCTGGATCGTGGTGCTCAAAGCGCTGGCTGCGCTCGTGCTGGGCGGCTTTGGCAGCATTCCCGGCGCCATCTTGGGGGGGCTCTTGCTGGGGGTCATCGAGCAGTTTGCAGGCGTCTATCTGCCCGATGGCTCCAAGGATGTCACCGCCTACGTCGTGCTGATCGCCACCTTGGTGCTGTGGCCGCGCGGGCTCTTGGGCGAAGCGCACGGACGCCGTGTCTGACCGGACCTGACCATGCGCTTTGACTACGACACCTCCTACCGCGACGGCAAGCGCCTGCTGCGCTACCCCTCGCAAAAGCTCGCCTATGCCTTGCTGGCCCTGGTGCTGTTGGCCGCTCCTTGGGTGCTGCCCAAGTACTACGTGGGCGAGTTGACCTATCTGTTCATTTTGTCGATCGCCAGCCTGGGCCTGATGGTGCTCAGCGGCTACACCGGTCAGGTCTCGCTCGGGCATTCGGCCTTTTTGGCAGTCGGCGCCTATGCCCATGCTTGGTTTTTGTCGCAGGGCCTGCCCTTTGGCGCGAGCATCTTGCTGGCCATGGCCGCCAGCGCGCTGGTGGGTTTGGCCCTGGGCCTGCCGGCCATTCGGGTCTCGGGCCTGTACCTGGCGATGGTGACCCTGGCCTTTGCCATCCTGATCGAGCATGTGCTGGGCCGCTGGAAGAGCGTGACTGGCGGCTTCAATGGCCTGCCTGTGGCCGATCCGGTCTTGCTGGGCATGGACCTGTCGGGCTTGAAGTCCTTTTACTTTTTGTGCCTGGCCTGCCTGGTGATCGTGCTGGTGCTGCTGGTCAATCTGATGCGCGGCAAGACCGGGCGGGCCTTTGTCGGCGTGCGCGACTCGGAGGCGGCCGCCGCCAGCCTGGGCATCTGGGTGGCCGGCCACAAGGTGCTGGCCTTCGTGATCTCTGCGGCTGTCACCGGCTTTGCCGGTGCGCTGATGGCCCACCATGTGCGCCACCTCACACCCGAAGGCTTTAACCTGCTGCTGTCGCTCGAGCTGGTGCTGATGGTGACCATCGGCGGCCTGGGCTCGCTGCGCGGGGCTGTTTTGGGTGCCTTCCTCATTGGCATGGTGCCGGCGCTGATCTCGCAGATCAAGCCCATGCTGGGCGATCGCATCGCCAAGCAGTTCGGGCTGGAGATTTTCATCTTCGGCCTGATCCTGGCCGTCTTCGTGCTGTTTGAGCCCAAGGGGCTCAACGGCCGCTGGCTCAAGATCAAAGCGTTTTTTGAGACCTTTCCGCTCTACCGCAAAGACGTGTTTCGCCGCGGCAAGACCTATATGAAATCGGAGCGTTATCGATGAGCACCGACGCTTTGCTCAGCCCCTCGACCGGCGGCCTGCAAGTGCGCGATCTGGCCCTGCGCTTTGGTGGGGTGCATGCGATCCGTGACATCAGCTTTGAGGTGCAGCCCGGCGAGATCTTTGCCATCATCGGGCCCAACGGAGCCGGCAAGACCTCCGTCTTCAATGTCATCACGCGGGTGTTTGAACCGAGCGCCGGCTCGGTCATGTTCCAAGGGCAGGACATCACCCGCACGCCGCGCCATCAGGTGGTGGCTCGGGGCATTGCCCGCACCTTCCAAAACATCGAATTGTTTGAAGGCGCCACCGTGCTGGAAAACCTGATGCTCGGCTGCCACCGCTTTGCCAAAGAGAGTTTTTGGGGTCAGTGTTTGTGGAGTGCGTCGGTGCGCAGCACCGAGGCCGAACTGCGCGCCCACGTAGAAGACGTGATCGACCTGCTCGATCTGGCCCCCCACCGCAACAGCCTGATCACCGGCCTGCCCTATGGCGTGCGCAAGGTGGTCGAGCTCGGCCGGGCCCTGGCCACCCGGCCGCAACTGCTGCTGCTCGACGAGCCGGCCTCGGGGCTCAACCCGGAAGAAACCCGCGACCTGGCCTTTTGGATCGATGACATCCGCACCGATCTGGGCATCACCGTGCTGATGGTCGAGCATGACATGTCCCTGGTCTCAGAAGTGGCCGATCGGGTGCTGTGCATGAACATGGGGCAGGCGCTGTCAACCGGCACGCCCAGCCAGGTGCAGTCCGACCCGCGGGTGATCGCCGCTTACCTGGGGGCCGACGAAGCATGAGCGAGCCGGCCACCATGAACAGCCAAGCACAGGCGCCTTTGCTGCGGGTGCAAAACCTGGAGACCTGGTACGGCCCGATCGCAGCCATCAAGGGCGTGAACATCGATCTGCGTCGGGGCGACATCGTCACCGTGCTCGGCGCCAATGGCGCGGGCAAGACCACCTTGCTCAACACGGTAGCCGGCGTGGTCGACCCCTTCAAGGGCGCGGTGGAGTTCCTCGGCCAGCCCATTGCCGGGCTCGACGCCGACGAAGTGGCGCGGCGCGGACTGGTGCTGGTGCCCGAAGGCAGGCAGGTCTTTCCCTTTCTCACCGTCAGCGAGAACCTGCGCATGGGCGCGTTTGCGCGCCGGGAGCGTCAGGGCCTGGAGCAGGACATCGAGCGGGTCTATGAATGGTTTCCGCGGCTGCGCGAACGCGCGCAGCAACAAGGCGGCCTGCTTTCGGGCGGCGAGCAGCAGATGCTGGCCATAGGCCGCGCCCTCATGGCCCAGCCCAGCGTGCTGCTGCTCGACGAGCCCTCGCTGGGCCTGTCGCCCCTGCTGACGCGCGAGATTTTTCGCATCATCGAGCGCATCAATGCCGAGACCGGCATGTCCATTTTGGTGGTCGAGCAAAACGCGGCGATCGCCCTGAACACCGCGCACTATGGCTACATCATGGAGCTCGGTCGGGTGGTGGCGGCCGGACCCTGCGCCGAGCTGCGCGAGAAGGACGATGTCAAGGAGTTCTACCTCGGCGCCGCACCGGTGCGCGCCGACGGTGAGCCCAGCAAGCAGCGTTGGAAGCGGCGAAAGACCTGGCGATGACGAGCATTCAGACTCAAAACCCTGGCGACGCATCCGCCCCTGCGGCCGCTGCGGCCCCGGCTGCGATGGAGGGCTGCGACACGCCACAAAAACTCTGGCGCTTGCGCTGCACGCAGTGGGCCGGCCACAGTGCGCTGAGGCACAAGAAAAAAGGCATCTGGCACAGCGTCAGTTGGTCGGGCTATTTCGAGCAGTCCCGCGCGGTGGGATTGGCGCTGAGCGATCGGGGTCTGCAGACTGGTCAGGCGGTGGCCATCTTGTCGGAAAACCGACCGGAATGGCTGTACGCCGACATGGGCGCCCAGGCCATGGGCCTGATCGGGGTGGGCCTGTACCCCACTGCCTCTGCCGAGCAGGTGGCCTTCATCTTGCAAGACAGTGGCGCAAGGGTGCTGATCGTTGAGAACCAGGAGCAGCTCGACAAAGCTCTGGCGGTGCGCGGCCAGTGCCCTGAGTTGCAGCACATCGTCGTGATCGACCTGGAAGGCTTGCGCGGCCTGTCTGATCCGCAGATCAGCACCTGGGAGGCCTTCGCCCAGCGCGGCATGACATTGGCCCAAGAGCCTGCAACGCGGGCGCGCTTTGATGCGGCCATCGATGCGGGCCAGCCCAACGACACCGCGTTTTTGGTCTACACCTCGGGCACCACCGGCCAGCCCAAGGGCGCGATGGTGGCCAATCGCAACCTGGTCTTTCAGATCGCCAGCGCGCCGCAATACCTGAACCTGCAGCAAGGCGACCGCACCCTGTCCTTTTTGCCGCTGTGCCACATTGCCGAGCGCATGGGCACGGTCTACAACCCCTTGGCGCTCGGCCCCATCGTCCACTTTCCTGAGAATGCGGGCACGGTCTTCAACGATGTGCGCGAGGTCGTGCCCCATCTGCTGTTCGGCCCGCCGCGCTTTTGGGAAAAGCTCTATTCACAGGTCACGCTCTACTTGCAAGATGCCATCCCGCTGGCGCGATGGGCTTACCGCTTGGTCACCACTGAGGGCGCGGCGATTGCCCAGGAGCGGCTGGCCCAGCGCGACGTCTCGGTATTGCGCCGAATGCGCTATCGGCTCATGCAGACCCTGGTGTTTACCAACCTGCGCAGCTTCCTGGGCTTGTCCGAAATCAAGACCGCACTGACCGGCGCGGCCCCAGTGCCGCCCGACCTGCTCAAGTGGTACATGTCCATCGGCATTGACCTGATCGAGTCCTACGGCCTGACCGAAACCTGCGGCTTTTGCACCGCCACGCCGCCGTCTCGCATCAAGATCGGCTACGCCGGCGTCAAGGCCTTGGGCACCGAGCTGCGCATCGGCATCGACGAAGAAATCCTGGTGCGTGGCCCCAATGTGTTTGCCGGCTACTGGAAACTGCCGCAAAAGACCGCCGAGACCATCGACGAGCAAGGCTGGCTGCACACCGGTGACTGCGGCGAGATCGACGCCGACGGCTACCTGCGCATCAAGGACCGCATCAAGGACATCATCATCACCTCGGGCGGCAAGAACATCACGCCCAGCCTGATCGAAAACCAGATCAAGTTCAGCCCCTATATTTCCGATGCGGTCGTCATTGGCGAGGCCAGGCGCTTTGTGACCTGCTTGGTCATGATCGATCCCGACAACGTGGCCAAATTCGCGCAAGACCATCAGGTGCCCTACACCGACTTTGCCAGCCTGACCCGCGCGCCGCAGGTGCTGCAACTCATCCGCAGCGAGATCGAAACCGTCAACAACCGCCTGGCACGGGTCGAGCAGGTCAAGGACTTTCGCCTGATCGATCAGTTGCTCACGGCCGAAGATGAAGAACTCACACCGACCATGAAACTCAAGCGCAAGGTCGTCACCGCCAAATACGCGGTGCTGATCGACACCATGTATCCCCCCTGAGGCCTCCATCGCCCGCCGATGCAGGCCGCTTCCCCCGGTTTTTTCACCCGCAACCTTCGAGGAGACAACATGAGACTTAACAAGCGTCAATGGATGGGCAGCGCTGTCGCCGCCCTGCTGGCAGCCGCCGCCCCTTGGGCGGCCCAGGCCGGCGGCGTCAGCGATAAAGAGATCGTGATCGGCACCCACATGGACCTTTCAGGCCCGGTGGCCGCAGGCATGCCGCAGTTGCGCAATGGCACACAGATGCGCTTTGACGAGGCCAATGAGGCCGGCGGCATCCACGGTCGGCGCATCCGCTTCATCGTCGAAGACAACGCCAGCCAGCCTCAGCAGGCAGTGCGCGCGGTCGACAAACTGATCCGCAAGGACGATGTATTTGCCATGGTCAACCCTTTCGGCTCAGGCACCAATGCGGCGGTGGTCAAGCGCGCCGTCGACGAGGGCGTGATCTACTTTGCGCCCTGGGCCGCATCGGCTGTGCTGCAGCAAATCGCCGGCAAGAGCCCTCGCCTGTTCACCACCGTCCCGGACTATCACACCACCACTCATTTGGGGCTGACCTGGCTGCTCGATCAGAACCCCAACTTCAAAAAGGTGGGCTGGGTCTACATGGAAGGCCCCTTCGGCGATCTGATCGGCCGTGGGGTCAAGAGCGCCATGGCAGCCAAAAACATGACGCTGGCCGCAGAAGCCTCTTACAAGCCCGGCGAGATTGATTTTTCCAGCCAAGTGGCGCGCATGCGTGCAGCCGGCGTCGACCTGATCGTCATGGCCACCATCACCCGCGAAACCGTGGGCATGATGACCGAGATCAAGAAAATCGGCTGGAACAACGTCGCCGTGCTGACCGGTAACCCCGGCCGCACCAGCATCGTCTCCAAGCTTGGCAAGGACGCGATCGAAGGCCTGTACGGTGTGGGAACCTGGAAGATCCTCGACGCGGCGACCGCCACCGCCGACAAGGCCTGGGTGGACTCCTACAAGAAGCGCTTCAACCTGGACCCCGATGAGAACGCGTTCCTGGCCTATGCCTACGCCGACTGGTTTGTCAAAGGTCTGCAAGCGGCCGGCCGCAACCTGACCACCGATTCGGCCGTCAAAGCCTTGCAAGCCACCTCGTCCAACCACCCCGTCTTCCTGGGGCCGGCCAGCTTCAAAAACAACCACTTCGACCCGGAGCTGGTCACGGTTGACCAAGCCAGGGGCGGCACCTGGCGGTCCGTCTCCCCGGTGCTCAAATGACGATACGGCTGGGCCGCTGCGGCAGCGCACAGGGCAAGACATGAGCCGGGCAGCCTTTGACCCGGCCCGGCTCGGTCCGGCTCCAGGCGCGCGCGTGGCCGTGGTCGGCGGCTGCGGCGGCATGGGCCGGGCATTGGTGCAGGCGTTGGTACAAACCGGCGTCGAAGTGGCGGTGCTCGACCTGCCGGCCTCGCTGGCCCAGCACCGCCCGCCCGAGGGTGTCTGGGCCCTGGAGATCGATGGCAGTCGCGCCGACAGCGTCGAGCGCGCCTTCGGGGTTCTGGCGGCGCGTTGGCCGGTGCTCGATGGCTTTGTCAACCTCGCCGGCTTCTTCAAGGGTTTTGAGGCCATCAAGGACTTGCCAGTTGAGGTCTTTGACGAGGTCATCGCGGGCAATCTGCGCACCCACTACCTGTGTGCGAAGGCGGCGCTGCCTCTGCTGCGCGCGCGCGGCGGTGGCGCCTCGCTGGTGTGCGTGGCATCGACCATGGCCAGCGACGTGGTCAAGCGTTATGCCCACTACGGCGCGGCCAAGGCCGGCATAGTGGCCCTGGTCAAGGGAATGGCCCGGGAAAACGCACCGGCCGTGCGCGTCAATGCACTGGCGCCGGGCCTGACCGACACCGCCTTTTTGGTCGGCGGCACCGGCCGCGAACAGATCTTCGAGGGCATCTCCGAAGAAGTGTATGCCAAGCGGGTACCGATGAAGCGCATGGCCCAGCCCATCGACATGGTCGGCCCGATCTTGTTCCTGCTCGGAGCAGCTTCAGGATTTGTCAACGGCGAAACCCTGATTGCCGACGGTGGCGTCTACGTCCAATAGCTCAGATCAGCCAAGTAGCAACAAAAAAGCCACCCCGCAGGGTGGCTTTTTTGCGCCACAAGGCTGCTGCAATTACAGCGGAACCTTCTTGCCGTCCTTGTAGGTGTAGAGCGTGAAGGCCGGGTTCTTGAGCTCGCCGTTGGTCTCGAAAGAGATCACGCTGGTCACGCCCCGGAAGTTGGTCTTGGGCAGGTGATCGGTGTAGACCTTGGGATCGACCGAGTTGGCCCGCTTCATGGCATCGACCAACACGAAGGCCGCGTCATAGGTGTAGGGGCTGTAAACCTGGAACTGGCCAGGGTACTTGGCGTCGTAACGCTTTTTCCAGGCTTCGCCACCGGGCATCTTGGCCAGCGAGGCACCCCCTTCGGCGCACACCACGTTGTTGAGGGTCTTGGCGCCCGCTGCGAGCTTGGCGATTTCGGCGGTGCAGATGCCGTCGCCACCGAAATAGCGCACATTGCCCATGCCCAGCTGCTCCATCTGGCGCAGCATCGGGCCGGCCTGCGGGTCCATCCCGCCGAAGAACACCGCATCCGGATTCTTGGCCTTGATGGCCGTCAAGATGGACATGAAGTCGGTGGCCTTGTCGGTGGTGAACTGCTCGTCAACCACCTGCATGCCCTTGGCCAGCGCGGTGCGCTTGAACACCTCGGCCACGCCCTGCCCGTAAGCGGTGCGGTCGTCGATGATGGCCACGCGCCTGAGCTTGAGCGTATCGGCCGCATGGTTGGCCAAGCCAGCGCCCAGGGCGTTGTCGTTGGCGATGATGCGGTAGGTGGTCTTGTAGGCCGGGCGGGTCAGGTTGGGGTTGGTGGCAGCGCCGGTAACGTGCGGAATACCGCAGTCGTTGTAGACCCGAGAGGCGGGAATGGTGGTGCCCGAGTTGAGGTGACCGACGACACCGGCCACGCGGGAGTCGCACAGTTTCTGCGCGGCCGCTGTGCCCTGCTTGGGATCGGCCGCGTCGTCCTCGGCGACGATCTCGAAGCGGATGCGCTTGCCACCGATCACGATGTTCTGCCCATTGAGGTCCTCAATGGCCATGCGAACGCCGTTCTCATTGTCCTTGCCGTAGTGGGCCTGACCACCGGAGACCGGAGCCACATGGCCAATGCGAACGACCTGGATGTCTTGGGCCACGGCCACGGCGGACACGCCCACCAGCGCGGCCAGCGCACTGAGTTGTAATTTCATTTTCATAAACACTCCCAAAAAAAAGAAAGAACACACAGTTGAGGGATGCACGGGCTTTCTCAACCCTATGACGATAGCTCAAAAACGGCCTGGGACGAGAGCGCCCGCCCGTCAAATCACACTCTTTGGGTTTTGAAAAGCCGAAAAACGGTCGCTGAACAATACCGATGCCCTGGGGCAGCCCCTCTTGACAAGCCCGATCTGTTCGACGCCCGAGCCGCAAGGCGATGCTTCAATCGCGCCCTTTGCGGTCGTAGGGCTGGATCTGGAAACCCCGCGCCTGGTAGGCACGCCAGCGCTGGCGACCGGCCTGGGCATCGTCGGGGTCGGTGCCCACCAGCTCGAGCAAGCGCTCGACCGTGCCGAGCTGCTCGGGCGGATCGGCCCCCCAATTGAGCAGGACCTGGCAATTGGCGTGCGCCGGCAGTGCCGGCGCCAGCCAAATCGGTGAGGCCTCGAGGGTGGCCGCCGCCGCGCCGATCTGGCAATGGGGCACGAAGCCGTGGGCGGGCTCGCTCCACAGCCGCTGATCCAAAACGGCGAGCTGCTCGCTCGGGCAGGTGACCACCACCCGCAGCTCGCGCTCGAGGATCTTGTGCAGCAGACGCAGCAGGTAGCCGAACTTGTCGCTGACGTTGTAGTGAAACTCAACCCGGTTCATGCCTTCGAACGCCGCACCGCAGCGCGCCTTGCGGGCTTCACCGGGCTGGCTGGGGGCTGCACCTGCGACAGCAGGTACTGCACCAACAGACCCACCGGGCGTCCGGTTGCCCCCTTGGCCGCCCCACCCTTCCAGGCGGTGCCGGCAATATCAAGATGGGCCCATGGAAACTGGGTCGCAAAACGCTGCAAAAACTTGGCTGCCGTGACCGAGCCGGCGGCCCGACCGGCCACATTGGCCACGTCGGCGAAGTGGGTCTTGAGCCCTTCGGCGTATTCATCGTCCAGCGGCATGCGCCAGCACGGATCGAGCGCCGCCTCGCCAGCGTGCTGCAGGGCCGAGGCCAGGGCGTCGTCGCTGGCAAACAGGCCCGAGCGGACCGCGCCCAGGGCGATCACACAGGCGCCGGTGAGCGTGGCGATATCGACCACAGCGCGCGGCTTGAAACGCTCGGCGTACGTCAGGGCGTCGCACAAGATCAGCCGCCCTTCGGCATCGGTGTTGAGCACCTCGATGGTCTGCCCGCTCATGCTGCGCACCACATCGCCGGGCTTGAGCGCTCGGCCGTCGGGCATGTTCTCGCAAGCGGCGATGAGACCAACCGCATTGAGGCGCGGCTGCAGTTCGGCCAGCGCGCGGAAAGTGCCCAACACGCTGGCTGCGCCGCACATGTCGAACTTCATCTCGTCCATTTCGGCCGCCGGCTTGATGGAGATGCCGCCGGTGTCGAAGGTGATGCCTTTGCCCACCAGCACCACCGGGGCCTGGCTGGCTGCAGCGCCGCTGTAGCGCAGCACGATAAAGCGCAAGGGCTCCTCGGAGCCCTGCGCGACGGCCATGAATGAGCCCATGCCCAGGCGGGCGACCTCGCGCGGACCGAGCACGTCCACGCGCATACGGGGCAGCTTGCCCAGCTCGCGCGCGGCGCCGGCCAGCAAGGTTGGCGTGGCGTGGTTGGGCGGACGGTTGCCCCACTCGCGCGCCAGGTTGACCCCCAGGGCCACCGCCACACCGTGGTCAAAACCGCTGCGCACCGCGTCCGCCGCGGGCACCCCAATAATGAATTTGTGCAAGCGGGCCGGCGCCGGCTTGGACAGGGTGTGGCGGTAGCTGTAAGCGCTTTGGCCGCAAGCCAGCACAGCGGCCTGCGTCTGCGCCAGCAGCTCTGCGGGCTCGCCCGTCAGCCACGACAGGCTGATGATGACGCGCTGGGCGGAGCTGGACTTGAGTGCAGCCAGAGCCGCCGCAACGCCAGCCTTGACGTCCTTGGCGCTGCCCGAGCCGACCCCGGCAAGCACCAGCCGGCTCGCGCCGAGCCCTGGGCTGCGGTAGGCCTGCAGCAGCTTGCCGCAATCGGTCTGCAGGTCCTTGGCCTTGATGGCCGAGGCAATCAGGCCCGAGAGGGCATCGGCCTGCGCCGTCATGGCCGCTGGCACCAGCACCACCAGAGCGTCGCATTTTTCGGAAGCCGAACGCGGTCGGCTGAGGGTCTTGAGTTCGAAGTCCATAATCGGGGTTGAGGTTTAGCCGGTCGGTCCCATTACACAACGCGCGATGTTATTCCAATCGTCCCTGCGCAAAGAGCTGGCGCGAAGTTTTGGCGCGACCCTGGTGGTGCTCATCACCATTATCTTGACCATCGTGCTCATCCGCACGCTGGGTCTGGCCTCCAAAGGCCAGGTCAATCCACAAGATGTGATGCTGCTGATGGCCTACGCCACAATCGGCCGGCTGCCCACCATTTTGAGCCTGTCGCTGTTCGTCGCCATCCTGAGCACATTGTCCCGGCTGTACCGTGACAGCGAGATGGTGGTCTGGTTCTCCAGCGGCCGCGGGCTGAGCAGCTTTGTGGCGCCCGTGCTGCGCTTTTCCTGGCCGGTGCTGCTGGTCATTGCGGCCTCGGCGCTGTGGCTTTTGCCCTGGACCCAGGAGCAAACCCAGGAGCTGCGCAGTCGCTACCAGCAGCGCAGCGATCTCGACCGGGTTGCGCCGGGTCAGTTTCAGGAGTCCTCGGACGGATCGCGCGTGTTTTTCATCAATCGCGACTCCGAACGCAAGAGCGGCAACGACATCTTCATCACCACCCGGGAGCGGCAGGCCCGCTCGGTGGTGACCGCGCAATCGGGCAGCATCGAGCAGTTGCCCGATGGGCAGGTGCTCAAGCTCGAACAGGGCCAGCGACTCGAATTTCAGGACCCCGGCAGCGAGCAGCCGGTGGCGCTGCGCGTGAGCCAGTTTGAGGTCTATGGCGCGCGCATCGGTGGCGCCAAGCCGCTCAACCGGGACGCCACCTCCTTCAAGCTCCTGCCCACCTTGGAGCTCATGCGAACCCCGAGCCGGCCTCACCTGGGTGAGCTGGCCTGGCGCGTGGGCCTGGCGCTGTCGGGCATCAACTTGGTGCTGCTGGCCATTGCCATGGCCCATGCCAACCCACGGGCCGGCCGCAGCGGGCGACTGATCTTGGCCATCTTCACCTTTTTGGTCTACAGCAACCTGATGACCTTGAGCCAGAACTGGGTCTCCAGCGGGGTCATGGGCTTTGCACCGATGATGCTGATGCTGCACGGCGGCTTTTTGGCGGTGGCCTTGCTGTGGCTGACCAGCCGGCACCGCGCCTGGTCGCTTGCGGGGCTGCCGGGGCGCTGGCTCGGGCGCATGCGGCAAGGAGCGCGGGCATGAAAACCCTGCGCAAGCTGGTCTACGGCGAGACGCTGCTCTCGATTGCCCTGATCACCGGCGGCTTTCTGACCCTGTTTGCGTTTTTCGACTTGGCCGACGAGCTGCAGAATTTGGGCCGCAGCAGCGGCGCTGAAGGCCCGACCTACCAGCTGCGCCACGCGGTGCTCCACGTCGCCCTGCTGCTGCCCAGCCGGATGTACGAGTTGCTGCCCATCTCGGTGCTGATCGGCACGATCTTCGTCATGGCCCGGCTGGCGCAAAGCTCGGAGTACACGATTTTGCGCACCAGCGGCCTGGACCCCTGGCGCGCGCTGCGGCTGCTGCTGACTCTGGGCAGCGTGTTCGTGGCCCTGGCCTTTGTCATTGGCGACTACGTGGCGCCGGCGGCCGACAAAACCTCGCAGCTGCTCAAGGCGCGCTACCAGGGACGCATCACGGTCGGCCAGACCGGCGCTTGGCTGCGCGAGAAACAGGCGCAGGCAAACTACGTGGTCAACGTCAAGGCCCTGAGCCCCAACAACGACATGCAAGGCATCGAGATCTATGAGTTCGATGCACAGGGGCGCATGCTGGCCATGATTCAGGCCGAACAGGCGCAATTTGCCCCCGAGGGCGCTTGGCTGCTCGGCCAGGTGCGTCAGACGCGATTTGGCGCGCAGGCTGCCGACGCGCCCGCCGCCAGCGAACCGGTGGCGCAAAGCGGCCTGCAGCAGCAACTGCGCTGGCCAACGCTGATCAGCTCTGAAATGGTGGCGGTGGCCCTGCTGCGGCCCGACCGGATGCGCACGATCGATCTGTTCACCTACATCCAGCACCTACAGGACAACGGGCAAAACGCGCTGCGCTACGAGATCGAGTTCTGGAAAAAAGTGTTCTACCCCCTGAGCTGCCTGGTCATGGTCATCCTGGCCCTGCCCTTTGCCTACCTGCACATGCGCTCGGGCGGCATTTCGGCCTATGTTTTTGCCGGCGTGATGATCGGCATCAGCTTTTTCATGATGAACAACGTCTCCGTCTACGTCGGCAACTTGCAGCAGTGGCAGCCTTGGCTGGCTGCTGCGGCCCCTGGTTTGCTCTACACCGCCGTGTCACTGACCGCCTTTGGCTGGCTGGTGCTCAGGCGTTAGGATCCCAAGATGAGTCTGGCCATTGTGCTGTTTGCCCACGGATCGCGTGATCCGCACTGGCACGAACCCATTGCGGCCGTGGCCCAGGCCATCGCCGAGCGCTCGCCGCACACCGTGGTGCGCTGCGCCTACCTCGAACTGAGCACGCCAAGCCTGCCGCAGGCGGTCGAGACGCTGGTGGCGCAGGGGATCGATGCGGTCAGGGTGTTTCCGCTCTTTCTGGGCATGGGCAAGCACGCGCGCGAGGACCTGCCGCAACTGATGCACAGCCTGCGCCAGACGCATCCCCAGGTGCGGTTCGAGTTGCTGCAAGCGGCCGGCCAGTGGCCCGCCCTGACCGCCTTGCTGGCCGATCTGGCGCTGCAGGAACAGACCTGACCGCGCTGGCCGACCCGGCTGGGCAGCCAGAGGCGAGAAACTTGCGAGAAAGGCATAATGATTGGATCGCTTAGTCCAATAACGATATGAACCTACACCAATTTCGCTTTGTTCAGGAGGCCGTTCGCCGCAACCTGAACCTGACCGAAACCGCCAAGGCGCTGCACACCTCGCAGCCCGGCGTCTCCAAGGCCATCATCGAGTTGGAGGAAGAGCTCGGCGTGGAGATCTTTGCCCGTCACGGCAAACGGCTCAAGCGCGTCACCGAGCCGGGCGAGCACGTGGTCCGAAGCATCGCGCTGATCATGCGCGAAGTGGGCAATCTGCGGCGTATTGGCGAGCAATTTTCGGCCCAGGACAGCGGCACCCTGTCGATCGCCACCACCCACACCCAAGCGCGCTATGTGCTGCCCCAACCGGTGGCCCGGCTGCGCCAGGCTTTCCCCAAGGTCAATGTCAGCATGCACCAGGGATCGCCCGCGCAGGTGGCCCGCATGCTGATCGACGAGGTGGCTGAAATCGGGATCGCCACCGAATCGCTGACCGAGTACGAAGAGCTGGTGACGCTGCCGTGCTACGAGTGGCAGCACATGCTGGTGATGCCGCCCGACCATCCCCTGGCGCGGCGCGAGCGCATCGATCTGCACGAACTGGCCGAGCAGCCGCTGATCACCTACCACCCCTCCTTCACCGGCCGCACGCGCATCGACCAGGCCTTTGCCGCGCACAAGCTCGCGCCGCGCATTGCGCTGGAGGCCATTGACTCGGACGTGCTCAAGACCTACGTGCGTCTGGGCCTGGGCGTGGGCATCGTGGCCGAGATGGCGATGCAGGAAGAAGACCGCAAGGACCTGGTGGCCCGGCCCGCGGGCACGCTCTTTGGCATGAATGTGGCCCGCGTGGCCTTCAAGCGCAGCGCCTACCTGCGCAACTTCGTCTACCACTTCGCCCATCTGGTCAGTGACAAGCTCAAGCGCGAACGCATCATGAAAGCCATGTCGGGCGACTTTGCCGACCACGAGCTGTGAGCCTGAAAATGGCCACGGCCCCATGACCGCACGAGCTGATCGCCCTGACCTCTCCATCCACCGCCCCTCTGCCCTGAACCATGAGCGCCACCCCTGCCCTGCAAAGCCGTCTGCCCAAAGTGGGCACCACCATCTTTACCGTGATGTCCGCTCTGGCCAGCCAAACGGGCGCGGTCAACCTCGGCCAGGGCTTTCCCGACTTTGGCTGTGACCGCAGGCTCACCGGCGCGGTCACCGACGCCATGAACGCCGACCTCAACCAGTACCCGCCCATGGCCGGCGTGCCGATCCTGCGCCAGGCGGTGGCCGACAAGGTGCAGGCACTGTATGGCAAGTCCTACAACCCCGACAGCGAGATCACCATCACCGCCGGCGCCACGCAGGCCATCATCACCATCGTCTTGGCGGTGGTGCATCCGGGCGACGAGGTGATCGTGCTCGAGCCCTGCTATGACAGCTACGTGCCCAACATCGAACTGGCCGGCGGGACGGTCGTGCGCGTGCCGCTGACACCGGGCAGCTTCAGGCCCGACTTTGACCGGATCGCCGAGGCCATCACGCCCAAGACCCGGGCCATCCTCATCAACACGCCGCACAACCCCAGCGCCACGGTCTGGAGCCGCGAGGAAATGCTCAAGCTGCAAGAGTTGCTAGCGCCCACCAACGTGCTGCTGATTTCAGACGAGGTCTACGAGCACATGGTGTTCGATGCGCCCGAGCGCAGCCACCACAGCGCGGCCAGCTTTCCCGGCCTGGCCGCACGGGCCTTCATCGTCAGCAGCTTCGGCAAGACCTATCACGTCACCGGCTGGAAGGTGGGCTACGTGGCCGCACCGGCTGCCCTGACCACAGAGTTTCGCAAGGTGCACCAGTTCAACGTGTTCACCGTCAACACACCGATGCAGCACGCGCTGGCGCACTACATGGCCGACCCGCAGCCCTACCTGCAACTGCCGGCCTTCTACCAGCGCAAGCGCGACCTGTTCAGGCAGGGCCTGTCGGCCACGCGCTTGAAGCTGCTGCCCAGCGAAGGCAGCTACTTCCAGTGCGTCGACATCTCGGCCGTCAGCGACCTGAGCGAAGCCGATTTCTGCCAGTGGCTGACCCGCGAAATCGGCGTGGCCGCCATTCCGCTGTCCGCCTTCTACGGCGAAGGATTTGACCAACAGGTGGTGCGCTTTTGCTTTGCCAAGAAAGACGAGACGCTCAAGGCAGCGCTCGAGCGCCTGGCCAAGCTGTAAGGCGCGCGGGCGGGGCGCTAAATGGCGTCGCAGTGATGCCCCTGCAGCGTCATTGCGAGGCGCAGCCTTTAGCCGCGAGGAGCGAAGCGACGTGGCGGGCCGTGGCAATCCATGTCTTCATGCGACGGCCGATGGATCGCTTCGTGCCTCGCGATGACGAGGTGATTCCAAGGGCAGCGGCCGCGCGATAACACCGCTGCTGTGTCATCGCCCCTACTGCGCCCTCGCGATGGTCAGCGCTGCGCCTGCTTGCGATGGTAGAACTCAGCGAGCACCGCAAAAGCCATCTTGCGGGTTTGCTTGTCCTGCGCCATCAAACCCTTGCGGTTAAAGCCCTGATT
>JAIXWZ010000226.1 GCA_027491035.1 Comamonadaceae bacterium | reverse complement strand
TACATCCGCGCCAACCGGCTCAACCACACCGTCATTGCCGGGCCGCAGGACCGGCTGGGCATCATGGCCAGCGGCAAGGCCTACAACGACACCCGCCAGGCCATGCGCGACCTGGGCCTCGATGAGGCCACCTGCCGCCGCCTTGGGCTGCGCCTGCACAAGGTGGGCGTGGTCTGGCCGCTGGAGGCGCAGACCACGCGCGAGTTCGCCACCGGCTTGCAGGAAATCCTGGTCATCGAAGAAAAGCGCCAGGTCATTGAATACCAGCTCAAGGAAGAGCTCTACAACTGGCGAGCCGATGTGCGCCCGCATGTGCTGGGCAAATTTGACGACGTGCCCGGCGACTACAGCGGCGGCGAGTGGAGCGTGCCCAATCCGAGCGCGCACACGCTGCTGCGCGCCAGCGCCGACCTCACCCCAGCCCTGATTGCCAAAGCCATCGCAGCGCGGCTCAAGCGCCTGGGCGTCGACGAGGCCACGGCTGCGCGCATGGACACGCACCTGGCCCTATTGGCCGGGCGCGAATCGGCGCTGGCCAGCGCCCCGCCTGCGGCCGATCGCACCCCCTGGTTTTGCTCGGGCTGTCCGCACAACACGTCCACCAAAGTCCCCGAAGGCTCGCGCGCCATGGCCGGCATCGGCTGCCATTTCATGGCCTTGTGGATGGACCGCAGCACGGCTGGCTTCACGCAGATGGGCGGCGAGGGCGTGCCCTGGGTCGGCCAGGCGCCTTTCGTCAACGAGGCGCATGTGTTCGCCAACATTGGCGATGGCACCTACTTTCACAGCGGCCTGCTGGCCATCCGCCAGTCGATTGCGGCCGGCGTGAACATCACCTACAAGATCCTCTACAACGACGCGGTGGCCATGACCGGTGGTCAGCCGGTGGGCGAGCGGCCTGAGGGCCACAGCGTGCCGCAGATTGCCCAGTCGGTCACTGCCGAGGGCGCGCGGCAGGTCGTGGTGGTCACCGACGAGCCCGAAAAATACCAGGGCGTGGCGCTGCCGGCCGGCGTGAGCGTGCACCATCGCGACGGGCTCGACGCCCTGCAGCGCCAGCTGCGCGAGGTCGCCGGCTGCACCGTCATCATTTACGACCAGACCTGTGCCACCGAAAAGCGCCGCCGCCGCAAGCGCGGCACGATGGTCGATCCGGCCCGCCGCGTGCTCATCAACGAGCTGGTGTGCGAGGGCTGTGGCGACTGCAGTGTGCAGTCCAACTGCCTGTCGGTCGAGCCGCTGGAGACCGAGTTCGGCCGCAAGCGGCAGATCAACCAGAGCAGCTGCAACAAGGACATCAGCTGCGTCAAGGGCTTTTGCCCGAGCTTTGTGACCATCGAGGGCGGACAGCTGCGCAAGAAGGCGCGCGATGCCCGCCTGAGCCCGTACGACGACGACCGGCTGGGCCCGCTGCCCGAGCCGCAGGTGCCCGCGCTGATGGGCCGCAGCGAGCCAGTGTGGGGCTTGATCGTCGCCGGCGTGGGCGGCACGGGCGTCATCACCATCGGCCAGTTGCTGGGCATGGCCGCGCATCTGGAGGGCAAGGGCATCGTCACGCAAGATGCCGCCGGTCTGGCGCAAAAAGGCGGCAGCACCTGGAGCCACGTGCTCATCGCCCCGAGCCAGCACGACATTCGCACCACGCGCGTGAGCACGGCCGCAGCCGATCTGGTGCTGGCCTGTGACCCTATCGTCGGCGCCCACAAGGAAACGCTGCTGCGCATGCGCGCAGGCCGCACGCAGGTGGCCCTGAACGGCCATACTGCGCCGACGGCCGCTTTCGTCAAGGACGGCGGCTGGGCCAGCCCGGGCAGCGCCTGTCAGACGCAGATGCAGCAAGCGGTGGGCGCCGCTGCCGTGGCCGCCTTTGACATGGACAGCGCGGCCGTCAAACTCATGGGCGACAGCCTGTACGCCAACCCCATGCTGCTGGGCTTTGCCTGGCAAAAGGGCTGGATCCCGCTGGAGCTGGCCTCGATCCTGCGCGCCATCGAGCTCAACGAGGTGGCCATCGATCAAAACAAGGCCGCCTTCACCTGGGGCCGGCGTGCGGCCCACGACGGTGCCGGCGTGCAGCGCCTGCTGGCGCCCGCGCAGGTCATCAGCCTGTCTGCGCGGCGCCAGAGTTTGGACGAGCTGGTCGAGCGGCGCAGCGAGTTCCTCACCGCCTACCAGGACGCGGCCTATGCCGCCCGCTACCGCTCGCTGGTCGAGCGGGTGCGGCGCGCCGAACTGCCGGTCTCGGGCCGCAGCGAGCTGGCCGAGGCGGTGGCCCGCAACCTCTTCAAGCTGATGGCTTACAAGGACGAGTACGAGGTCGCGCGGCTGCACACCGACGCCGCGTTTGCGCAAAAGATCCAGAGCCTGTTTGAGGGCGACTACAAGGTCAGCTACCACCTGGCGCCGCCTTTGCTGGCGCGCAAGGACGACAAAGGGCATTTCATCAAGCGCCGCTATGGCGCCTGGATGCGCAGCGCCTTTGCGCTGCTCGCACGCCTCAAAGGTTTGCGCGGCACGGCCTTCGATGTGTTCGGTTACACCGACGAGCGCCGCAGCGAGCGCGCGCTGATCGGCCAGTACTGCGACAGCGTTGAAGAGCTCATCGTCGCACTGAGCCCGGCCAGCCTCGAGGCGGCTATCGAGGTGGCCCGCATCGCCGAGCAGATCAAGGGCTACGGCCACGTCAAGGAGCGCAATCTGCAGGCCGCGCAAGTGCAATGGCAAGCCCGCCTGCAAGCGTTTCGCGCGATGGCCCGGCAAGGCCAGCAGCAGGCGGCTTGAACGAGGCCCCATCGAGGCCCCATCGCGCCGAGGGCGGCGCTCCCACAGGGCTTTGTAGGAGCTGCGCCCTCGCAGCGATGCGGCGCCGGGTCAAGCGCGGCGGCCCCTTGAAGGCCCCATCGCGCCGAGGGCGGCGCTCCCACAAGGGGGAGCAGCAGCGGGCGCTTACGGCTGGCCGCTGGCCAGGGCGATGGTCTGCTCGTCCAGGCCCAGGGCCGACAGCACCTCATGCGTGTGTTGTCCCAGCGTGGGGATGTCCGGCTGAACCTGACCGGGTTCATGGCGAAACTTGATCGGGATGCCCAGTTCGGTGACGCGGCCGCCGCCAAAGCCCTGTTGTTCAAAGTCAAGGCGCATCTGCCGGGCCTGCACCTGCGGCATGGACAGGGCTTGCTTGAGGCTGCGCACCGGTGCCCAGCACACGTCCAGTGGGGTCAGGAAGGCCTCCCACTGCGGCAAGGTTTTTTCCATGAATGTGGCGCGCAAAAAGTCCTGCACCGGGTCCTGGCCGCGGCCGGGCGGCAATTTGCACAGCTCCAGCAGATCAGGGCGGCCGAGCGCCGTCAAAAGGTTGCGGGCAAACTTGAACTCGCTGCCGCCGAGGGTCAAAAACTGACCGTCTGCGCATCGGTAGATTTGATAGAAGGCGCTGCCTCCAAAGCCACGCTCGCTGCGCAGCTCGAGCTCGCGGTCCTCGCCAAACACCGGACCCACCACGTTGACCAGCCAGCTCATCAAGGCGTCTTGCATCGAGATGTCGATGTAGTCACCCTGACCTGTGGCTTGACAGCGCACCAGGGCCATCAGCACCCCGTTCATGGCCATCAGCGACGCGGCCATGTCTGCGGCTGGGATGCCCGGCAGGGCCGGCCTGCCGTCGGGTCCGCAGTTGAGGCTGACCACGCCCGACTCGGCCTGTATGCTCAAGTCGTGAGCCGGCCGCTGCGCCATCGGGCCGTCTTGGCCATAGGCGGCCACCGACACATACACAATGCGCGGATTGACCGCCTTGACCGCTTCATAGCCGATGCCCAGGCGTTGCACCACGCCGGGCCGAAAGGCCTCGACCACCACGTCGGCTGTTTGCGCAAGCTTCATGAAGGCCGCCACGCCCTCGGGCGACTTCAAGTTGAGCACGATGCTTTTTTTGCCGCGGTGCGTGTTGCGAAACCAGACGCTGGCGCCGCCCTGGCGAGCGCCGATGGTTCGGGTCGGCTCGCCTTCCTGCGATTCAATGCGGATCACCTCGGCGCCGTGGTCACCCATCATCATCGTGAAATGGGGGCCGGGCAAAAACTGCGACAGGTCGAGCACCCGAAGGCCTTGCAGCTTCATATCGCGCCCTCTTGCTTGAGCCGCGAAATCTCATCGGCAGACCAACCCATGTCGCCGAGCAATTGCACCGTGTCCGCGCCCAAGGCCGAGCAAGCCGTGCCCTTGGGGCGCTGTCCGTCGATGCGGATGGGCGAGGCCACCAGCTTTTGCTGTGGCGCGTGGGGGTGGGGCACGGCCTCGACCATTCCTTGACTCAGTGCGAAGGGCTGGCTGAGCGCTTGTGCCAAATTGAGCACCGGGGCGACTGGCAGCTTGCCCGCAAAGAGCGCCATCCAGTCGGCCACGGCCTTTTGCTTGAACACGCCTTCGAGCTCGGCCGTCATCTCCAGGCGATGCTGGCGGCGGCTGGCCGCGTCGACAAAGCGGGGGTCGTCAAGCCATTGCGGCTGGCCCACGCCCTCGGCCAGAGCGCGCCAAAACTTGGGCGTCATGCACATCACAAACAGCCAGCCGTCGGCGCAGGGCACCAACTCGCAAGGCACGGTCGAGGGATGGGCCGATCGGGGCATGCGCTCGATGGTGTGCCCCTCGTTGAGAAACCAGGCGCCCGGATAGTTCAATTGCGCCAGCGCGACGTCAAACAAACTGATGTCGATGTCGCAGCCTTTGCCGTGACGCTGAGCGCCCCACACCCCCGCCAGCAGCGACATGGCGGTTGTCATGCCGGTCATGAAATCGACCACGCTCAGGCCCATGCGCGTGGGCGGTGAGCTGGGCTCTCCGGTCAGATGAAGAAAGCCGGCCTCGGCCTGCATCAGGTAGTCGTAGCCCGGCCAAGCGGCGCGATCGTTGTGGCGACCGTAGGCGCTCAGGTGGACGCACACCAGCTTGGGGTTGATGTCCTTGAGCGCTGCGTAGGTCAGGCCCAGGCGATCGGGCAAATCGCCGCGCAGGTTGTTCATGACGGCGTCGCATTGCGCCGCCAGCCGCTTGAGCGTGGCTTGACCGGCCGGTTTCTTCAGGTCGAGCGTCAAGCTTTTCTTGTTTCGGTTCAGGCTCTGAAAAAACAGGCTGTCGGGCTGGTCCGGGTCTTGACCCAAGAAATAAGGCCCGGTCAGCCGCGAGACATCGCCTCCCTCATGCGGGTTCTCGATCTTGATGACTTCGGCCCCAAGGTCGGCCAGTTGCATCGAGCCGTAAGGCCCCGCACCGTATTGCTCGGCGCTCAGGATGCGCATGCCTTGCAGGGGTTTGTAGGGTGCCATGGTCAGATTTTGTGGCGCTCAATCAATTGCTTGGCGATGATGGTGCGCAAGATCTCGTTGCTGCCTTCGCCGATGCACATGAGCATGCAGTCGCGGTAGTAGCGCTCGATTTCATACTCGACCGAGTAGCTAAAGCCGCCAAAGATGCGCATGGCTTCCTGGGCGCAAAAAGCGCCGGCCTCCGAGCCGGCCAACTTGGCCATCGCTGCCTCTAGGTCGCAGCGCTCGCCTGCGTCGTGCTTGAGCGAGGCCAATTTGACCAGCTGGCGCGCGCCTTCGACCTGGGTGGCCATGTCGGCGAGCTTGAGCTGCACGGCTTGGTGGTTCCACAAGGGTTTGCCAAAGGTGCTGCGCTCTTGCGCGTAGCGCAGGGCCATCTTCAAAGCGCCCTCGCCAATTCCCACGCCCCGCGCCGCCACGTTGATGCGGCCCAGCTCCAGACCGCCGGCAATTTGAAAGAAGCCCTGGCCCTCTTGCCCGCCCACCAAGTTGGCCACTGGAACCCGGTAGTCTTGAAAGCTCAGCTCGCACGAATCGATGGAGCGGTAGCCCAGTTTCTTGAGCTTGTTGCCGACGATAAAGCCCTCGGTTTTCTCGGCAATGAACAAGCTCATGCCTTTGTAGCGCGGATCGGCTTTGGGGTCTGTTTTGACCAGCAGCAACGTGCCGTGGCCGTGCAAGCTGTTGGTGATCCAGGTCTTGCTGCCATTGATCACGTACTCATCGCCTTGCTTCTTGGCAACGGTTCGGATGGCCTGCAAATCCGATCCAGCGTTCGGTTCGGTCAAGCCGATGCTGCCGCGAAATTCACCCGTCGCCATGCGCGGCAGGTACTTTTGCTTTTGCTCCTCGGTGCCGTAACGCTCGATGGCCGAGGCCATGATCAGGTGCGAGTTGAAGATTCCGGAGGGTGCCATCCAGACCGAGGCGACCTTGGTCACGATCTGCGCATAGGTCCAGGCCGACAGGCCCAGGCCCCCATACTGCTCACCGATCGTTGCCCCGAACAGCCCGAGTTGTTTCATCTGCTCGACGATCTCGTGGGGGTACTCGTCGGCCAGGTCGAACTGACGCGCAACGGGGCGCAGCTCTTTTTCAGCCCAGGCCTCGATCGCGTCGATCAGTGCCAGGTCGTCCTGCTCGGAGCGTGATTGCATCGTCATGGGATTTCCTCGGGATCAGTAGTTGGCTTTTTTCTCGACATCAAAACCGCGCTTGGCCACCAAGATGGTGCGCATGAAGGTGCACACCGTCTTGCCCTCTTGCTGGGTGCCGATGGTCTTGACACTGACGATGCCGGCATTGGGCCGCGACGAGGACTCGCGTTTGTCCAGCACCTCGCTGCGCGCATAGAGCGTGTCATTGGCAAACAGAGGATAGGTCAGCTTGATGTCGCTCCAGCCCAGATTGGCAATGGCCTTTTGGCTGACATCGGTCACGCTCATGCCCACCATCAGTGCCACGGTCAGCGGGCTGCAAATGATGCAGCGGCCAAACTCGCTGTGCTTGGCATACTCTTCATCAAAGTGCATCGGGTGGGTGTTCATGGTCAGCAAGGTGAACCAGGTGTTGTCGGTCTGCGTGATCGTGCGGCCCGGGCGGTGCTCGTAGAGGTCACCGACCTGGAAGTCTTCGTAGTACCGGCCAAACGATTCACGGTAGTGATTCGGGCCGACGGGTTGGGCGTTTTGAACCATGAAAGGACTCCTTTTACTGTTCGTTGGGCCGCAAAAGTGCGGCTGTGGCAAGAATTCGAGAGGCGCGCTTGATGATCGGGGCGTCGACCAGTTTGCCCTGGTAGACAAAGGCGCCGCGTATCTGGTCGGGCCCGCCCTGGGCATCCATGGCCTCTTGCAGCCCTTGTGCCCAGGCCAGCTCCTGGGGCTCTGGCGCAAAGCATTCGTGGATGGGCGCGACCTGCGACGGGTGAATCGCCGTTTTGCAGTCGAAGCCCATCTGCAAGGCCAGGCCGGTTTCTTGGCGCAGACCAGGCACATCGTCAATGTGGATGAAAGGCACGTCCCAGGCCTGCAGCCCCGAAGCCTTGGCCGCCATCACCAGGGCGGCGCGGGCCCCGAGCAGGCCCGTCCAGTTGAACTGGGCGCCAAGCTCCATGGACAGGTCGGCGCCGCCGAGCATCAAGGCCGACACACGCGGCGCCCCGGCCCGGACCGCAGCGCCAATGTCAGCGGCGCGCTGCATGCCCTGCGGTGTTTCAATGAGGGCAACCAGATGCCTGAAGGCGTGGGGCAGCCAGCACTCGACCAGGCTCAGCTCGACCGGGTCTTGCACTTTGGGCACGATCAGGTAGTCCATGCGCGCGCCGCTGTCTTGCAGCGCCAGCACATCGCGCAGTCCGTCGGCCGTGCCAATGGCATTGATGCGAACCGCCAGCTGCGCATCGCCAGGCTTGGGCGCGTAGCCTGCGATGAACTCGCAAACGCTCAGGCGTGCCTGGGCTTTGCGCGAAGGATGCACCGCATCTTCGAGGTCGATGCAGGCCAGGTCGGCGCCTGAAGCCAGGGCCTTGGGGTAGCGGTCGGCCCTTTCTCCCGAGACAAAGAGCATGGAGCGCAGGGGGCGGGTCATGGGCGTGGCAGGGGTGAAAATATGTCCGGACAAGTATAGTGAGTTCTCAAAAGCCGTCAATTCGAAGCGGCCTTTTTGCGTCCCTGCACAGCCTGCGCGTGGCGCCGGTTCACGCCGAGCGCAGACCCTCGCGCGCGACGTAAAAAGCGTCTTCGGGTTGCGCATGGGCTTGCGTCCAGGCCGGCCCTTCGAGCGCCACCCAAACGGCCGTGGCCAAGCGCGAGAAGGCCACCAAAACCTCGAGGTCCTGCTCGCCAAAGGTGTGGCGCGCCTGCGCCGCCATGAACAGCTGGCCCAAAAACTCACCTTGCCAAATCATGGGCGAGAGAATGGCCGAGCCCATGCGCGCAGATTTGAGGTACTGCTTGAAGGAGCCGTGGTCGTCGGTGTTTTTGAGGATCAGCTTTTCTGCGCTGGCATACACATGGCCCGGGTGGCCGCCGTCAATGGGGACCATCAAGCGCCTTTGCTCAGGCGGAAATCCCACATTGGCCACAAGCATGTGATGCTGGCGGTCGGGCGTGACGATAAAAACGCCGGCCACAAAAAACTGCCGCTCCTGGCCCTTGAGGGCGCCGGGCTGCAAATGGCGCTGGCGATCACCGAGCAGGCCAAAGCAGGCCTGGGTCAACACCATCAGGGCTTGTTCGGGCTCGCGCGCATTGAGCGCAGCTTGCCCCGCGCTTTCAAGCAGCGCCCAGGCTCTGGGGTAGACGGTGGGATCTGACATGCAAAAATCGTTGAAGGTGACCCAGCCGGTCGGCCCTCTGGCCCCTTGCCACGGGCCCGGTGGCCGATCTTGAGCCTCACGCGCCGACTTTAACAATATGTCCGGACAAGTGTAAAGGGGGGCAGCACCGGCCCCAGGGTTTTTGCTAGTGCCTGGCCGCTGGCGGGGCGCTCACTGCCGGCGCAGCGTGCTGGTGTAGGTGAACAGCTGCGACTGATACAGCGAGTGGGCCACCACCAACAGCTTGCCCGTGGCGTCGAAGTAACGGCGCACGGTCTGAAAGGCGGCGTCGCCGGCCTTGACATGCAGCAGCTTGGCCGAATCTTCCCCCAGGTTGACCGCACTGAAGGCCTGTTCAACCCGGTCGAGTTTGGCCGGATCGACTGTCGCCACGATTTCCCGGGCGGCCGTATCGCAATTGAGCAAGCGCTTGGCCTGCGTCTTGGTGCGCACGGCCACATAGACGTCCACCAGCGCCAGCGGCCTGACGTCGTTGCGCAGGTAGCGGATGGAGCGAACCCGAATGCACAGGGCTTTGCCCAGCAGGCCGGTTTGGCTGCTGAACTGGTTGGTCTCGACGGGGATGTCCTCGCAGGCCAGGACCTGAAGGCGGCTGGCACTGCCTTGCTGCATCAGGTCGTCAATGCTTTGAATGCTCTGCTCGTAGCGCACGCTGGGCGTGGTGGCAATGACCACCGAGCCCGAGCCCTGGCGTCGCTTGATCAGCCCGTTTTGCTCAAGTTGGCGCAGCGCCTCGCGGGCGGTGTGGCGGCTGACGCCAAAGGAGTCGCACAACTGCCGCTCGGTGGGTAAATTGGCGGCCAGGGCGTAGCGGCCTTCGCGAATACTGCGAGACAGCTGGTTGTACATCTGCTTGTAGTAAGGTTCCGTCGCCATAGGTCCGAGCTTTCTGTCGATTGCCGCTTTTTTGCTTGATTTTTACATGGCCGCGATTGAGAATATGTACGGACAACTTTATCATCGCCCATCCGTATGCACCAAAGTTATTTTGATGCGATCGATATTCAGGCCTTGCGGCAGGAATTTCCGATTGGCCCTGCCTTCCTCGAGCGCTACCAGAGCCTGTCGCCCGAGGCGCTGAGGCAGCACCAAGAAGCGCAGTTCGCGCGCCAGCTCAAGCGGGCCTGGCAGCTGCCGTTCTACCAAAGGCTATGGGCCCAGGCGGGGGTGCAGCCGCACCACATCCGCGGCCTCGATGACTTGCCTCGGCTGCCCGTGTTTGGCAAGCAGGAAATCATGGAGTCGATCGAGCGCCACCCGCCTTTGGGCGACCACCACGGCCGAGAGATCCCGATCGACGGACGAATTTTTCCGATGATCGTGCATGCCACCAGCGGCACCACGGGACGCCCGCAGCCGCTGGTGTTCAGTCCCCGCACCCGGGAGGTTCACAAGCTCTTGCTCGCCCGGGCCTACCTGATGCAAGGCATGCGGCCTGACGACGTGGTGCATTCGGTCTATGGCCACGGCCTGGTCAACGGCGGGCATTACATCCGAGAAGCGGTGGTTCACCACACCTCGGCCCTGTTCCTGCCAGCGGGCACCGGAATCGAGACGCCCTCGGTCAAGCAAGTGGAGTTCATGCGTGACTTTGGCGTCACGGCCTTGGTCGGGTTTGCCGATTACATCAAGCGCCTGGCCGACGTCGCCCGAGACATGGGCTTGCAGCCCGGCCGCGACATCCCGGTTCGCATGATCAGCGGCCACATGGCGCGCGACTCTCGCGAGGCGCTGTCGCAGGCGTGGGGCGGCGCTGAGCTGTTTGACTGGTACGGCGTGGGAGACACCGGCCTGATTGCAGCGGAGGGGCCGGACCACGACGGCATGCACATCATGGAAGATGCCCAGTGGGTTCAGGTCTGCGACATCGACACCGGGCAACCCGTGCCCGACGGGCAAACCGGCGACCTGGTGGTCACCTGTTTGTTCACCCACGATATTTTTCCCATCATCCGTTTCAACACCCACGATGTCACCCGAATTGTGTCGGGCCCTTCCCAGCTCAAGCTGCCGTTTCGCCGGATGGAAGGCTTTTTGGGCCGCAGCGACAACATGGTCAAGCTGCGCGGGATCAATATCTTTCCGCAGGCCTTGGCGGCCATCTTGGCCGATGCACCCGGTTTTCGCAGCGAATACGTGTGCATTCTCCAAAAGGATGCGACCGGCCGCGAGGACCTGCTGGTGCGCATCGAGTGCGACGCCACGCCCACTGCAGCGCTGGTCGAAACCTACAGCGCTTTGCTCAAACAGCGTCTGGGCGTCGAGGTTCTGGTGGAACTCGTGGCGCTGCGCTCCCTGTCCGAGCTGACTGGCGTCGAAACCCGCCAAAAACCGATCCGCCTCATCGTCAAGACCTGATTCATGCCGCCCTTCGAGCCCTTGCTGCCCGCAAGCCACGCCGCCCAGGCTTTGAAGGCTGGCCAAATCAGCCCGCAGCAGTGGCTTGCCGCGCAGAGGCAGCGCATTGCCAGCCTCAACCCCAGCCTGCGCGCCTACCTGAGTCAGACGGACGATGGGCCACCGGCCGAACCGGCTACGGGGTCTGCCCTGTGGGGCTTGGGCTTTGCGATCAAGGACAACATCGACTTGGCCGGCCATGTTTCGCGCTGTGGCCTGGCCGCCTACGGCGCGCAGCCGGCCGAGCGCGACGCGCCCGTGGTCAGCGCGCTCAAAGCCGCCGGCATGGTGTGCCTGGGGCGGCTGAACATGCACCCCATGGCCCTGGGGGCGACCAACCGCAACCTCGACTATGGCGATTGCCTCAACCCCCTGAGGCCCGGCTACTCACCGGGCGGCTCCAGTGGCGGATCGGCCGCGGCCGTGGCTGCGGGGCTTTGCACGGTGTCCTTGGGCACGGACACCATGGGCTCGGTGCGGCTGCCGGCCGCCTACTGCGGCGTGGTGGGTTTCAAGCCCAGTCACGGGCTGCTCAGTTTGCAAGGCGTGGTGCCCTTGTCGCTGCTGTTGGACCATGTGGGCGTGATCGCCCGCGATGTGTGCGATGTCCGCAGCGCCATGGCCGCGCTTGCGCCCGATCGCCACTGGGGCGTCGCTGCAGCCGATCTGACTGGCCTGCGGCTGGCCTTGCCCGCCAACCTTCACGCCCTGGGCGTTGAGGCCGACGTGGCGCTGGCCTTTGACCAGGCTGCCGCAGTTTTGCGCCGCACCCAGCAGGTCCAGACCTGGGCTCGCGCGCCCGACGCGGCGCAGCTCGGCCGCTACCGGCGCAGCGGCCTGCTCTTGTGCGAAGCCGAACTGCACGGGCGGCTGGCCCCCTTGCTCGAGTCACGCAGCGCCGAGCTGCCGCCCGATTTGTTGGCCATGATGCGCTACATCGAGAAAAAGACCAGCCTGGACCTGGGCCGGGCCTTGGCCGAGGTGGGCCTGGCGGCCGACGCGGCGCATCGCTGGTTTGACGAGGCCGACTTCGTGGTCTTGCCCACCGCGCCCCAGACGGCTTTTGATTTGCGCGAGCCGGCGCCTGCCAACCAAGCCGACTTGACCGCGATGGCCAATATGGCCGGCTTGCCGGCGATCACGTTGGCCCTGGGCTGCCCGCCCGGGCAGATGCCGGCGGGCCTGCAGATCATCGGTCGCCGCGGTGATGACGCCCGTCTGCTGGCATGGGCTGAGCAGGTGCAGACCTTGCTCGGTGCAGCCTGAGGCCTACCCGCCTGGCGGGCGCCGCGGCTTTCAGATCCAGCCGATGGCGCGGGCTTGCGCCAGCAGCGCGGGCCGATCGAGTGGGTCGGCAATGGCCACCATCTTCATGACCCTTTGGTCCACGCTGGCGTGACGCATCTCGGCCACGCCGTGCTCGGTCACGATCAGATCGGCCTGCGAGGCCGCCAGTGTGGCGGGCCCGGACAGCTTGGCCACGATACGCGAGCGTGCGCGCGGCGTGCGCGCCGGCAAGGCAATCGCCGATTGCCCCGCCGGGGCGCGCAGGGCCGCGTTGGCAAACTCGGGCAGCCCGCCAATGCCGCCGACGTAGCGCCAGCGGCCGTGCTCGTCCACGATGGCCTCGGCATTGACCTGTCCGAGCAGGTCCACCTCCAGCGCGCTGTTGAGCGAAAAGAAGCGGTCAATGCCTTGGATGTTGAGCACGTCGTGGGTGTAGGCTGGGCTGCGCATACGCAGCATCGGGTGCTGATCGGTCTGAGCCAGGAAATCGGCCGGGCCGACCACGCAGCCGATGACGCACAGCCCGTTGTCGATGTTTTTCTCGCTGTTGTCGATGGCGCCCGAGAGCAGCAAGCGGTGCATGGCCTGGCCGTACGTGCCCGAGTGCACGCCGAGCCGGCGGTGGCCGCTCAAGCAGTCGAGCAGCGCCGAAGGCAGGCTGCCGATGCCCACTTGCAGGCAGGCTCCATCGGGTATGCGCGCGGCCAGGTGCTGCCCGATCGCCCGCTCGGCGGCACCGGCCGCACCGGCCGACAGCTCGGGCGGTGCGTAAGAGGTCTCCCACTGCGCGTGGATCGGCACATCGGCGGGCCACTGACTGCCTAGCAAGCAAGGCGCCTGGGCATTGACCTCGGCGAGCACCACACGCGCACGCCGAGCGGCCGCCAGCGCGGCCCCATGGCTGGCCCCGAGATACAGGCGCCCCTGCCGGTCCCGGCTCAAGGACACCAGCACCACATCGACCGGCCAGAGCGCCTGTGCGTACACCTGCTCGAAGGCGCTGTAGGTCAGCGTGCTCAGGCCAAGGGAGCGCTTGCTGGCCACCACCGAGCCGCTGCCCATGGCGCCCAGACCCTGGAGCTGCCAGTCTTCGGGCGCATCGCTCATGTCGGGGCTGAAGGCCACGCCGAGCGTCACGCTCAGCGGCATCACCGGCCGGTGCTGGAGCAGCGACTGCTGCAAGGCCCTGGGCTGGCTCGACATGTGCGAACACACGACGCGGTCGCCCGGTCGCAGCCATCGCCCCCAGTCAATTTCAAGGCTGGGCGGCAACATGCTGGGCGAAATGCCGGGCGATCTGCGCGCGGGTGGCGACCCAAATGCCAGCGCCCTGGCCGTTGAGGTCCTGCACGTGGCTGAGAAACTTTTCCAGCGCCCAGATTCGCCCGGGCCGACCAATGATGCGCAGATGCAAGCCCAAGGACATCATGTTGACCTCATGCTCGCCTTCCTTGAGCGACCACTGCAGGTTGTCGAGCGCGTACTTGAGCCATTGGTCGGGTGTGTAGGAGGGCTCTGCCCACATCTTCATGTCGTTGTTGTCCACCTGGTAGGGCATCACCACAATGGGCCGACTGTGGCTGCAGTCCCAGGACGGCTCGTCATCGCCGTAGTCGTCCATGTGATAGAGGAAGCCTTCTTCGGCCAGCAAGCGCCGGGTGTTGTCGGTCAGCAAGTAGCGTGACAGCCAGCCCTGTGGGCGCTGCCCGGTGGTGCGCTCAAGCGACTCGACCGCTTGCCGGATGTAGCCGCGCTCCTGCTCCTCGTTCATGTGGAATTGGTGCGCCCAGCGATAGCCGTGAGAGGTGACCTCGTGGTGAGCCTGGCGCCTGATCTCGGCGGCCAGCTCGGGCGCGCGCTCAAGCGCCAGGGCGCAGGCGGTGAAGGTCACGGGCAGCTGGTGTTGCTCGAGCAGGCGCATCACCCGCGGGCCGCCCCGCGTGAGCCCATAGCGGTAGTTGGACTCGTTGCCGTAGTTGCGAATCGTCCGTTTGAGCGCGATGCCCATCTCGTCAACCGGCTCGGGGTACTTGTCCCCGTCCATGATGTTGGCCTCGGCGCCCTCTTCAATGTTGACCACGATGGACAGGGCCAGGCGTGCCCCGTTGGGCCACGCATAGGGCTTGGGGCCTTTCTCATAGCGCATGACAGCTCCTTGGTGAAAACAGTCCTTGCAAAGTTGTACGGACATATTATCATTTTGGAATCAGACGGCCGGGCCTGCTGGGGCCCGGATACCCACGGAATCATTTATGCCTGCTGTTTCACTGGAGTTTCGCGGCCCCATTGCTTGCCTGAGCATCGATCACGCACAAAGGCGCAATGCCTTCACACGGTCCATGTGGCGCAGCATCCCGGCCTTGATGGAGCAGATTTCAAATCGAGCATCGGCGCGGGTGGTGTGCTTGCAAAGCGCCGTGCCGGGGGCGTTTGCCGCTGGCGCTGACATTTCCGAGTTTGAGCAGATCTATGGTCACCCGCAAGTGGCTCTGGAGGCCACCTTGGAAATCCAGCGCGCCATCGAGGCCCTCGAAAAATGCTCGCTGCCCACGCTGGCGGCCATCGACGGGCCCTGCGTCGGTGGCGGTGTGGCCCTGGCGGTGGCCTGCGATTTCCGTCTGAGCAGCGACCGAGCGCGATTTGCGGTCACCCCGGCGCGGCTGGGCCTGTCGTACCACCCCGATGACCTGCGCCGGCTGGTGCTGGCCTGCGGCCATGCCGCGGCCAGCGAGCTGCTCTACACCGGGCAGCTGTGGGATGCCCAGCGCGCTTTGGCGGTGGGCTTGGTCAGCCAGGTGCTCGAGCTCGAGAGCTTTCAAAGCGGCGTGGACCGTGTCTTGCAGGCCATGGCGCAAAACTCGCTCGAATCGCTGCGGGCGATCAAGCGCGGCTTGCGCGCCGTGCAGTCGCGCCACGAGGTGGCCTGGGGCCAGGCCGAGCAGGAATTCATTGACTTGTTTCAATGCCAGGATTTTCGTGAAGGGCGCGATGCGTTTTTGCAAAAACGACCGGCGCTTTTCCCCTCTCACATTTCGGAGGCGTGAGCATGAGCGACAGCCCAAACGCGGTTCGTGATCCGATCGAGTCCTTTCTGGACCTGATTGAAAACACGCGCTACAAAGACCTGCCTGAAGAAGCGGTGGCCGCGGCCACGGTGTTCTTCATGGACACCGTGGGCGTGGCCTGCGCCGGGCGCTTGGCCCCTGGCCTGGAGGCCCTGATCCAGGGCTCCCAAGCCTGGGTCGGGCAGGTCGGGCGCGGGCCGCACCTGTGGAACAGTGAGCGCGCCAGCACCGAGCCGGTGGCCGCTTTGGTCAATGGCTACCAGTGCCACGCGCTGGAGTACGACTGCGTCTATGAGCCCGGCGTGATCTTGCCGGCGGCGCCGATCTTTGCCGCCCTGATGGTGCGCGCACAAACCTTGGCGCAAGCCGGGCGGGCGCCCAGTGGCGCCGATTTGATCCATGCCTTTACCGTCGCGGTGGAAGTCTCCACCACGCTGGGCGCTGCCACGCGCAGCGGCATGTTTTTCTTCAGGCCCTCGACCACGGGCACCTTTGCGGCCCTGGCTGCCATTGCCTGCCTGGACCCCTTGCCCCGTGAGCAACTGCGCTACGCCTTTGGCATCGCCTACTCGCAAATGTGCGGCCCCATGCAAGCGCACGAAGAGGGCTCCATGATGCTGGCCATGCAGATGGGCTTTGCGGCGCGCAATGCGATCCAGGCCCACGACATGGCGCGCATGGGCCTGACCGCGCCGGTGCAACTGCTCGCTGGGCGTTTTGGCTTTTTCCATAACTTTGAGCACGGCGGCGACATCGAGCAGGCCCTGCAAGAGATGGCCAAGCCCTGGAAGGTCACGCGCCTTTCGCACAAGCCCTTTCCGAGCGGGCGGGTCACCCACGGGGTGATCCATGCCATGCGCCAGCTGCGCAAGTCGCTGGCCATCGGCCCTGACAACGCGCTCGACAAGATCCGCGCCATCGAGGTGAGCCTGCCCCCGCTGGGCATGCGGCTGGTCGGGCGGCCCATGATCCATCATCCGCCCGCCAACTACGCGCGCCTGTGCATCCCGTTTGTGGCCGCCGCCGAGGTGTTTTTTGGCTCGGTCGACCCGTCGACCTTCACCTCGGCGCATTTGCAGCACGAGGGGGTTGAGGCCTTGGCCCGGCGGGTGCACACACAGCAGTTCGAACACCCCAACCCGAACGCGTTTTATCCCCAGAAGATCAAGATCGTGCTCGGCGATGGCTCGGAGATGTCCCAGGACATCCCGCACGCATGGGGCCACCCCGACATGCCCTTGACGGCCGAGGAGCGGGAAGACAAGTTTCGCCTGTGCTGGCGGCTCAAGTATCCCCGCGATGCGGCCCACGAGCAGCAGCTCGAGCACACGTTGGCCTGGCTCAATCGGCTGCCCGAGCAAAGCGACACCGCCCCCCTGTACGAGCTGCTGGCCTCCAAGGCTTGAGCTGCGCGCCTATCCGCGCCCCTATCCACGCCCCTGTCCACGCGCTCAGTGCGTCCTGGGCTGCGGGTAGGCCTGGACGGCCAGGCGGGTGGCCAGCAGCACCAAGAGCAGGCCTGCCAGGTGCCACACCGTGAGCACCTCGCCCAGCAAAAGCGCCGAAAAGCCCATGCCGAAGATGGGCAGCCAGTAGAAAAAGGAGGCGGCTCTGGCCACGCCCACGCGGGCAATTGAGCGGTACCAACCGACGTTGGACAGCGCCGTGCCCAGCACCGCCGAGTAGGCGATGCACAGCACCACAAACGGGTCTTGCAGCTGCTCCATCACGTCGGCCGAGGCCCCCTGCACCCACATGTGCAGGCACAGCATGATCGCGCCACTGCAGTAAACCACAAAGCCCACAGTCAGCGCATCCACGTCGGGCCCGACCCGCTGAACGATCAAGCCCCCGGCGACAAAGCCCAGCAGCCCCAACAGCAAATACAGCTCGCCAACCCCGGCAAACTGCAGGGACGCGCCCGGGGACATCACCGTGGCCAGCGCCACACCGGCCAGGCCCAAAGCGGCACTGGCGACCATGCGCGCTGGGATGCGCTCCTTGAAGGCCAGCGCCCCGCCCAGCAGGGACAGCAGGGGCGTCAGTCCCATGATCAGCGAGCCGTTGGTGCCCGTGGCATGCACCATGCCGCTGATAAAGCAGAACTGGTTGAAGTAAACGAGAAAAAATCCCGCCAACACCAACCAGCCCCACTGCTTGAGCTCAAGACGCGGCCACTGCCGCTTCATCAGGGCCAAGACCACGGTCAGCACCAGCGCAGACAGCGCCATGCGAAGGCCGCCCGTCCACGCCACGTCCAGCCGGGACGCCAGCACCCTGACCGTGGGGATGTTCAGTCCCCAGGCCATCATGATGAAGATCAGCAGCGTGTAGGTTCGACCCAGCTGCTGATGCGCAGGGTTCACTCCTGTCTAAAGGTGACCGGCAATCAGTTGGCCTTGGCTGTCAGGTTGACGACCTTGCCCACGCTGTTGTTCCAGTTGCTCACGCACTCCGTGCCGCAGCGGCCCGCCCAGCGCGGCAGCACCTGGTTGAGCAGGGCCTGGCGGCGCAGTTCAACGTCGCCAGGGCTCACCGGCACCAGCGTCATTTTGCCGGCCGGACCTTCGGGGCAGGTGCCGCCGGTGTTGCACGCGATGCCGATGTCGTTCTCGCGGATGTTTTGCTCAAAGATGGCCCGCTCGAGCTTGCTGAACTCGGTCTGCAAGGTCTTTTGCGTCGCTGCATCGAGCTTGCGCCAGGAGTTCAGGTTGATCGCCGACATGCCGGCGCCCCAGTTGATCGGCAGGGGATACAGGAAACGGGCCCCGTCGAACCATTTGGCCTTGTAGCCGCCCAGCGTGCCGGTGATGGCGCAATCGATCACGCCCTTTTGGAGCGCTTGCTGAACCTCACCGAAGGCCATGCTGATGCCCGATGCACCGAAAAAGGAGACAAAGTCGGCCTGCGAGGCGCCGCCGGTTCGGATCTTGCGGCCCTTGAGGTCAGACAGGCTCTTCATCTCGTTGCGGCAAAACAGCACCTGTGCCTGAAACGAGAACATGCCCATGGGTTTGACCTTGAGCTGCTGCTCGTAGTAACGCTCGAGATGCGGGCGAAACGCTTGGGTGACGGACCAGAAGGTTTGAATGTCGGGCGAGACACCGGCCAGATCGGTGGCATCGTTGATGGCGTTGTCGCCGGCTACAAAACCCAATTGCGTGGTGCCCACGTCGAACATACCCTGCGAGAGCATCTTGTAGACCTCGGGGCCCTTGAGGCCCATTTCATTCCAGGGCTTGATGGCGGCGGTGAGGGCACCGTTGGTCGCCGCCGTGATGTCCTTGGTCCAGAAGGGCCGCTCCATGTCCTGAAACTGGGTGGTGATACCCAAATTTCCAACCACCTGGAAATTGATCTTGGCCGGTGCTTGGGCCTGAGCCAGTCCCGCGGCGCCCAGCCCGATCGCGGCCACCGCCGCCAGCATGTGTTGTCTAAACTTCATCACGATCTCCTTAAGGTTGGGAAATAGGCCGATCAGGCCTGGTTTGCAGCAAAAACAGAAGGCAGCCACATCGCGAGGCTGGGGAAGGCGATCAACAGGGCAATCATGATTAGCATCAGGCCCACAAAGGGCAGTGAGCCGACCACGACGTCACGGAAGGGCCCGCCCTTGCGCACCGACTGCACGACAAACAGGTTCATGCCGATGGGCGGCGTGATCAAGGCGGCCTCAATGAGGATCACGAACACCACGCCGAACCAGACGGGGTCATAGCCCAGGTGCTTGATGATGGGCACCACCAAGGGGGTGGTGGCGATCATCAGCGTCAGCGACTCGACAAAGCAGCCCAACACCAGGTAGAGCAGCACGATGCACAGCAGCACCGAAAGCGGCTCCCATGACAGTTCGGCCACCCATTTGACGGCGGAATCGGTCAGCCCGATCGTCGAGAGCACAAAGTTCAGAAAGTAGGCTGCGATCACGATGGCCATGACCATGGCGGTGGTGCGCACCGTGCCTTCAAAGGAGCGCAGCAGCAAGTCGAGCGTGAGGCGCCGGCGCGCCACCACCAGAGCCAGTGTGCCCATGACGCCCAGGGCCGAGGCCTCGGTGGCTGTTGCGATGCCGGCGTAGATGGAGCCCACCACCAAAAAGAAAAGCAGCAGCGGCGGCACCAAATGCTTGAGGGCCGAGATCCGGTCGGACCAACTGGCCTGCCGCCGGTGCGGAGCCAGGCTGGGGTTGAGCACACAGGCCACGAAGACATACACCGAGAACAGCAGCGCCAGCATGATGCCGGGGATGAGCGCTGCCAGGTACAGATCGGATACCGCGGTTTCGGACATGGCCCCATACAAGACCATGTTGATGCTCGGCGGAATCAAGATGCCCAGCGTTCCTCCTGCGGCGATGGTGCCCAGGAAGATGCTGGGCCGGTAGCCGAAGCGGTTCATGTTGGGAATGGAGACGGTGCCGATCGTTGCGGCCGTGGCAATGCTCGAGCCCGAGGTGGCGGCAAACACGGCGCAGGCCGCCACATTGGTGTGCATGAGCCCACCCGGAATGCGTCCGACCCAGCGGTCGAGGGCGTCGAACATCGACTCAGTGACGCCCGAGCGCAGCAGCAATTCGCCCATCAAGATGAACATCGGGATGGCCACCAAGATAAAGTCTGCGCTCGAGCTCCAGGCCACCTCACCGAGGCCGCGCAACAGCGGGAAGGGTGAAAACAACTCCCCCAGGGTAAAGCCCAGGATGCCCAGCACGGCCACCACAAACAGGCTGCTGGCGGCCAAGGCCAGCAGCAGGAAAACCGTCAAGGTGATCATGAAGACCGCTCCGATACGTGGGTGCTTTCCTTGATCTCGTCTTCCAGGCTGGTCACGCCCATGAGTTCGGCCGCTTCCTGCTGCCGGCCCGACACCAGGCACCACAGCCCATAGAGCGTGTAGAGCCAAGCCAGCAAGGCAAACCAAATCAGCCCCAGCAGCCAAAGGCTCTGGGGAATGACCAGCGGGATGGCCAAGGCCGACGGTGAGCGCGCCCCGGTGGACCCGTTGGCCCAAACCATTTGAGCGGCCCAAAACAGCAAGGTCCCGGTGATCAGCGCCAGCCCAGCATGGGACAGCACATCGAGCCCGTTGCGCCAGCGCAGCGGCAACACGTTGTAGACCACCTCGATGCGGATGTGAGCTCGGCTCACCAGCGCGTAGGACATGCCCAGTGCGGTGGCGATCGCAAAGGCGTAGGTGGACAGCTCAAAGCTTTCAAAAACGGTGATCTTCCAGATGCCGCGAAACACCACATCGAGCGAAATCAGGACTGCGCTGAGCAGCAGGGCCAAGCCTCCGAGCCAAGCCAGCCAGCGCGATGCCGAGGCGCACCATACGAGCAGCGGTTTCACGGGAGATCCTTTCAGGCGCAAGCGCGCAGGCAGAATATGTCCGAACAAATTTTTCTGTTGCTGGCCATGTTATCCGGACAAATTTTTCGTGACAAGGGGGTTGGGCCCCAGGGGTTTAAGCCCAAAGCACCAGACTGCGGTCGGGCATGCGGCCGATGAACGAGCCCATCGAGATGCGTGCGCCGCCTGGGCGGGGCAGGCCGGGGGCGATTTCATGGGGGTTGCGCGTGTTGAAAATCACCACATCGCCGGCCGTGGCCTCATAGGTAATTTGGGGCACGCCCTCGGTCAGGCTGCGCGCCAGGCCGTAGCTCGGCGCAATCACCCCTGGCTCGACCTGTGGCTGCCAAGGGTTGTGATAAACCGTGGTCTGGCCCCCGCTGAGCAGTTGCTCGGCAAAGAAATTCCAGCCCAGCTGGCCGTCGATGGCGGCGATGGCGTAGTCCGGCGAGTTCAGCGGCGCCCAGTCGGCGTGCAGGTCGATCTTGTCGCTGGTGCAGCGGATGATCCCGGCAAAGTAGCTTTGCCCTGCCTCCTGGGCCAGGCCGATTGGGGCAGGCCAGAGCGGGCGCAGGTGCTCGAGCAGGCGCTCAAGCGGATCGAAACGGGCTTGTTCGCAGACGGCTTGCACATCGGCCTGGGCGGCAGCGACATCGGCAAAAAAATCGGCCTTGGTCTTGTCCCAGCGGTACTGGTATTGCGCCAAGCCAATGTAGCCGATTTTTTCGCGCACCTTGTAGTACTGCAGGGCCCCGTGCTTGGCCGCGTGGGCAAAGCGCTCGCACTCATCGGCGCTGGCAAAGCCGGCAATGCGGATGGCTGCGATCTTGTTGTCCAGCAGCAGGGCAAGGTTGGCTGCCGTCAGGGGCCGCTCGGCGGTGTCTAACCAGCTGCTCATGCGGGGGTCTCGAGCATCACGGGCGCCACAAGGGTCGGGGGCAAGCGGCGGTGGGCTTACTCGGTGGTCCAGGTTTTGCGCGGTGGCGACTTGATTTCAATTTGCTCGCAGTCCTCTAGCGCCTCGCTGAAATGCTCCACGCCGCGGGGGTGTATCCAGGAGGTGCCGGGCTCGGCAATGAACTCCTTGCCGCCGATGACCAGCCGCAGCCGCCCCTTGATCAGATAGGCCACCGTTTCGTGGTCATCGTGCTTGTGCATGGGGTCGACCAAGCCTTTTTCCCGCCAGACATGCAGCAGCAAAATGTCGTGACCCACCATCATGCGGCGCACGTCCACGCGGCCTTTGGGCTTGACGCCTTCGACCGAGGCCAGGCGCTCGGGCTCGATTTGATCGCGCACCGAAAAAAATCCTTCGAATGCGGCCAGGTGGCGGGGATCGATGGTCATGGCGGGTCCTCCTTGAATCGG
>JAIXWZ010000201.1 GCA_027491035.1 Comamonadaceae bacterium | reverse complement strand
GCCCCGTCATTGCGAGGAACGAAGCAATCCATTGCGGCCTTGGCATAGGCACCCGGATTGCCACGGCGCTGCGCGCCTCGCAATGACGGGATTGGACTGCGCGCCTGGCAATGACGGAGTGTAGGTGTCACTGCGCCCCTGCCCCGTCATGCGCCCCTGCCTCGTCATTGCGAGGAACGAAGCAATCCATTGCGGCCTTGGCGCAGGCACCTGGATTGCCACGGCGCTGCGCGCCTCGCAATGACGGGATTCGCGCTGAGCGCCTCGCAATGACGGGACATCGGGCAACTCGCACGGACCGGGCGCCTCACACTGACCGGGCGCCTCGCCCCCCAACCTGCGGGTTTTTCCTCATGGAGGGTGCTGGGTTTTTGTATACAGTCTTATCTACAGTTTCAACAACGACAAAAAGCACCCAATCGGTGCGGTTTTGGGACGCAGGCAGGCCAGGCTGGGGCGCGATGGCTCAGCGGGTGAAGTCTCAAGAAAGTGCATACTTGAGGGCCCAACAGAGGCATCAGCAAGAGTTGGAAATTCCGTCGTGCTTGGGCCCACCCAGGCGAGTTGGCATTTTTATTGCTGATCCCATCCTTCCTAGACTCAACTTTTGACGGACCTGCCATGAACAAACGCACCCTCCTGCAAACGACCCTGGCCCTGACCGGCCTGCTGACCTTGGGCAGCGCACAAGCGCAGATGACGCCGATCAAGTTTCAGCTTGACTGGCGCTTTGAGGGCCCTGCGGCGCTCTTTCTGACCCCGGTGGCCAAGGGCTACTTCAAGGACGCCAAGCTCGATGTGACGGTCGACGCCGGCAGCGGTTCGGGTGGTGCGGTCACGCGCGTGGCCTCGGGCACCTACGACCTGGGCTTTGCCGACCTGGCCGCCCTGATGGAATTTCACGCCAACAACCCCGATGCACCCAACAAGCCGGTGGCCATCATGGTGGTCTACAACAACACGCCGGCGTCGGTGATGGCGCTCAAGAAGACCGGCATCAAGACGCCGGCCGATCTGGCGGGCAAGAAAATGGGCGCGCCGGTGTTTGACGCCGGCCGCCGCGCCTTCCCCATCTTTCAAAAGGCCAATGGCATCGGCGCCGTGAACTGGACCGCAATGGATCCGCCGCTGCGCGAGACCATGCTCGCGCGTGGCGATGTCGATGCAATCACCGGCTTTACCTTCACCTCGCTGCTCAACCTTGAGGCACGCGGCGTCAAGGCCGAAGACGTGACCATCCTGCCCTACGCCGACTTTGGCGTGAAGCTCTACGGCAACGTGATCATCGCCACGCCCAAGATCCTCAAGGAAAACCCAGAGGCCGTCAAAGCCTTCCTGGCCGCCTTCACCAAAGGCGCCAAGGACGTGATCGCCAACCCGGCTGCGGCCATTGAATACGTCAAGCAGCGCGACGGCATCATCAACGTGGCCCTGGAAACGCGCCGCCTGCAACTGGCCATCGACACCGTGATCAACAGCCCCGATGCACGCGCCGAAGGCTTTGGCCAGCTCAACCCCGGCCGTCTGTCCCTGATGGCCTCGCAGGTCTCCGACGCCTTCCAGACCAAGACCCGCATCAACCCGGACGCGGTTTGGAACGGCAGCTATCTGCCCAGCGCAGCCGCCCTGAACATCCTGCCCGCACCCAAGGCCGCACCGGCCAAAGCCGCCCCCGCGAAAAAGTGATGAACAAACCGCCCTTCGTTGATTTTCAGGACGTCTGGCTCGCCTACAACGACGAGCTGCTGGCGCTCAAGCAATATGCGGTCGAGGCCATCGACCTGAAAGTGCAGGAGGGCGAGTTCATCGCCATCGTCGGGCCTTCGGGCTGCGGCAAATCGACCTTCATGAAGCTGGCCACCGGTCTGCGCATGCCCTCGCAAGGCAGCATCCAGATCGACGGCCAGCCGGTCACCGGCCCCCTGAAGATTTCGGGCATGGCCTTCCAGGCGCCCTCGCTGCTGCCCTGGCGCACCACGGTCGACAACGTGCTGCTGCCCCTGGAGATCGTCGAGCCCCACCGCAGCCAGCTCAAGCAAAAGCGCCAGGAATACGAAGCGCGGGCGCGCGGCCTGCTGCAAAAAGTGGGACTGGGCGGCTACGAAGACAAATTTCCTTGGCAGCTCTCGGGCGGCATGCAGCAGCGCGCGAGCATCTGCCGCGCGCTCATCCACGAGCCCAAGATGCTGCTGCTCGACGAGCCCTTTGGCGCGCTCGACGCCTTCACCCGCGAAGAGCTGTGGTGCATCCTGCGCGACCTGTGGACCGAGCAGCGCTTTAACGTGATTTTGGTCACGCACGACCTGCGCGAATCGGTCTTTCTGGCCGACACCGTCTACGTCATGAGCAAGAGCCCCGGCCGCTTCGTGGTGCGCCGCCAGATCGACCTGCCGCGACCGCGCGACCTGGAGATCACCTACACCAAGGAGTTCACCGACATCGTGCACGAGCTGCGCGGACACATCGGTGCGATCCGCAAGCAAAGCGCGCCGGTGGCGCCGTAAGACCCACACCCCAGGCGTACCCCATGAACAAAAAACAGCTCGAAACGCTCTCGCCCTGGATTCTTCTTGTGGTGGTGATCGCCCTGTGGCAGCTGGTGTGCTCGGCCTTTAGCGTGTCGGAATTCGTGTTCCCCAGCCCGGCGCGTATCTGGGAGCAGATGATCGAGTTTCGCGGCGTGATCGCCGCCCACGCCTGGCGCACCTACTGGGTCACCATGGCCGGCTTTGGCCTGGCCATCATCGTCGGCGTGATGCTGGGCTTTCTGATCGGCTCCTCGCGCCTGGCCTACACCGCCGTGTACCCGCTCATGACGGCGTTCAACGCCCTGCCCAAAGCGGCCTTCGTGCCGATTTTGGTGGTCTGGTTTGGCATCGGCATCGGCCCGGCCATCCTGACCGCGTTCTTGATCTCGTTTTTCCCGATCATGGTCAACATCGCCACGGGCTTGGCCACGCTCGAGCCCGAACTCGAAGACGTGCTGCGGGTGCTGGGCGCCAAGCGCTGGGACGTGCTCATCAAAGTCGGCCTGCCGCGCTCCATGCCCTACTTCTACGGCTCGCTCAAGGTGGCGATTACCCTGGCCTTTGTTGGCACCACCGTCTCGGAGATGACCGCGGCCAACGAGGGCATCGGCTACCTGCTGATCTCGGCCGGCTCAGCCATGCAAATGGGCCTGGCCTTCGCCGGCCTGGTGGTCGTCGGCGCGATGGCCATGGTGATGTACGAGCTGTTTAGCTACATCGAGAAAAACACCACCGCCTGGGCCCACCGCAACTCCAGCAGCCACTGAGCCTGCCGGGAGGGCAGAAGGCGTGGATTGCCACGGCGCTGCGCGCCTCGCAATGACGGACTTGGCTGCGTGCCTCGCAATGACGGAAGGGGTCGTCATTGCGCCCCCACCTCGTCATTGCGAGGAACGAAGCAATCCATCGGCCTTGGCACAGGCACATCGATTGCCACGACACCAGCGGCTCACTGCGGGACGCGGGGTAACTCAAGGGGGGTTGGCCGGTTCCGGGGTTTTGAGCCTGACTGCAGGGGCCACGGCGCGGCGCCGTTGGTTTGGGCGGGCCATAGGTGGTGGGGGCGGGCGGGTTCGCTGATCTGCTCCAGGCACTGACCGGCTTGATCGGCGTCGAGCTTGACGGCCACATCACCCAAGCTGAGCATGCCCACCAAATGCTGGCTGTGGTCCAAAACCGGCAGGCGCCGGATCTGCTGGCCAGCCATCTGCTCGACCGCCTGCTCGATCGACTGGTCCTCGTAGCACCAGCTCACCGCAGAGCTCATCACATCGGACAGCGTGGTGCCCGCATCGGCGCGGGCGCCGGCCACCGCGCGAACAGTGATGTCGCGGTCGGTGACCATGCCGACGAGTTCACCGTCCTGGCACACCGGAATCGCCCCCACATTGAGCTCGTCCATGATCTGCGCGGCCTGCACCACCGAATCGGACGGCGCCATGGAGCGCGCGCCCCGGGTCATGATGTCTTGCACCTTGGTCATGGTCATCTCCTCGTTGAACACCGGTTTGAGACTACACACCGGCCACGGGCCGACCTGTCAGCGGGCACCGAAGGCCGTTGTGAGAGGCATGGATTGCCACGGCGCTGCGCGCCTCGCAATGACGGAAGGGGCCGTCGTTGCACCCCAGCCCTGTCATTGCGAGGAACGAAGCAATCCATCGGCGCTCGCACAACGGCGTGGATTGCCACGGCGCTGCGCGCCTCGCAATGACGGACTTGAATGCGCGCCTCGCAATGACGGAGGCGGCAACGCACAGACGGCGCCAAAGAAAAACGCTGCCTCAGCAGCGTTTGTTCAGGTGGACCGGACTACAGGCCCGTAGGTCCGGTGGCTTAGCGTGGTTGACGCGGTGGTGGGGGGGTGCGGCCTGCGATGTGGCGGAAGGTGATGCGGCCTTTGCTCAGGTCGTAGGGAGACAACTCCAGGGAGACTTCGTCGCCGGCCAGGATGCGGATGTGGTTCTTGCGCATCTTGCCCGAGGTGTAGGCGATCAGCTTGTGACCGTTGTCCAGTTTGACGCGAAAGCGTGAGTCGGGCAGAACCTCTTCTACCAGACCGTGCATTTCAATCAGTTCTTCCTTGGCCATGTGCGCATATCCCTCAAGACGGACGGCCAGCTTCGACGCTCTGGGGGCCGCATGCATGGATGAAGAAACAATTCACCGATTGGCACCTGCTGGAAGTCTGGCAAACAGCTATTGTAGCGCCCCCTCACCCCAGACTGCATGCTGGGCAGCACCCAGCGCCCAGCGCAGCACCGATTCAAGCATGCACCACCCGCGTGCACAGACCGCCCCGGGCAACTGGACCCGGGCCGCGCCGATACAAATTGGTGCAAAAAATCACTGCCGCGTTCCAAGACGGTGCACAGCGCCCGCCCGCGCCAACCCCCTGCCCGACTGCCCCACTCAGGCGCGTCCTCCCCCGCAGCCCGCGTCAGCCGCTGCGGCGATACTCGGCAGCCGGATAGCCCCGCAACTGGCACCGTTATTGCAGCCAGAGCGTCGGTGGACACAAGGAAACTCCATGGAACTGAGCCCCCGCGAAAAAGACAAGCTGCTCATCTTCACCGCTGCCTTGCTGGCCGAGCGTCGCCGTGCGCGCGGGCTCAAGCTCAACTACCCTGAAGCCATTGCGCTCATCAGCGCGGCCGTGATGGAAGGCGCGCGCGATGGCAAAACCGTGGCCGCGCTCATGAGCGAGGGGCGCACCGTCCTCACCCGCGCCGACGTCATGGAAGGCGTGGCCGAAATGATCAGCGACATCCAGGTCGAAGCCACTTTCCCAGACGGCACCAAGCTGGTCACCGTTCATCAACCCATCGTCTGAGCTCCCCCATGCGCACACTGATCTGTATCACCACCTGGCTGGCCGCCAGCGCCGCACACGCACACGACGGCCATGGGCTCAGCAGCGGACTCATCGGTCACTGGCACGCCAGCGACACCTGGGGCTGGATCGCCGCGGCCTGCGTCGCGCTGGCCTTGTGGCTGGGCCGCAAGTAAAGGAGCCGATCATGGCGCTCATCCCCGGCGAACTGATCACCGACGACCTTGCGCTCGAGCTCAACAGCGGCCGGCGCACCCTCACGGTGGTGGTGCAAAACACCGCCGACCGCCCCATACAGGTGGGCTCGCACTACCACTTTGCCGAAACCAACCAGGCGCTGTCGTTTGACCGGCAAGCCGCACGCGGCATGCGCCTGAACATCGCATCGGGCATGGCCGTGCGTTTCGAGCCCGGCCAGCAGCGCACGGTCGAGCTGGTCGACTACGCCGGCGGCCGCGAGGTTTGGGGTTTTCGCGGCCTGGTGCAAGGCAAGATTTAAGGAGCCCTCATGGCCACCATCGGACGACGCGCCTACGCGGAAATGTTTGGACCGACCGTCGGCGACCGGGTGCGCCTGGCCGATACCGATTTGCTTGCCGAGGTCGAAGCCGACCTCACCTTGCGCGCCGGCAGCTACGGCGAGGAGGTCAAGTTTGGCGGCGGCAAGACCATCCGCGACGGCATGGCGCAGTCGCAGCGCACCAATGCCCAAGGCGCCATGGACACGGTGCTGACCAACGCGCTGATCATCGACCACAACGGCATCATCAAGGCCGACGTCGGCCTCAAAGGCGGGCGCATTGCAGCCATTGGCAAGGCGGGCAACCCCGATGTGCAGCCGGGCGTGGATATCGTCATCGGCGCGGGCACCGAGATCATCAGCTGCGAAGGCCTCATCGTCACCGCAGGGGGCATCGACTCGCACATTCACTTCATCTGCCCGCAGCAGATCGAAGAGGCGCTCAGCTCGGGCATCACCACCATGATGGGCGGCGGCACCGGCCCGGCCACCGGCACCTTTGCCACCACCTGCACGCCCGGGCCCTGGAACATCGAGCGCATGCTGCAAGCCGCTGACGCCTTCCCCATGAACCTGGGTTTTCTGGGCAAGGGCAACGCCAGCCGGCCCGAGGTGCTGCGCGAGCAGATCGATGCCGGCGTGATTGGCCTCAAACTGCACGAAGACTGGGGCTCCACGCCATCGGCCATCAGCAACTGCCTGGACGTGGCCGACGAAACCGACACGCAGGTGGCCATACACAGCGACACGCTCAACGAGTCGGGCTTTGTCGAAGACACCATCGCCGCCACCAAGGGGCGCGGCCTGTGCGCCTTTCACACCGAGGGCGCCGGCGGCGGCCATGCGCCCGACATCCTCAAGGTGGTGGGCCAGGCCAACTTCTTGCCCTCGTCGACCAACCCGACCATGCCCTACACGGTCAACACGCTCGACGAGCATGTGGACATGCTCATGGTGTGCCACCACCTCGATGCATCGATCGCCGAAGACCTGGCCTTTGCCGAAAGCCGTATCCGCAAGGAAACCATTGCGGCCGAGGACATCTTGCACGACCTGGGCGCCATCAGCATGATGAGCAGCGACAGCCAGGCCATGGGCCGTGTGGGCGAGGTGATCCTGCGCACCTGGCAGACCGCGCACAAGATGAAACTGCAGCGCGGCCATCTGTCCCCTCCCCCGCTGGGGGAGGGCCAGGGTGGGGGCACGGCGGTCGAACGCAGCAGCCGCAACGACAACTTCCGCATCAAGCGCTACGTGGCCAAGTACACCGTCAACCCGGCCATTGCGCACGGCATCTCGCACGAGGTCGGCTCGATCGAGGTGGGCAAGTGGGCCGATCTGGTGATCTGGCGGCCGGCCTTCTTTGGCATCAAGCCCTCCATCATCCTTAAAGGCGGCTTCATCGCGCACGCCGCCATGGGCGACCCCAATGCCTCCATTCCCACGCCGCAGCCGGTGCACTACCGCCCCATGTTCGGCAGCTTTGGCGGCGCGCTGGCCAAAGGCTCGCTCACCTTCGTATCCAAGTCCGCGCTGGCTGCGGGCGTCAAAGAGCGCTACGGCCTGGCCAAGACCCTGAGCGCGGCCCATGGCATTCGCGCTGTGCGCAAGCAGCACATGGTGCACAACAGCTACCTGCCCGTGATGGAGATCGATCCGCAAACCTATCGCGTGCGCGCCGATGGGCAACTGCTGACCTGCGAGCCGGCCACGAGCCTGCCCATGGCTCAGCGATACTTCCTGTTTTGACTCTCGCGCGCTCGGCCACACGCCGGCGCCCACCTCGCCATGCTGGAAGTCTCCAAACTCATCGCCCAAGGCGCGGGCCTCGCGCCGGTGCTGCTCAAGCGCGCCGCCAGCGTCGAGCTCGACTGGGACGTGCGCCAAAAAAGCCGCTTCGATGCCACCGACTCGGCCGGACGGCACCTGGGCGTTTTCTTGCCGCGCGGCACCCTGGTGCGCGGCGGCGACGTGCTGGTGGCCGCCGACGGCTCGCTGGTGCGCGTGATCGCTGCGCCGCAGCCGGTGCTGCGCATCACGCCCTGCCCTGCCCACGGCTCGCCCTTTGACCTGGTGCGCGCGGCCTACCACCTGGGCAACCGGCACGTGCAAATCGAGCTCAAGAGCGATCACCTCAAGATCGAGCCCGACCATGTGCTGGCCGACATGCTGCGCGCCATGCACCTCATCGTCAACGCGGCCGAGGAAGGCTTTGAGCCCGAGGGGGGTGCTTATGCGGCTGGGGGGCACTCGCACTCGCACTCACATTCGCACTCACATTCGCACTCGCATGGCCATGATCACGATCACGATCATGGGCACGATCACTCGCACGATCACGGCCACGTCCACGGTCCGCACTGCGACCATCACGACCCCCAAAAGCCGTGAACACTGGCGCACCGGCCCTTTCGGCTTCTTCGCTCGCCCCGGCCCTGCCCGCGGCGAGCCTGCTCAAGCTGATCTGGCTGGCCTCGCCCGCGCTGCCGGTGGGCGGCTTCTCGTATTCCGAGGGGCTCGAAGCGGCGGTTGAAGCGGGCCTGGTGAGCAACGAAGCGCAAGCGGGCGACTGGCTCGTCGATCAACTGCAGCTCGGGCAAGCGCGCAGCGACCTGGCGGTGCTGGCGCAGGCCGTGCCCGCCTGGCGCGAGCGCAACTTTGCGCGCGTGCAGGGGCTCAACGACTGGCTGCTGCAAACCCGCGAAACGCACGAGCTGCGGCTGCAGACCGAGCAGATGGGCCGCTCGCTGCTCGAGTGGCTGCGCAACGATGCCCAGGCCGAACAGCTGCCGCTGGCGCAATGCGCCGCCCTGCCCCCCAGCTACCCGGTGGCCTTCGCGCTGGCGGCCTCAACCAGTGCCGCAAGCACGGGCGAGATCGTGCTGGCCTGCGCCTTTGGCTGGGCCGAAAACATGATGCAGTCGGCCATCAAAACCGTGCCCCTGGGGCAAAGCGCCGGCCAGCGCATCCTGGCCCGGCTGGGCCAGGCCATCCCACAAGCGGTTGACCACGCCCTGGCCAGCACCGACGAAGACCGGCAAGCCTTCACGCCCATGCTGGCCGTCTTGTCGAGCCAGCATGAAATTCAGTACTCGCGGCTGTTTCGCAGCTGATTTTTGACACCGCCCAATCTACCGCACACTCCACCATGAGCCTGCACCACATCGCCCATCGCACCAAAAAACTGCCGCCCCTGCGCGTGGGCATCGGCGGGCCCGTCGGCTCGGGCAAGACCACCTTGCTCGAAATGCTGTGCAAAGCCATGCGCAGCCGATACGACCTGGTGGCCATCACCAACGACATCTACACCAAGGAAGACCAGCGCCTGCTGACCGTCAGCGGCGCGCTCGAAGCCAGCCGCATCATGGGCGTCGAGACGGGCGGCTGCCCGCACACGGCCATTCGAGAAGACGCCTCCATCAACCTCGAAGCCATCGACCGCATGCTCGTGCAGTACCCCGATGCCGACGTGGTGTTTGTCGAATCAGGCGGCGACAACCTGGCCGCCACCTTCAGCCCCGAACTGAGCGACCTGACCCTCTACGTGATCGACGTGGCCGCCGGCGAAAAAATCCCACGCAAAGGCGGCCCGGGCATCACCAAGAGCGACCTGTTCATCATCAACAAAACCGACCTCGCCCCCCACGTGGGCGCCGACCTGCAAGTGATGGAGTCAGACACCGTGCGCATGCGCACCACCCCCAAAGGCCTCAAACCCTTCGTCATGACCAACCTCAAAACCCAAGCCGGGCTCGATCAGGTGATCGAGTTCATTGAAGAGCGCGGGATGTTGAGGGCGGGGTGAGCGGGTGTCAGCCCGTCGTTGCGAGGCTGACTTTTCATGGCGCGGCTGACCCGTCGTTCCGCCCCGCCTTGTCATTGCGAGGAACGAAGCAATCCATTCGGTTGACTCGTCATTGCGAGGAACGAAGCAATCTATTCGGTTGATCGAAGGCATAGATTGCCACGGCCCGCCACGTCCCGCCACGTCGCAAGCTCCTCGCGGCTAAAGGCAGCTCCTCGCGGCTAAAGGCGCGCCTCGCAATGACGAAAAGGGGCGGTCATTGCGCTCCGCCTCACTACAGCAGCCCCTGATACAAATCGGCCCATGTCGGGTTAAGGGACTCGATCAGCGCGACCTTGCGCAGCCGAGGGCCGGCCTTGAGTTGCTTTTCGCGGGCGATGGCGGTCTCCATGGTCGCGTGCTGCTCAAACCACACCAGCCTATGGACGTGGTACTTGTGGCTAAAGCCATCGAAGACATCGTTTTTGTGTTGCCACACGCGCTTAATCAGGTCGCTGGTCACGCCGACATACAGCGTGCCGTTGGGTCGGTTGGCCAGCAGGTAAACGCAGGGCTGTTTCATGGCCTGGCCAATTTAATGGATTGCGTGGCGCCTGTCACCGGGTGTGGCGGTCGCTGCGCTGCGGCGGCGGTCATTGCGCAACTGCGTTGTCATTGCGCCACTGCGTTGTCATTGCGAGGAACGAAGCAATCCATGCGGCGGTTGATCGAAGGCATAGATTGCCACGGCGCTGCGCGCCTCGCAATGACGGAAAGGGGCGGTCATTGCGCCACTGCCCCGTCATTGCGCCACTGCCCCGTCATTGCGCCACTGCCCCGTCATTGCGCCACTGCCCCGTCATTG